>DILW01000042.1 GCA_002425245.1 Betaproteobacteria bacterium UBA5582 | reverse complement strand
GGCTGCCCGGCGCGCCAGCGCGCGGTGCCGCCTGGGCCTGCGGCGGGTTGACGCCGCTCACGCGGGCCCGGGCTGAACTGAGCAGTACGCGGTAATCATCGTCGTCGGCAGGCATCGGCCGCGCCTGGGCCTGGACCTTGGGCTGCATCGGCGCTGCATGGTCGCTGGCGGCAGTCGGCACGATCATCGCCATGTCCCTGGCGGCAACCGCCATGATTTCGACACCGCCTGGCACCCCGCGGTTGGACAGGATGATCGCGTCGTTGCCCAGGGTCTCCTTGACTTTTCTCAAGGCATCCCGAGCGTTGGCGGCGATGAATTTTCTGACGTTCATGATTTACCTCCGATGATCGAGGTCACCTTGATGATTCGATTTTCAGGAATTTCGGTATGCGCCAGCACCTTCAACTGGGGTACGGTGCGACGCAGGAATTTGGAGAGCAGGGTGCGCAAGCTGGGCGGCACCAGCAGGACCGCCGGCAGACCCAGGCCTTCCTGGCGGTTGCTGGCGTTGGCGGTTTCGCGCATGAGGGTTTCGGCAAGACCCGGCTCGAAGCTGGTGTTTTCGCTGCCGCCGGCCACTGCCTGGGCAAGCAGGCGTTCGAGTGTGGGATCGAGCGACATCACCTGCATTTCGCCGTTGCCCGGGAACAGCTGCTGAACGATAGCCCGACCCAGGGCGACACGCACCTGGGCAATCAGGTCGTCGGCGTTCTGCGTGCGCACCGCGTGATCGGCCACGGTCTCGATGATGGTACGCATGTCGCGGATGTGGACCCCTTCTTCGAGCAGGCCCTGCAGGACTTTCTGCAGGGTGCCGAGCGGAATCACCTTGGGCACCAGATCCTCGACCAGCTTGGGCATTTCCTTGGCCAGATGGTCGAGCAGTTGCTGAACTTCCTGGCGGCCGAGCAATTCGCCGGCATGGGTCAGGATCAGGTGATTGAGGTGGGTGGCAATCACGGTCGAGGCATCGACCACGGTATAGCCGTAGGCCTGTGCCTGGTCGCGCTGACTGGCGTCGATCCAGACCGCGGGCAGCCCGAAAGCCGGATCGGTGGTGACGGTGCCGTTGAGGCTGCCGGCAACCCGCCCGGGGTTGATGGCCATCAACTGACCGGCAAAAGCCTCGCCGGCACCGACCTCGACCCCCTTGAGCTGGATGCGGTAGGCATTGGGCTTGAGCTCGAGGTTGTCCCGGATATGCACCGGCGATACCAGGAAGCCGACTTCCTGGGCAAATTTCTTGCGGATGCCCCGGATCCGGCGCAGCAGCTCGCCGTCCTGGGTCTTGTCCACCAGGGGAATCAGACGGTAGCCGACTTCCAGGCCCAGCACGTCGAGCTGGGCCACATCGTTCCAGCTGGCGTCGATGGCCTCGGGGATGGGAGGAGGCGCCACCTTGACCGGGGTTTCGATCACCCGCTTCTGGCGTTGGCTGAGCTTCCAGCCGAACCAGCCGAGGCTCCCGGCAATCAGCAGGAAGACCAGATTGGGCATTCCCGGGATCAGGCCCAGCAAGCCGATGATCGAGGCAGTGATGATCAGCACCTTGGAATTGCTGAAAATCTGCGCCACGAACTGCTGTCCCATGTCCCGATCGTCGGAGACCCGGGTCACCACCAGACCGGCAGCGATGGAAATGACCAGACCGGGAATCTGGGCGACCAGGCCGTCACCGATCGCCAGCAGCGTGTAGATTCGTCCGGCTTCGGCCAAGGGCAGATCGTGTTGAGCCATGCCGACGATCAAGCCACCGACGATGTTGAGCAGGGTGATGATGATGCCGGCGATGGCGTCGCCGCGGACAAATTTCGATGCACCGTCCATCGATCCGTAGAACTCGGATTCGCGGGCAATGTCCGAGCGCCGCTGACGCGCTTCTTCCTCGCCGATCAGGCCGGCATTGAGGTCGGCGTCAATGGCCATCTGTTTGCCGGGCATCGCGTCCAGGGTGAAGCGTGCCGACACTTCCGCAACCCGCCCCGCACCCTTGGTGATGACCATGAAGTTGATCACCACCAAGATGATGAAGACGATGATGCCGACGGCAAAATTCCCGCCGACCAGGAAGTGCCCGAAAGCCTCGATGACCTTGCCGGCCGCGTCGGGACCGTTGTGCCCCTCAAGCAGCACCACCCGGGTCGAGGCGACGTTCAGTGACAGACGCATCAGCGTGGTGACCAGCAGCACGGTCGGGAAAACCGAGAAGTCGAGGGTCTTCTCGGTGTTCACCGCAACCATCAGAATGAGGACGGCGACCGCGATGTTGAAGGTAAAGAACAAATCGAGGACGAAGGGCGGCAGGGGCAGGATCATCATCGACAGGATCATGATGATCAACACCGGCGCCGCCATCTGAATGGTGTTCAGGCGACCGAAGATGTTCTGCAGGCGGAGGGAACCGGTTGCCATTTACGCCGCCTCCGGAACCAGTTCCGCCGGCACGGGCAGATCCCGCGGCGGCACCGGATAGGCCCCGCCGACCTGACGCCAGTTGGCCAGTTGATAGATGTAGGCAAGCACTTCGGCCACCGCGTTGTACAGGGTGGCCGGGATTTCCTTGTCGAGTTCGGCGTGCTTGTTGAGCGCCCGCGCCAGGGGCGGCGCCTCAAGTATCGGCACCCCGTGCTCGGCGGCCAGTTCGCGTATCTTCAGGGCAATCGCGCCCGTTCCCTTGGCCACCACCTTGGGCGCCGCCATGCCGGACTTGTAGGACAGGGCAACCGCGTAGTGGGTCGGGTTGGTGACGATCACGTCGGCCTGCGGTACTGCCTGCATCATGCGCCGGCGGGCCGCCTGCATCTGCAGGCTGCGTATCCGCCCCTTGACGAAGGGATCGCCCATCATTTCCTTCATTTCCTGCTTGACCTCTTCCTTGGTCATCTTCAGCTTGTGGTAGTAGTGCCACAACTGGAAGGGCACATCGGCTGCGACCACGATGAGCAAGGACAACACCAGGATCAGGAAGGCGAACAGGAGCATCTGGCCGGCATGCGCAATTCCAGCTTCCAGCGGCTCGGCGAGCAGCCCGAAGATTTCCTCGCGCTGGCTGGAAATGAGCAGGACGGCGACGCCCCCCACCAGCAAGGCCTTGAGGATGGCTTTGCCCAACTCCATCAAGCTGTTCCAGGAGAACATCCGCCCGAGACCCGACAAGGGATTGAGGCGGTTGAGATCGGGCACCAGCGCATTCGGCGCAAACACCCAGGCGTTGAGGAAGAAGGGCGGCAGGAGGGCAGCCAGCACCAGCAGGGCAAACAGGGGAGCAAAGACAAACAGGGCGTCGGCGGACAAATCCACCAGGCGCGTGACCATCATCGCCGGCTCGTGCATGTGGCTGACATCGGGCATGAAGGCATCGCGCGTCAGCGCCAGCGTCCTGCCCATGAACCAGCCACTCATCATCCATAGCGTCGCGGCAGCAACGATGAGCACCATGAACGTACCGAGCTCCCGGGACTGGGGGATCTGCCCCTTTTCCCGAGCTTGCTCGATTCGCCTACCGGTAGGCTCCTCGGTTTTCTCCAGATCGCTCTCTTCTGCCATGGCCGTTTTCTAAACAGGTTGGCCCTATTATAGAAAAAAACCAAGCAAATTAAATAGGTAGCGTTTGTTTTTTATTTTGTTTCGAGGTAGACCAGCTAAGTCGATGAGAGTACGCAGAACCTCAAAAAAAACGAGGGAGGCAATGCCTCCCTCGTTAACTCGTTGACCGGAAAGGACTTCAATCCATCAGGAAAACTCGAAGTTGCGGATGGCCAAACCCCCATCGTTGTGCTGACTGTAATCGGTCAACAACTCCTTCATGTCGAGGATCAGCACGATCTGCCCGTTGGAGAGGGTGGTCACGCCAGCCACGCCCTTGGGCCTGAAGTCTTCCAGCGACTTGATGACGGCGTCGTCGCGACCGGCAAAACTATCCACCCCGAGAATGAAGCTGCGCTCCGCGGTTTGCATGAACACACCGTACTCGGGCGCACGATCACGTGGCCAGCCCAGCAGCTTGGCCAGCGAGATTACCGGCAGCACTTCACCGCGCACCACCAGTGTTTCCTTGCCACCAACTTCCTGGACCCGTTGCTGGTCGATCGGCAGGATTTCGCGAACCAGCGACAGCGGCAGGGCAAACGGTTGATCGCCCAGCAGCACCAGCAACACCGGCAGGATCGCCAGGGTCAGCGGCAGCGAGATCAGGAACACCGAGCCCTTGCCAGGCTCCGAACGAATCTCGACCGAACCGTTGAGCTTCTGGATATTGGTCTTGACCACATCCATGCCGACGCCACGGCCGGATACGTCCGAAATCTGGGTCTTGGTCGAGAAGCCAGGGAGGAAGATCAGGTTCAGGCTCTGCCGTTCGTCGAGGGTGTTGGCCTCTTCTTCCGAAATCAGACCCTTGTCCACGGCCTTGGCGCGGATGCGCTCGGCACTCATACCCTTGCCGTCGTCGGCGATGATCAGGACGATGTGATCGCCTTCCTGACGCGCCTCCAGGCGCACCAGGCTCTTTGCCGGCTTGCCGGCGGCGGCACGCTCGTCGGGCATTTCGACACCGTGATCGACGGCATTGCGGATCAGGTGGATCAGCGGATCGGCCAGATCCTCGATCATCGTCTTGTCGACTTCGGTTTCTTCGCCGGCGAGCACCAGTTCGACGTCCTTGCCCAGCTGACGGGCCAGATCGCGGGCAATGCGGGGATACTTCTGGAACAGGCGACCGATCGGCTGCATCCGGGTCTTCATCACCGAATTCTGCAGGTCCGACACCAGCAGATCGAGCTGGCTGACCGCCTGATCGAGCGCATGCAGGGTTTCCGGATCGCTCTTGCCGGCCAGGATGTCGGCGCGCAGGCTGGTGAGGCGGTTCTTGGTCAAACCGATTTCACCGGAAAGATTGAGCACCTGGTCGAGACGTGAGGTGTCTACGCGAATGGTGTTTTCTCGACCACGCTCCTCGGCACGACGCGAACTGCTGGCCGTGGCAGCCGGCCGGTCCGAGGCCCGACGCCCAAACGGCGACGGTGCACCATCCTTGGCAGCCGCGGCAACGGGAGCAGCGGCTGCCTGCTTGGCAGCAGCAGTCTCGGCGCGTGTGATCACCACGCCCTCCGCCGCAGGCTTCACCGGCTCACCAGTGATCGCCGCCTGCAGGCTGGCCCAGTCCGGCTCACCTGCAGCTGCCGAAGTATCGGCCGATGCCGACGGGGCGGGCGGCGGCTCGACTACGGCTGCCGCGACGGGCGCCGGCGCCTCGCCGCTGAGAGCCCCCTGCAAGGCGGCAATGACATGGGCGGCAGCTGGTTGCGGCTGCACTCCCTGCCCCAGCTCGCCGAACATTTCGCGCACGCCCTTGGTGGCATCCATGATGACATCCATCAACTCGGCGGTCAGTTCCAGTTCACCGTTACGCAGGCGATCGAACAGATTCTCGGTCAGGTGACAGAGCGTCACCAGCTCGGTCGCGTTGAGAAAGCCGGCGCCCCCCTTGACGGTGTGGAAGCCACGGAATATGTCATTGAGAAGCCCCTTGTCGTCCGGCGTCTTTTCCAGATCGACAAGCTTGTTGTCCACATCGGACAGCAGATCGTGGGCTTCCTGCAGGAAGTCCTGCAGGAGATCCTCCATTCCCGAGAAATCGCTCATTTCTTTTCTCCTCAGAAGCCGAGGCTGTCGAGCAGATCGTCGACCTGCTCCTGATTGACCACGACATCGGTGCGACCGGCGGCGTTAACCACCGGACCGTTCATCAGACTGGTGACTTCCTCTGTTTTCCTGGCTTCAGGCAAGACCTCGATCAGCAGCCCCATGAGGCCGCTCTCCAGTTCCTGGGCCAGACCAACGATCTTCTTGATCACCTGCCCGGTCAAATCCTGAAAGTCTTGCGCCATCATGATTTCGGTCAGCTGCGCATGGGTCGCCCGGGTTTGCTCGGGCAGTCGCTGGTTGAGGAATTGCCGGGTTTCCACGGCCAAGGCCTTGAACTCCGCCGGCGACATCTGATTGGCGAAGACCTTGTCCCAGGACGCCCCCAAATCGCGGGCGCGATTCTCCATGTCGTCGACCAGCGGACCGGCGATGTCGGTCGCGTTGAGCACGCGACAAGCCGCCTGCTCGGTGAGATTGGCGACGTAGGCCAGGCGATCCTTGGCATCCGGGAGCGCCGACACGGTCTTTTCGATCAACTTGTCATAGCCGAGCTGACCGAGCGTGTCGTGCAGGACACGCGCCATCTGGCCGATGCGGTTGAAAACCACCTCCTGCTGCGGCCAGTTGTCGCCATGGGTGGACTCTGCCGCCAGCGAGGCGCTCTCGGCGGCGACGCTGTCGAACAAGGCCTGCAGTTCGTCGTTATCGCCCACGCCGGCCGGTGCCGCTGGCGCCGGTTTCGGGGCCGGAGCCGGTTGGTAATCGGTGGCAATCGAGTCAAACAGTGCTTCGAGATCGGCGGAATCGTTACTTGCGGACATGAAACTTCCCCTCAGGCCTGACCGTATTTTTCAAAAATCTTGTTCAGTTTTTCGGACAAGGTTCCCGCGGTGAAAGGCTTGACGATATAACCGCTGGCGCCCGCCTGGGCGGCCGCGATGATGTTTTCCTTCTTGGCTTCGGCAGTGATCATCAGCACCGGCAGATGCTTCAGCGTCGGCGTCGCCCGTATCGTCTGCAGCAGGGTCAGGCCATCCATGTTCGGCATGTTCCAGTCAGTGACGACGAACTCGAATCCACCGTTCTGCAGTTTCTGCAAGGCGATGGCCCCGTCTTCGGCTTCGTCCACGTTGGTGAAGCCCAGCTCCTTGAGCAGATTGCGCACGATACGACGCATGGTCGAGAAATCGTCCACTACCAGAAACCGCGTTTTCGGATCAGCAGCCATGCAAAACTCCAATAGACATTCTTGTTAACGCTCAATCAGTGGGCGCAGGGTATCAGCGAGCGCCTCGGCATCGAATTTCGCCACGTAGGCATCGACCCCGACGGATTTGCCCATCGCCCGATTGGCCTCGGAAGACAGCGACGAGTGCATGACCACCGGCACGCCCTCGAAACGGGGGTCAGACTTGATGTTCTTGGTGAGCACGTAACCGTCCATTTCCGGCATCTCGGCGTCGACCAGGATCAGGCGGATTTCGTCACGGATGTTGCTGCCGACCTGGTGCGCGTGGGCAGCAATACCCTGCAGGCGGGTCCACGCCTCGAGACCGTTGGTGGCGTGCTTGTGACGCACGCCAAGTTTGTCGAGAACCTCGGAAATCTTGCGCCGGGCAACGATCGAATCGTCAACGAAGAACACACTGGTGTCGGGATCGACCCGGGCCGGCAGGATATCGATGACCAGCGCTTCACCAAAGGCATTGGCGAGGATCTGCTCGACATCGAGGATGGAGACCAGACCGCCCCCCTCAAGTTCGATGACCGCGGTGATCAGGCCATGGTTGGCGGTCAGCACGCTTTCCGGCGCCTTCACCCGCTCCCAGTCGACGCGGATGATGCGATCGACTTCATGCACGAGAAAACCCAGCGTCCGCTTGGAATATTCGGCGACCATCATGGTCTTGCCCAGACCGGGCGGCACACCTTCGAGCTGCATGAAGGGGGCCAGTGAGAGCACCGGAATCACGTTGCCGCGCAGCGAGATCAAGCCTTCCACACCACGCGGCATGTTCGGCGTCTTGGTGATGTGCGGGGTACGACCGACTTCGCGCACCTTGAACACGTTGATCCCGAAGATTTCGCGCGTACCGAGGGAGAACAGCAGGATTTCCATCTTGTTCGACCCGGCCAGGCGAGTCCGGGCATCAACGCTTTCGAGCAGATTCTTGTTTTCGACCAGATTCATCTTGGCTCCCAGCCTCAGGCTTTTTCCGGTTCATCGACACCCAGCCGACGGATCAGTGTTTCGGAGAGTCGTTGCGGCTCGAACTTGGGCACATATTCGTCGACACCAACCGATTGACCCAGCTTCTGGTTGGACATCCCGGACAGCGACGAGTGCATGATCACCGGGATATTGGCGAAACGTGGATCCGACTTGATCTTCTTGGTCAGAATATAGCCATCCATTTCCGGCATTTCGATGTCGGTCAGGATCAGGTTGATCAGCGACGATACGGGTTTACCGACCGACTTTGCGTAGGAAGCGACCTTTTCCATCTCATCCCACATCTGCCGGCCATTGACGGCACTGACGCCCTTCACCCCCATGGCTTCCAGGGTTCGTTCGATCTGCTTGCGCGCCACGCTGGAGTCATCGCAATAGAAAACAGTGACATCCGGCCGGTCAACCTTGACCACGCTGCGGAACATGATCTCGTTTTCGATGGAGGTCGTTTCGGCCAGAACCTTCTCGACATCCATCATCATCACCAACCGGTTGTCTTCGAGTTCGGTCACGGCAGTCACCAGACCGCCGGTCTGCGCCGTCAACATCTCGGGCGGCACCCGCATCTTGCTCCAGTCAAGGCGCAGGATGGTATCCACACCCTCAACCAGGAAACCCTGGGTATGCCCGTTGTACTCGGTAACGATCATGATCTCGCGCGGCGTCTCGGGAGCAATACCCGAGTATTTGGCGAGGTCGATCACCGGCACCAGGGCCCCGCGCAGGCTGACCATACCCTCGACCGAAGGCGGCATATCGGGCGCCGCCGTGATCACTGGCGTGCGCATCACCTCACGCACCTTGAAGACATTGATCCCGTAGGTTTCACGACGACCGGTTCGTTGATCCACACCAAGAAAGAAAAGCAGTATCTCAAGCTTGTTGGTACCTGCAAGCTTGGTGCGTGCATCAATGTTCTTCAGTAATTCCGACATTCCCATCCCCTCGTCTGTTGAAGCACCTGCAAAAGACCGCTCACCGCTCAGACGATGCGGAACAACTTGCTGAAATTGGCGATTTCAAGCACCTGCCTGACATTACCCTGGACGCCGCTGAGCACGACGTCCTTGCCACAACCACCCATCTTGTCACGCAACATCAGCAACATGCCCAGTGCCGAGCTGTCCAGATAGTCGACACCGCTGAAATCGACAGTCACGGCCTGGCAGGCCGAATCGGCAATCAGGGGCTCGTAGGCCGTCCGAAAATCCCGATGCGTGTTGAAATCGAAACGCCCGACCAGCTTGATCGTGGCGATCCCGGCTTCCTGTTTGACACTCGTCTGCATTTCAATTCCCAAAAAAATACCAAATATTTAAGTAGTTTAATACTTTCGTTGATTCCAGCAAGCCCTGCCGGACAATATTACCTTACGGCCGACATGACCTTGCGCGCCATCTCGTCCAGGGCGCACTGCTCCTCAACCGCGCCGATCAGGAACGCTTCACGCGGCATTCCGTAAACCACACAGCTGGCCTCATCCTGGCCGAAGGTACGGGCACCGGCATTACGCAGACGCAGCATGCCTTGCGCGCCATCCTTGCCCATACCGGTGAGAATGACGCCCACTGCCTGACGACCGACAATCTGCGCCGCCGAATCAAACAACACATCGACCGAGGGCCGGTGCCGGTTCACCGGTTCGGCGGCGGACAGTTCGGTGACGTAAGAATTTCCGCTGCGCCGGATTAGCAGGTGGGAATGCCCCGGCGCGATGTAGACAGTACCCGGCTCGATTTTTTCGTTCCCTCTGGCCTCAAGCACGCGCGGCGCGCAAAGGCTGTCCAGACGCCTGGCGAACGAGGCCGTGAAGGTTTCCGGCATGTGCTGAACGATCAATATCGGCGGACAGTTGGCCGGAATGCCCAGGAGAAACTCCTTGATCGCCTCGGTGCCGCCAGTGGAGGCGCCGAGAAAGATGATCTTTCCATTTCCCAGGGCCGAACCGGCTGCCGGTGACGCGGTACTCATCGGCGTTGACCGGGGCCCGGCCGTGGGTGCGGGTGTGACCGGAAATTTGTATCCGCGCACACGCGCATTTTTCGCTGCACGAATCTTGTCGGCGAGATCTTCTGCATAGTTTTCCATCGCCAGCGCACCATCGGTACGCGGTTTGCCAATGAAATCGACCGCTCCGAGCTCTAGCGCCCGAAGCGTGGTTTCCGAGGTTGCGCCGGTATAGGATGAAACCATGACCACCGGCATCGGTCGCAATCGCATCAGCCGCTCCAGAAACTCGAGGCCATCCATCCCTGGCATGTGCACATCAAGCGTCAGCACATCCGGATTGAGTGTCTTGATCAGATCCCGGGCGCTTTGTGCATCCTGAGCCGCACCAACCACCTCAAGATCGGGCGCAGCATTGATCATTGCAGTCAACAGCCCGCGCATCAGCGCCGAATCATCAACCACTAGAACCCGGATCTTGCTCATCTGCAGCCACCCAAAGCCATTGTCCTCATCAAATGAACAGCTCCACATCGCCGGCCATCGGCGTCCCGGACAGTCTGGCCTTGTAATCGCGTTCACGACTGAACAGGGTCTCGTTATGGACGCGATGCAGCTTCTTGACCAGGACCCGTCCGCTTTGCGAAAAGTAGTAAACCTTGCGTGGATAGGAATCGAGCAGATCCTTGGCCACCACCGGGATTTTTTCCGTCTTCAGGTAGCCTAGTACGAACTCGGCGTTACGCGCACCGACATTGCTGCTGGCCAGGCTAGCCATCACGGCCCCGCCGCCAAACACCTTGGCTTCGAGACGATTACGCCGCGCCCCCAGCTTGAGCAGGTGGTTGATCAGCACTTCCATCGCATAGGATCCGTAGCGGGCCGAGGTGCCCGCGGTTTCGCCACGCCCGCCGTCATCGGGCAGCATGAAATGATTCATCCCGCCGATACCTGCATCGACATCGCGAATGCAGGCAGCGACGCAGGAACCGAGTACGGTGACGAGCAGTTTTCCCTGACCGGATACGAAATACTCGCCCGGCAATATCTTTGCGGCGTCGGTCGCAAAGTGCCGGTCAAAGTAAAGATTGGTGGCCAGATTTTCGTCGTAGGCGCGTTGCACGCGTTTCCTTTTCAGCGAGAGCCAGCCAGGGCGTAGACCGTCTTGCCGAGCGAGCGGAACAGCTCAGCTGCGTGCAGAAAGCTTTCCGAATGACCGGCAAACAGCAGTCCATCGGGCTGCATCATGGGCGCGAAGCGCGAAAGTATCTTGTGCTGGGTTGGTTTATCGAAATAAATCATGACATTGCGACAAAAAATCACGTCCAGCGGCCCCTTGATGCTGTAACTGGCGTCAAGCAGGTTGATCCGACGAAACTCGATGAGCCTTTTCAACTCCGGCCGCACCGCGGCAAAGCCTTCCTGATTCCCGGTCCCGCGCAGAAAAAACCGGCGCAGGCGCTCGGGTGACATCTTTTCCAGCCGATCCACGCTGTAGACGCCCTTCTGCGCCGTTGCCAGCACATTGGTATCGAGATCGGAGGCGACGATGCTGACATGCGAGACATCGTTGCCAAAGGTTTCAGCCACCGTCATGGCGATCGAATAAGGCTCCTCACCCGTGGACGCCGCCGAACACCAGATCCTGATCGGCCGTCGATCACCCAGCTTGCGCAGGTGATCGGCCAACAGGGGGAAGTGGTGCGGCTCGCGGAAGAACGAGGTGAGATTGGTGGTCAATGAATTGACGAAGCGCTCCCATTCGTCGCCGCCGTGCCGTTCAAGCTCATCCAGGTAAGCACCAAAGCTGGATTTGTTGAGGGCACGCAGGCGCCTGGCAAGACGCGAATAGACCATATCCTTCTTCACGGGCGACAGGGAGATGCCGGCATGTTGATAAATCAGCTTGCGCACCCGTTCGAAGTCAGCATCCGAAAAGGCAAATTCCCGGGCAGCTCCGTCGCGGGCCGGCAACACCCTGCCGATCTCTTCTCTCAGCCGGCTCGCCGCCAGTGGCGTCGATTTCGGGTCGAGGGCCATCTCAGAACTCTTCCCATTCGTCATCGAGACTGGCCGGCAAGCTGCGCGGCTTCTCTCGCACCGGTGGTGGACGACGCTCAATGGCTGGAGCTACCGTCGTAGTTTGCGCGACCGTCCGTTTTTCTGCCAGTCGGAACACCGCAACTGCACGCGCCATCGATTCTGCCTGCTCTTCCAGGCTCTCGGCGGCCGCCGCGGCTTGTTCGACAAGGGCCGCATTCTGCTGCGTCACCTCGTCCATCTGGCTCACGGCCAGGCTGACCTGCTCGATACCTGCACTCTGTTCGCGGCTGGCTTCGGCAATGTCCGTAACGATCCGGGCTACCCGCTTGATGCTGCTCATGATTTCGGTCATCGTCGAACCAGCCTGATTGACCAGCTTGCTACCCGTTTCGACACGACCAACCGAATCGGAAATCAGGCCCTTGATCTCCTTGGCTGCCGCTGCGCTGCGCTGGGCAAGATTGCGCACTTCGGTGGCGACCACGGCAAAACCGCGCCCCTGTTCGCCGGCACGTGCCGCTTCAACCGCCGCGTTAAGCGCCAGGATGTTGGTCTGGAAGGCGATCCCGTCGATGACGCTGATGATGTCGGCAATCTTGGCACTGGCCTGATGAATCGAGCCCATGGTTTCGACCACCTGGCCGACAACCTCACCGCCCTGTTCGGCCACCCGTTGGGCGGTACCCGCCAGTTCGTTGGCCTGGCGGGCGTTCTCGGCGTTCTGCTTGACCGTCGCCGTAAGCTCCTCCATGCTCGACGCGGTCTCCTCCAGGCTGCTGGCCTGTTCTTCGGTACGACCGGACAGATCCTGGTTGCCGGAGGCAATCTCCTTGGCGGCGACATTGATCATTTCCGCCGAAGACTGTATGCCACCGACCAGCTCGCGCAGACGCATCACCGTCTGGTTGGCATCATCGCGCAGACGGGCGAAAGTCCCCTGATACTCCGTATTCACCGTGTGCATCAGGTCACCGGCGGCGATCCGCGACAGCAGGTCGGCAATCTCGCCGATGGCCGATGAGGTGGTTTCAAGCAGGCTGTTGACCCCCTTGCCCAGCTCTCGATAGAAGCCCTCCAGGGAATTGGCATCGAGGCGCGCATCCAGGTTACCGGCTGAAGCCTTGCCGATCAGATCGGCGACCAGACGCTGGGCAGTGATCTCGGCGGTACGGTCGAGCCACTCGCCGACGGTGCCGAGACGCTCGCCCCGTTCGTTGATGATCGGATTGGTCACCACATTGAAAATCCGGCCACCAATGTCCATTTCGGTCACCCGGGTCTCCCGCAGCTCACGCAAGGAGCTGAGAGCCGCCTGAGGATCGGCGTAGAAATCACCAATATTGCTGCCAATGAAGCGGTCAACCGAGAAACCCGGCATCCGTTCGCGCAGCTGTGGCTCGATCCGGCGCAATGTGGATTGCAGCCCCTTGTTGGCATAGAGGACCAAACCGCTGTCATCCGCAATGCGCAGATTGGAATTGACGCAATCGAGCGCAATGCGGATACGCAGGTTGTCGTTGGCAATGCGCCTGGCCTGATCGACGTTGAAGCCCTGCTGAATCTGCATCGACTGCAAGCCCTGCAGGATCTTGCCCATTTCATCGTTGCGCGAGACGTCAACATTGCGGCTGTAGTCGCCATTGGCCAGCGAGCCGAAGGTGGCGATGATTTCGCGGATCGGCGAGGTGATCGAACGGGTGATCGCCAGGGCAATCCACAGGCCGAGGCACAGCGCCAGGACCACGATGACAGCCGCCCAGGTGATTTCCGAACGGTACAGCGCCTCTCCCTGATCGGCCAGAGTCTGCGCCTGCTCGGCCTGCATGGCGAAGAGGGCTTCGGCTTTGGCTGCCGCCGCAGTGTAGGTTGGATTGATCTTGCGCAGCAGGATCATGTTGGCGTCGTCGAAACGCCCTTCCAGCAAGGCCTGCTTGGCCGGCAACAGACCTTCCTGGACGAAGCGGGTGCGCGCGACCTGGAATTCTTCGGCCAGTTGCTGTTGCTCGGCGGACATCGGGCGCTTGGCGTAGATATCCCACTGACGATTGATCTCGGCAATATTGGCTTCGATCTGACGAGTATGGAAACTGACCTCGTGGTCGTGCAGTTCGGCGTAACGTCCGGCCGGATCGTGCTGCAGGGTGAGCAGCACCTGGCTACGATTCTCAGCCATCAGACGCCCGATCACGGCCAGCACCTGGGTCGGCTTGACGCCATCTTCGTTGAGCGCAACAGCGTTGTCCCGAACCTGCCCCATTCCCCACAGTCCCAGCGCAGCAATCAGCACACTGGCCAGCAAGAGCGTCACGAAGCCACCGAACAGTTTCTGCCGCAACGACCAGCCGGCGAGCAGCCCGGGACCGCCATTGACCACCGCGCCATGGCGGATGCGCAAGCCGCCGCTACGTTTTTCCCGGAACAGACGATAGGCATTTTCCGCCGCCTCGACCTGCTGCCGGGTCGGACGCCGCCGAACCGACAGGTAACCGACCACCTGGTCGTTCTCCCGGATCGGCGTGGCCGTGGCCAGAACCCAGTAGTGATCGCCATTCTTGCAACGGTTCTTGACAACACCGGTCCACGGCCGACCCTCATGCAGGTCGCGCCACATGTCGGCGTAGGCTTCAACCGGCATGTCGGGGTGGCGGACGATGTTGTGTGGCTGACCGATCAGCTCAGCCTCGGAAAAGCCGCTGATATCGACAAAGTCCTTGTTAACAAAAGTGATCAGTCCTTTCAGATCTGTCTTGGAGACGATCAGGCTTTCGGACGTGAGAGCAATTTCGTTCTGGGTCACTGGCTGATTGTTGCGCATGAATCTGCCCTTCTATTCGGGGTTATAACTCTGCCCAGCCGTCTTCGCGGGCAGACACTCGGGGTACGTGACCCGCTTCGACAAGTTGTGCTGGTCTGGACGTCAACATTGGTCTTAAAACAGGCATCGGGCGCCGTAGATCCGGCAAGGAGACAGGGTTGGCGGATGCATTGCCCGAGGGCTGGAGCCGAAAAACCGAAACCGCCCGCGCCAGACCTTGTGCCTGCTCCTGCAGGCTTTCCGCGGCAGCCGCGGCCTGCTCGACCAGGGCTGCATTCTGCTGGGTGACCTCGTCCATCTGATTGATTGCCAGCCCGACCTGCTCGATGCCGGAGCTTTGCTCGCGGCTGGCGGCCGAGATATCGGCCATCAGGCGGGCCACCTGTTGAATACTGGCCACCACGTCGGCCATGGTCGTTCCCGCCTCGGTGACCAGGCGGTTACCGACAGCCACCTTGTCCACCGAGTCGCCGATCAGCGACTTGATTTCCTTTGCCGCCGCCGCGCTGCGCTGCGCCAGATTACGGACTTCCGTCGCCACCACGGCAAAGCCCCGGCCCTGTTCCCCGGCTCGTGCCGCCTCGACCGCCGCGTTGAGGGCAAGGATGTTGGTCTGGAAGGCAATCCCGTCGATCACGCCGATGATGTCGGCGATCCGGCGGCTGGATTGCTGGATGGCGCTCATGGTGCTCACCACCTGACCGACCACGGCACCGCCCTGTTCGGCCACCCGCAGGGCATCGCCGGCAAGCTCGTTGGCACGCCGGGCGGTTTCCGCATTCTGGTGCACGGTACCAGTCAGCTCTTCCATGCTCGACGCCGTTTCCTCCAGACTGGAAGCCTGTTGCTCGGTGCGCCCGGAGAGATCCTGGTTCCCCTGGGCAATCTCTCTGGCCGCGACGTTGATGGCGTCGGTGGACTGCTTGATCGACAGGACAATCTCGCGCAAATGATCAACCGTACCGTTGGCGTCGTCCCGAAGTTTGGCCAACACACCCTGGCCGGGCATGTCGATCTTTTCGGTGAGATCGCCACCGGCCAGACGGGCCAGCATACCGCCGATTTCTTCCATTGCACGCCCGTTGGCGTCCAGCAATCCGTTGATACCACTGCTCAGCTTGAGGAAGAACCCTTGTTTATCCTGCTGCACGATGCGCCGGGAAAAGTCACCTGCCACCGCTGCATCGATGATGTCACCGATTTCCTGCTCAATGGCCACCTCTCCGGTACGGTCCTGCCATTCGATGACGGTTCCCAGGCGACAGCCCCCCTCTCCAAGGACGGGGGTAAGCACCAGCGAAAAGCTTCTTGATGCCAGCTTGAGCTCGGTGCGTTGCGACTCGCCCAAGCCGGCCAGGCGCTCGCCATGAAATGCCGGACTGAGCGAATGGATGCGAAACTCGCCCGAAGCCAGGGAGTCGGCCCGAAAATCCGGGAACTGCTGACGAATGTCATGCTCTGCACGACGCATCATGGACAGCAGTGCCTCGTTCGAATAAATCAGCCGCCCTTCGGGGTCGGCCAGCATGACGCAGTTCGAGCCGACATCAAGCGCCACCTTGATGCGCAGTGCCTCGGCAGCAATCCGTCGTTCGCTGGCGCTACGTGCTTTCAGATCCGCCTGCATGCGGGCCAGTGTCTGCAGAAGATGAGCGGGTTCATCCCGCCCGGTTTGATCGATCCGGTTGTCGAAATTGCCTGCGGCCACCGATTCCGCCACTGCGACCGCTTCCGACAGTGGATTGGTGATGCCGCGGGTGACCCACAGGCCAGAGGGAATCATCAATACCACCGCCATGCCGATCAGGCCGAACAGGATACGCTCGACGTTGGCTCGGATTGCCGCGATTTCCTCCAGCGCTTCAGCGTTGTCCGCTTTCTCACGCTCCACCAGGCGGTGAATGGCATCGTGCCAGGCACGTGTCGCCGGGCTGAGCTGCTCAAGGAAATGTGCTTCGACGGCTGGCTGGTTACCCTCACCGACGAGAACAAAGAGCCTGCCCAGGGCTACCTCCGCTCCCTGGCGCAAGGCAGCGAGTTCGCCAAGCATGGCCTCGGCCTCGGCACTCAGGGAGAGTTTCGCCAGTTGCTGCTCGTAGGCCTGATAAGCCTGGAGCGCCGCATTAACGCCTTGCTGGGATTCGCGTTGCCGACTGATTTCCTCGAACAGCATGGCGTTGCGGGCGTGTAGGTCAAGTTCGCCGAGATGCTCCCGCATTTCGTGGGCGAGCTCCATCCCGCGATTGTTGTCGACCGCGATCGTCTGCACCCGGTCGCCAATCAGCCCCAGGCTGATCAGGGCAACGACGACGAAGGCAATCATCAGCGACAAGGCACCGATCGTCGTGGCGATCAGCCGGCTACCTATCCTGAAATCGCGCATGTTCAACATTTCTTCCCCCCCGAGAAGCCGTTCACTCGGCCGCCGCCTCGATCAGTTCCATGTCTGCACTGGTCATCAGACGTTCGATGTCGGTCACGATCAGCATCCGCTCCTCGACGCTGGCCAGGCCGACGATGTACTTGGTATCGAAACTGCCTGAAAAATCGGGCGCCTGGCGGATTTGGGCGGGCGTCAGCGAGAGTACGTCGGACACGCTATCGACCACCACGCCGATGACCCGCCCGGCAACATTGAGAATGATCACCACGGTAAATGGGGTGTATTCGACTTTGCCCAATCTGAACTTGATCCGCAGGTCGACGATGGGCACGATGATGCCGCGCAGGTTGATCACCCCTTTGATGAAAGACGGCGCATTGGCGATCAGGGTCGGTGTCTCGTAACCGCGGATTTCCTGAACCTTGAGGATATCGATGGCGTACTCCTCGCTACCCAGGGTGAACGTCAGGAACTCGCTGGCAAACTGATCATCCTCAGCTACGGCGGCCCCTGCGGCAATCATGGCTTCCATCATCCTCTCCTCATCTGCCGGTTAGCCGGCTTTCTGCATGCTTGTCCGGGCCATCGCGGCGATGGCCGACACATCAAGAATCAAGGCGACATGACCATCGCCCATGATAGTCGCGCCTGACACACCCGGCACCTTGCGGTAATTGGCTTCCAGGCTTTTGATCACGACCTGGTGCTGGCCGACCAGGGCATCGACGAACAGGGCCACGCGCGCACCGTCAGCGTCCAGAACCACCATGATTCCCTGGGTGAAATCGCTCCACACCGAATCAAGCTGGAACAACTCATGCAGGACGACCACCGGCAGATATTCGCCGCGTACCTGGGCCACCCGAGCCTGATTCGACAAGGTCTTGATGTCGCCCGGCGTGGGCTGCAATGACTCGAGTACATAGGACAACGGCAGGATGTAGATCTGGTCACCGACCGCCACCGACATACCGTCAAGAATGGCCAGCGTCAGCGGCAGGCGCACGGTCATCCGGGTACCGATCCCGAGCATCGAATCGATCTCGATCCGCCCGCCCATCGACTGAATGTTGCGACGAACGACGTCCATCCCGACACCGCGACCGGAAACGTCGGTCACTTGTTCGGCGGTCGAAAAACCAGCTTCGAAGATCAGGTTGAAGACTTCCTGATCGCTCATCTGCTCGGAAACTGGCAAACCCTTTTCACGGGCCTTGTTCAGAATCTTGTCGCGTGGCAGACCACCGCCGTCATCACCAACCTCGATAACGATGTTGCCGCCCTGATGGTAGGCTTTCAGAGTGATCGTTCCAACAGGGCTCTTGCCAGCGGCGGCACGTCTTTCCGGCGACTCGATACCGTGATCGAGGCTGTTGCGGATCAGATGGGTGAGCGGGTCAGTGATCCGCTCGATCAGGCTCTTGTCCAGCTCCGTGGTTTCACCCGTGGTCTTCAACTCGACCTGCTTGCCAAGCTTGGCCGACAGATCGCGGACCACACGAGGAAAGCGCGAGAAAACAAAAGAGATCGGCATCATTCGGATGGACATGACCGATTCCTGCAGGTCACGGGTATTGCGCTCCAGTTGCGTCAATCCGTTGACCAGCCCTTCCGGTGCCGAATCCTCCATCTGCGCAGCGGTTTGCAGAAGCATCGCCTGGGTGATCACCAGCTCACCGACCAAGTTGATCAACTGGTCGACCTTTTCGATGCTGACCCGGATCGACGAGTCAGCTGAAGCACTGACCGGCGGCTTCGCGCTTCGCCCGGAGCGCCCCGGCGCCGACGTGCTGGCCTCTGCATCGGGCACCGGTTCTGGCTGCTTGGGCGCTGGCGGAATTGGCGGCAAGGGCGCGAAAAACCCATAACCGTCGCCTTCCTCAATCTGCGGCTCGGCGGGTGCCGGTTTCTCGGCAACAGGCAGGGGCTCGAAGAATCCGTAGGCGGCGTCCTCATCCGGCTTATCACTGACACTGGTCGGTAAAAGCTCGAAGAAACCATAGGCTTCTTCTTCCTTGGCCACATTGGGGTAAATGCCGTAACCGCGAACTTCGTCAGGCGCTCCGGGCGACTCGGGGAAAAACCCGAATGCGGTCGACCCGTCTGCCGCCACCGCCGTGTCCTCGGTAATTCGCCAGGCGCCGTTTTCGGCGATGAAATCGATCTGCTCGACGAAGGCCTCCCTGGGCTTGTCCGTCAACAGGCGCAACTCCCAGTAAGTGGCGCTCTCGTCACCAGGGCGGCCGCGGCGGACAATCTGAAGCTGGCCCAGCGAGCGCAACTCGTCCAGCAGATTTTCGAGGCCCACCCCATGAGCGGCAATTTCGGTAGGAACGAACTGGATTTCGTACAGGCGCTGCCCCGTATCCACAGGAATGCGGACGGCGACCTCATCGTCACCGGCTGGTGCTTGGGGAACCGGCGCTACCGGTGCAGCTTCTGACGACGCGTCGGAAAGGCGGCGCAGTCGCTCGCAGATGCGCTGGACCTGTGCAGCATCAACGCTGCCCCGTCCCTGATGCGCCTCCAGCATGCTGCGCAGTACATCGCCGGCTTCCAGAAAAGCATCGACCATCTCCGCGCGTAAGGGCAACTCGGACTTGCGGATGCGGTCGAGCAGGTTTTCCAGGATGTGCGTGGTTTCGGCAAGGTCAGTGAACCCGAAGGTACCGGCACTGCCCTTGATCGAGTGGGCAGCGCGAAAGATCGCGTTCAGTTGCTCCTGATCGGGACTGCCCACATCCAGGCCAAGCAACAGGGATTCCATTGCGGCCAGATGCTCCTCCGATTCCTCGAAGAACACCTGGTAAAACTGACTCATGTCGATAGACATGCTTTCTCCTCAGGCGGGCACGATCAGGCCGGTGACCGGAAACGGATACACCCGTGCCGACGCGCCGGACGAGCCAGGTGTTCTCAGCCAATCACCTTGCGCACGACTTCGATCAGCTTCTGCGGGTCAAACGGCTTGACCAGCCAACCGGTGGCGCCGGCGGCGCGCCCTTGCGACTTCATCGCATCCGACGACTCGGTGGTCAGCATCAGGATCGGCGTCGACGCGTATTGCGGCAGGGCGCGCAGGTTGCGGATCAAGGTCAATCCGTCCATGCGCGGCATGTTCTGGTCGGTCAGCACCAGATTGATGCTGCGCGACTTCGCCTTGTCCAGCCCATCCTGCCCGTCAACCGCTTCGACCACTTCATAACCGGCACTCTTCAGCGTAAACGAAACCATTTGGCGTATGGAGGCGGAATCATCAACAGCAAGAATGGTTTTGGCCATTTTTTCCTCTTTCGTCTGCAAAACTTTTATCGATGGAACTTCAATGTCTATCAGGATGCCGCCAAAGCGGCGCATTCAGGCTCGGTCGGCTCCCTATCCGGCTCGCCCGTTCGCTGTTGCCGGCAACTTGAGCACCGGCGGCAAGGCATCTTCAATTTCCGCGTCATCCGGGCCTCCTTCCTCATTCAGGATTGCCTTTTCGGTACGCTGGTTGAGCACGACTATACTGATCCGCCGATTGACGGGATTGAGTGGGTCATTCTTGTCAAACAGCAGGGTCGAGCCCAGACCGACCACGCGCAGAATCTTGTGCGCATCCATCCCGCCAGCGACGAGCTCGCGGCGTGAGGCGTTGGCCCGGTTGGCGGAAAGTTCCCAGTTGGAGAAACCACCCACACCGCCGACAAACGGCGCGGCGTCAGTATGCCCGGCAAGACTGATGCGGTTGGACACGCCATTCAGGGCCAGCCCGATCTGGCGCAACAGTTCACGGGTATAGGGCTTCACCGAATCGCCACCGGAATCGAACATCGGCCGATTCTGCTCATCGACAATCTGGATGCGCAGCCCCTCGGAGGTGATATCGAGCAACAACTGCTTCTTGAACTGAGCCAGTTGTGGACTCTGCTCGATCATCTTCTCGATCTCGGCCTTCAGGTTTTCCAGCCGTTCCTGCTCCTTGCGCCGGAATTCGAGTTGCGCCTCTTTCGAGAAAGTGGTGCTTTTCGCCTCGACATCCCCCCTCTTGACCTGACCGGCTTGCCGCGTCAGATCCTGACCGCCGCCCTTGAGTATGCTGGTTGCGTCGCCAGCCCCGGAGCCGCCGGACATCGAAACCTTCATCGGGTTGTTGAAGTAATCGGCGATCCCTTCCAGGTCGCCCTTGGCGGTCGAACCAAGCAACCACATGAGCAGGAAGAAAGCCATCATCGCCGTCACGAAGTCGGCATAGGCAATTTTCCAGGCACCACCGTGTGCGCCCCCGGCAACAACCTTCTTGCGCTTGATGATTATGGGGCGGGTGGAATCGTCGCTCATCGCTGTTCGCTCGTTATCGGCAGCATCGACCGCTTACTTGCCCTTACGGGCCTTGAGCTCTTCCTCAAGTTCGCGGAAACTCGGCCGCTCGTGCGCACCCAGCGTCTTGCGCCCGAATTCGATGGCCACCTGCGGTGCATAGCCCGACATCGAAGCCAGCAAAACCATCTTGATGGTCTTGTACACCACGCCGGACTCATTGGCCTTCTGTTCCACCAAGCTGGATATCGGCGCCACGAAACCATAGGCGAGGTAAATACCGAGGAATGTTCCGACCAGTGCGCCGGCAATCATCTTGCCCAGCACGGCCGGCGGCTCGCCGACCGAGCCCATCACGTTCACCACCCCCATCACCGCCACCACGATACCGAAAGCCGGCGTGGCGTCAGCAACCTTCTGAATCACGTGCCCGGGTTCGGCCATTTCGTGATGGTGCGTCTCCAGTTCGACGTCCATCAGACTTTCGATCTCGACGGTATTGAGATTGCCACCCACCATCATGCGCAGGTAGTCAGTCAGGAAATCCAGCACATGGTGATCGGAAACGATATTTGGGTATTTCGAGAAAATCGGGCTCGAATCGGGGTTTTCGACGTCGTTTTCGATCGACATCAAACCTTCCTTGCGCACCTTGGAAAGGATCTCGAACAACAGCGCCAGGACGTCAACATAGTAGGCCTTGTTGTAGGGCGAGCCCTTGAGCACACCCGGCACAGCGGCGACCGTTGCCTTGATCACCTTGATGTTGTTGCCAGCAACGAAGCCGCCCACAGTCAGACCGAAAATAGCCACGTACTCAAGCGGCACCCAGAGCGCCAGCAGGTTTCCGTGCACGGCATAGGTGCCAAGTGCCGAAGCCAGGATGATGACGTAGCCGACGATCAGAAACATGTGAAATCCCTTTAAGCGCCCCGCAGGCGTTACCGACAGGCTGTTCTCTATGCTTTGTTCCGCTATTGTAGCCACAGCCCTTCGGGAAGCGCAAAGGAAGTTGCAGGCTTCATCCGCATTGATTTGCGGTGTTAGACTGCCTGGTCCCCACTTACTGACTACCAGAATGTCGTTCTGCATCCGTTGCGGCAATGCCACTGCCCTCGCCGTCCCAGATGGCGACAACCTGCCGCGTCACATCTGCGGCACTTGTGGGCACATCCATTACGACAACCCGCGCATGATCGTCGGTTGCATCGCCACCTGGGAAGACAGAATATTGCTGTGCCGCCGCGCCATCGAGCCGAGACTCGGTTACTGGACTTTGCCAGCCGGATTCATGGAAAACGGCGAAACCACCGCCGAGGCTGCACGCCGGGAAACTCTTGAAGAAGCCGGTGCGCAGGTGGATATTGACGCAGCCTTTGCCTTGGTCAGCATTGCACACATCAATCAGGTGCACCTCTTCTATCGAGGACGAATGCCTTCACCCGCCTGCGCCGCCGGTGAGGAAAGCCTGGAAGTCGGCCTGTTCCGCGCGGATGAAATCCCCTGGGAAGCGCTGTCATTTCGCAGCGTACGTTTATGCCTGGAGCAGTTCCTGGCTGACCGTCAGCGGGGTGATTTCAGCTTTCATGAGCGCGACTTGATCCCTGACTGGCACGGCGATCATCCGCCCACCAACGCTCGCAATTCGACACCGTAGCCACGGGACTGCCACAGCGGTGGCATCGCCACTCGAGCCACCGCTTCTTCCATGAGCGATTGCAATTGCGCGGCGTTAGCCGAATCGGTCGGTGACAGCAAGGCCACCTCGGGTGAATGCCCCAGCCGCCCCCGAACCCGGAAAACAAGCTCCCCCACTGGCAACAGGGCGCGCGCGTGCGGATCGAGCAAGCTGGAAAATACCCGCCCTACAGCCAGTCGATAGGCAGCGACATCCATCACGGATGGTGCCTCCTCGCTGCCCTCAACATTTCGTGACAACTCACCGGAATTTTCGGCTTGACCTGGGCGAGATGGGCGACGCTCGCCTTTGCGCATAGACGGTGCCGAAGACTCGGCATGCACGGCGGATTTCTGCGCGGCGCCAGAGCGGCGATTGATCGTGTCGCCGGGAGCGAGTTGCGCCGTGATCCGAATCTGGGGCCTGGACTCTGCCTGTGGCACCCCAGTGGAAAAAGCGATTAGAAACAGAAGATGCAAGGCCAGCGAATACAGCAGCGGATGCACTAGCCGGAAAAAACAATCCCCGCCACTTCCCTGGGAGTAGCGGGGATTGAACATCACCAGCAGGCGTGAATCAGTCGCCCTTGGCTTTCAGCTCTTCGTGCATCTTGTTCGAGTAGATCTTGCCCATATACGCTCCGATAACCAGAACGCCGACAATCACCACCAGGCTCATCAAGCCGATATCACTCGTAAACAACAGTTCCCAAGCCATAAGTCACCTCCCACTCACAAAAAAATCAACCCGCTTTTGCATCCAAGCGCAGCGGCCCATCCGTACTGGCCTGCCACTGCCCCTGAAGCCGCCACTGACCGGCGGGATCTTCAAGCGTGACATGCCAGCGACCGGCCACATCGGCGGCCAGTTTTCCTCCGTAGAAACCCGCCCCCTCGGATTTCATCGGCACTCTTTGGTCCTTTCCGTCGATCGTCGGATGCGTCAGACGCAGGACGATCTCCTCCGGCAAGGGCGTCGAATCCTTGGCCGTGATCAACAGGCGGACATTCAAACCAGCCCGCATCAAATCGGCATGCAAGCCCAATTCGCTAGCCTTGTGATCGCGCTGGAGGCGCTGATTCATGGCCAGGCCTTCCTTGTAATAATCATCGGTGACCAAACCGTCGGCGCTGGCAATTGCCGTCCAGATCAGATTCACACAGGCGATGACGACGATCAACGGCCCGGCCATCAGGATCCAGGGCCAGGGCTCGCGATACCAGGGCTGGCCGTCAGAGTTCATGTTCTTGCTCATAGCTTTCATCGCATCAAGGCATCAGGAAAGAGGCCTTCTCGCGTACGGCAATTGCCGCATCGCTTTCGGCCTGAATGTTGAAATAAATGGTACTGGCACCGCTACCTGCTGAGCCGGGCGGAACCCGAACCACTACCGTAACCTCACGATTCTCCGCACCGCCAAGCTCAACTGGAAGCATATCGGCCAGGGCGATTCCGTCAATACCATCCACTGTCACCTGGTAGCGCTGGGGAAGTTCGGTGGTATTCATGACCTTCAGGTTGTAAACGTTCTCGATCGAGCCGTCGTCAGCCTCCCGGGACAGCGTAGAACGATCACGGATGACATCGACCATCAGGGGAACGCGCGTCGCCAGCGACCATGCGGTGGCAATGCAGATCAGGATCAGGATCACTGTGTAGAGAAGAATCCGAGGCCGCAGGATATGGCCCAGAACCTCTGAAGGACCAAAGTGCTTTTCCAGCGCGTTCTCGGTCGTATAGCGAATCAGGCCCCGCGGCTTCCCGATCTTGTCCATGACCGGATCGCAGGCATCAATACAGGCACCACAGCCGATGCATTCGTACTGAATCCCTTTGCGGATATCGATCCCCGTCGGACACACCGCAACGCACAGACCGCAATCGACACAGTCGCCAAGGCCTGCAGTGTCGGCATCCTTCTTGCGCGCACCACGCGGCTCACCGCGCTCGGGATCATAGGTGATGACCAACGTGTCCGGATCGAACATTACCCCCTGAAAACGGGCATAGGGGCACATGTATTTGCAAACCTGTTCGCGAAGAAAACCTGCCTGCATATAGCAGAAACCTGCGTAGAACAGGGTCCAGAAAATCTCCCAGCCGGAAAGCCCGAACGGCAAGGCTGCAAGCAACTCCTGCACGGGGGTGAAGTAGGCCACCAGCGTAAACCCGGTCCACAACGAAAGAGCAATCCAAAGCGCGTGCTTGGCCAGCTTGAGCGAGATTTTCCTCGCGGTCAGCGGCCCCTTGTCGAGCTTCATGCGGGCGCCACGGTCGCCCTCGATGCGGCTCTCGATCCACATGAAGATTTCGGTGTACACCGTCTGAGGGCAGGCATAGCCGCAAAACAGACGCCCGGCGATGGCGGTAAACAGGAACAGTGCGTACGCGGAAACGATCAGCAGTACGGCCAGATAGAACACATCCTGCGGCCAAAGCACCAGACCGAAGATGTAGAACTTGCGCTCGACCAGATGAAAGAGGACCGCCTGCCGGTCATTCCAGACCAGCCACGGGGTGCAGTAAAAGAGAATCTGCGTCAGCCAGACGAAAACCCAGCGCCACGTCGTCCACCAACCCTGGACATCGCGCACATAAATCTTCTTGTGCTTTTCGTAAAAAGACACAACAGCCGGCGCCGAAGCGTCCGGATTATTATCATCGCCAAATTTCATTTTTATCTCTTTATCAAAATTGCGCTGTTTCCCGCAACGCAATTTTGATAAACAAACACCGGAAACGGAAGCAAAAAAGGGTGGCCCAAGGCCACCCTTTTAACAACAAACTTACTTTGCGCCCAGGCTGATCACGTAGGCAGACAACAGGTGCACCTTGGCATCACCGAGGAATTCCTTCCAGGCCGGCATCTTGTTCTGACGACCCTTGGTGATGGTCTCAATGATGGTCGCCTCGGACGAGCCATACAACCAGATCTTGTCGGTCAGGTTGGGAGCACCCAGTGCTTGCATGCCCGTTGCGTCGGCACCGTGGCAACCCACGCAACCCGCTTCGGCAAAAGCGGTCTGGCCCTTACCGGCACGCACGGAGTCATGCGGCAGACCGGACAGCGAGCGAACGTAGTTGGCAAGATCCTTGATCGTCTCGGCACCGAGCGAATCGTGCGGAGGCATCACGCCCATGCGGCCATTGGAGATGGTCTCGACGATCTGCTCCGGCGCACCGCCCCACTGCCAGTCAGCGTCGGTCAGGTTGGGGAAGCCCTTGGCACCACGAGCATCCGCACCATGACACTGCATGCAGTAGGTCAGGTACAGACGCTTGCCCATTTCCATGGCCTGCTTGTCACCAGCCACAGCCTTGAGGTCCATGGCCAGGTACTTGTCGTACAGCGGCTTAACCTGGGCGTCCATCTTGGCGACTTCCGCCGCATGCTGACCGGTGGAGGTCCAGCCGAGCATGCCCTTGAAGTTACCCAGACCCGGGTAGAGCGCCAGATAGACCAGTGCAAAGACCACAGTGATGACAAACAACCAGCTCCACCACTTGGGCATCGGGTTGTTGTATTCCTCAAGGGTTTCATCCCAGACGTGACCCATGGTCTTGCCCGGCGTGAAGGTTGCCTTGCCCTGAACGATCAGGAGAACCGCGCAGGCCAGAATACTGCCCAGCACGATCACGATGACGTACAGGTTCCAAAAATCGCTAACGAAATCGCTCATTTGCTTTCCTTTATTTCAGCGCCGGTGTGACGCGCAGGCGCCACACCTTCTTCATCATCTCCTGCAAACGGCAGGTTGGCAGCTTCGTCAAAGCCCTTCTTGCTACCCTTGCCGTATGCCCACGCCGCGATCGCCAGGAAACAAACCAGGCCGGCAACCGTGACGATGGAACGCAGATCGTTGATGTCCATTGGCTGTTTTACTTGAAGGTGCTCAGCGCAGTACCCATGCGTTGCAGGTACGCGATCAGAACATCCATTTCGGTCATGTCGCCAATGGCAGCCTTGGCACCCTTGATGTCTTCATCCGAATAGGTCGGAATTCCGCGGACATTTGCATACCCACGCATCAGTTGCATCTTGGCTTCGATGTCGGCACCGACCGTATTCTTCGCCTTGGCATTGGCCAGGAAAGCGAAGGCAGGCATGTTCGACTCCGGGACGACGTCACGCGGGTTCATCAGGTGAGCACGCTGCCATTCGTCGGAGTAACGACCACCAACGCGATGCAGGTCCGGACCGGTACGCTTGGAACCCCACTGGAACGGGTGATCATAGACATACTCACCCGCCACCGAGTAGTGGCCATAGCGTTCGGTTTCCGCACGGAACGGACGGATCATCTGCGAATGGCAGAGGAAGCAGCCCTCACGGACATAGACGTCACGACCGGCCAGCTCAACGGCGGAGTAAGGCTTGGTCCCCTCGACCGGGGTCGTCGTCGATTTCTGGAAGAACAGCGGAACGATTTCCAGCAGACCACCCCAGATCACCACCAGGAAGGTCAGGATAACGAGTAGCGGTACGCTCTTCTCGATTTGCTCATGCTTAAGCATTGTTTTCTCTCCCTAATCAGGCGTGATGACCGGCCGGGGCAGGCACCGGAATATCCTGCGTCTTGCCGCCCGCGATCGTCTTGAACATGTTGTAAGCCATGATCAGCATACCGAACAGGAACAACACACCACCCAGCCAGCGGATCGCCCAGAACGGGTAGGAACCCTTGACCGACTCGACGAAGCTGTAAGCCAGGGTGCCGTCAGCATTGACTGCACGCCACATCAGGCCCTGCATCACACCGGCGATCCACATCGAGGCGATGTACAGAACGGTACCGATCGTCGCGATCCAGAAGTGGGTCGTGACCAGCGCGGTGCTATACATTTCCTTCTTGCCGAACAGACGCGGCAGCAGGTAGTAGATGGAACCGATCGAAACCATGGCCACCCAGCCGAGCGCACCGGAGTGCACGTGACCAACGGTCCAGTCCGTGTAGTGCGACAGCGCATTGACGGTCTTGATCGACATCATCGGACCTTCAAAGGTGGACATACCGTAGAAGGAGAGGGAGGTGATCAGGAACTTCAGGATGGGATCGTCGCGCAGCTTGTGCCAGGCACCCGACAGGGTCATGATGCCGTTGATCATGCCACCCCACGACGGAGCCAGCAGAATCAGCGAGAAGATCATACCGACGGACTGGGTCCAGTCAGGCAGCGCGGTGTAGTGCAGGTGGTGCGGACCGGCCCACATGTAGGTGAAGATCAGCGCCCAGAAGTGCACCACCGACAGACGGTAGGAATACACCGGACGACCAGCCTGCTTCGGCACGAAGTAGTACATCATGCCCAGGAAGCCTGCGGTCAGGAAGAAGCCGACGGCGTTGTGACCATACCACCACTGGACCATGGCATCCTGCACACCCGAGTAGGCAGAGTAGGACTTGGTCAGCGACACCGGAACGGCGGCACTGTTAACCAGATGCAGCAGCGCAACGGCGATGATGAAGGCACCGAAGAACCAGTTGGCGACATAGATATGCGAAACGGTACGCTTGACCAGGGTACCGAAGAAGACCAGCGCATAAGAAACCCAGACCAGCGTGATCAGGATGTCGATCGGCCACTCAAGCTCAGCGTATTCCTTACCGCTGGTAAAACCGAGCGGCAGCGTAACCGCAGCCAGAACGATGATCAGCTGCCAGCCCCAGAAGGTGAAGGGAACCAGCGGACCACCCCAAAGGCGGGCGTGACTGGTACGCTGAACGCACCAGTAGGAGGTCGCAAACAGGGCGCAGCCACCAAACGCGAAAATAACCGCGTTGGTATGCAACGGACGCAGACGACCGAAATGCAGCCAGGGTCCGAAGTTGAGCTCCGGCCAGACAAGCTGCGCAGCAATGATGACACCGACAAGCATGCCGACGATGCCCCAGATGACAGTCATGACGGCGAATTGCCGTACGACCTTATCGTTGTATGTGGTTTGTGTTCCAGACATGAACCCACCTCTCGTTAATGAAGAACGGAATGCCCACCTCCCTGAACCCAAGGGGGCACTTAAAAGCGGATGGTATTCTAGTTGATGCGGGGCGTTTTGACCTAGATCAATCTAGGGACCATCTACCCGGAAAAGGCGCGCAATCGACCGACCCATGGCCTTTTACACAATTCTCTAGCGGAGCGCCCGGGGAAAGAAAACAGGAATTGACGGCTCAGCCCTAAAAAATCCGGGACAAAAAAAGGGTGCGTCGCAACGCACCCCAACCCCAACAGAGAAATGTCGCAAGGCATTCACCTCGCATGAGGGAGGATGATGGCAGCACTCCAAAGACCATACGTTGACCCAGGTCAAATTTCTTTCTTTTTCTCTTCCTGCTCAGACAGTTTTCCCTGTGGAGCTTCATCGTCATCCATCAACACCTTGAATGCCGGCCCCTCCAGGTCGTCGAACTGTCCGCTTTTCACCGACCACCAGAAGGCCGCAGCAATCCCGAACACCAGGAGAACGGAAATCGGGACGAGCAGGTAGATACTTTCCATCAATCGTTCTCCAGGCGCTGGATGCGCAGTGAATTGAGCACGACCAGCAACGAACTCAGGGACATGCCGATGCCGGCCATCCATGGCGTCACATAACCGGCGATGGCTGCTGGTAGCGCAACCAGATTGTAGGCGAAGGACCACCAAAGATTCTGGCGGATAACGACCAGGGCAAACCCGGCTCGCCCCAGGCCTTTGTGCAACGAACCCAGTTTTTCCGAGAGCAGGACGAAATCAGATTGCGTTCGAGCCAGTTGCGCGCCGCTGCCCATGGCGATCGAAACCTGGGCCTGGGCTAACACTGGCGCATCGTTAACCCCGTCACCGACCATGGCGACGATGGCGCCGCCCGCCTGCAACTCGGTAACGCAGGCATGTTTTTCCGCCGGCGTGACGCCTGCGCGCACCACATCGATGCCCAGTTCGGCGGCAACCCGGTTGGCGACCGCCGGCGCATCGCCGGTGAGCAGAACTACCTGGCGCCCCGCCTGACGAAGGTCAGCGACCAGGGCTTTGGCCTCAGGGCGCAATTGGTCACCAATCCGGAACAAGGCCAGCGCCCCCGTGGCATCAGCGAGCAGGACCACGGTATCTCCGCTTTCCATCCACCCGGCCGCCGCTTCCGGTAAAGATGCTCCACTGATGGACAGGGCATAGGCCGGACGGCCGATACGATAGGTCCGCCCGGCGATCGAGGCCTCAATACCCTGCCCGGGTTCGCTGACCGGATCAACCCCTTGGAAACGTGAATCTCCGGGTGCGGCATGGCGGATGGCCATGGCCAGCGGATGTTCCGAAGCCTGCTCCAGTGCGGCCGCCAGGTTCAGGCAATCGTCCCGCGACATGTCGCCAAGCACCTGGATGTCCTGCAGGTGCATCTGACCGGTCGTCAGGGTACCGGTCTTGTCGAACACGAAATGGCTGGCCCGTGCCAGGGTTTCGATGGCGTGGCCGCGGGTGACCAGCAAGCCGTCGCGGGCCAGCGAGCCGGCAGCAACCGTCAGGGCGATCGGCGTTGCCAGCGCCAGCGCACACGGACAGGTGACGACCAGTACCGAAACCGTGATCCACAGGGCTCGCGAGGGTTCGACGAAATACCAGCCGAGTGCCGTCAGGATCGCCACGACAAGCAGTGCGGCAACGAAGTAACTGGCAATCCGGTCGGCGATTTCAACGATCCGGGGTTTTTCCAGCGACGCCCGCTCCATCAGATCGATGATGGCGGACAAGCGCGTTCCTTCACCAACCTGCTCGACCCTCACCACCAGCGGGCTCTCGGCATTGATCGAGCCGCCGGTAACCGGGTCGCCCGGCTGCTTGGTGACTGGCAGGCTCTCACCGGTCAGCAGGGCTTCGTTGGCACAACTGACGCCTTCCACCACCCGCCCGTCAGCCGGAACGATGTCGCCCGGGCGGACCAGCACATGATCGCCGACCCGCAGGTCGGCCACCACCACCTGAGTCGCCTCACGATCGGCGGGAAAATTCGGCATTCTCTGCGCAAAGGCAGGCAACAGCTTGGTCAGCGCCTCGGTCACGCTCAGCGCCTTCTGCCTGGCGTTCATCTCGAGATAACGGCCACCAAGCAGGAAGAACACGAACATGGTTATCGAGTCGAAGTAGACCTCTCCGCCCTGAATGAAGGTAGCCCAGCAACTCGCCGCGAAAGCGAGGCCGACCCCCAGCGCCACCGGCACATCCATGCCGACCCGACCCAGTTTGATATCCCGCCAGGCGTTGCGAAAGAACGGCGCGGAAGAATAGAACACTACCGGGATGGTCAGGATCAGGCTGGCCCAGCGCATCAGGCTTTCGATATCCGGCGTCATGTCACCGTCGGCGATATACACCGGATAGGCATACATCATCACCTGCATCATGCCGAAGCCGGCGACCCACAGGCGCCACATCGCGCCGCGCCGCTCGTTGCGGGAGATTTCCTCGTTCTTCGCGGCATCGTAGGGGTAGGCACGATAGCCGATGGCGGCGACGGCGCGCAGCACGTCGGAGAGCTTGATGCGGGTCTCGTCCCAGCGCACCCGGGCCCGTCGCGAGGCGTAATTGATGTCGACCGCGATCACCCCGGGCAGCTTGCCGATATGCTGCTCGTTGAGCCAGATGCACGCAGCGCAGGTAATTCCCTCAAGCAGTAGCGAGGCCTCGCGCTCGTTCTCGCCCAATTCCTTGACGAAACTCTTCTGGAACTCGGCATGATCGTACAAGGCCATCTGTTCCAGGATCGCCGGCATCGCCTCGCGCGGCGACTCGGGCAAGGCATCGCGGCTCCGGTAGTAATCTTCAAGGCCGTTGTCCACGATCGACTGAGCCACCGCCTGGCAACCGTAACAACACATCGCCCTGGGCTCGTCGTTGATGACCACCTTCAGGTCGACATCATCGGGAATGGGCAGACCACAGTGATAGCAGGAGGCTTGGGACATGCAACAAAAAAGGCACCGGAGTGCCTTTATGGGTCAGGACGGACGCCTAGTATAGATTATTTGACTCCCATGCGGATCGCACCGTCCAGACGGATCACTTCGCCGTTCAGGTAGGCATTTTCGGCAATATGGCGAACCAGCGCGGCGTATTCTGCCGGCTTGCCCATGCGCGTCGGGAAGGGCACCATCTTGTTCAGCGACTCCTGCACCTCGGCCGGCATGCCAAGCAGCATCGGCGTCTCCATGATCCCCGGCGCGATGGTCAGACAGCGGATGCCGCTGCGTGCCAGTTCCCGGGCCACCGGCAGAGTCAGGGCGACGATGCCGCCCTTCGATGCGGCGTAGGCAGCTTGCCCGAGTTGCCCCTCGAACGCAGCAACCGAAGCGGTGTTGACGATCACACCGCGCTCGCCGTCCGCCTCCGGCGTATTCTTCATCATCGCTTCGGCGGCCAGGCGGATCATGTTGAAGGTGCCGACCAGGTTGATGTTGATCACCCGCGAAAAGCTCTCCAGACGGTGCGGCCCTTCCTTACCCAGCACCTTCTCGGCTGGTGCGATACCAGCGCAATTGACCAGGCCATGAACCGCGCCGAAGTTCGACAGGGCGGCGGCGATGGCGTTCTGCGCCGAAGCCTCGTTGGTGACATCGGTCTCAACGAAGATGGCGGCGGCGCCCAAGTCGCTGGCCAGCGCCTCGCCGGCCTCGCGATTCACATCGGCCAGGACCACCTGCGCGCCCGCCTCAAGCAGCCCGCGCGCCGTCGCCGCACCGAGCCCGGAACCGCCACCGGTGACGATAAATACTTTCTTATTCAATTGCATGTGCTTTCTCCTTTAATTATTCGCCGTCCGAAACCAAACGGTAGCGTATGGACGGAGACCGAATATTAACCGCCTGGCCGCAGCAAAAAAAGCGAAATCCCGGAAAGCCCGGCAACGGCCAGGCAATGCTATGATTTGCCACCATCATTTCCCCAGCCGCGATGTCTCCCGGAAAATTCGAGATCCTGGTCGTCGACAGTGCCCGCGCCAATCGCACCCTGATCGGCGAATGCCTCGCCCAGCTTGAGGATGCCAGCGTATCGCTGGCGGCTGATGGCGCTTCGGCCCTTGAGGTGATCGGCACCACCCAGCCGCATTTGATCCTGGTCGACATGAACCTGCGCGACATGGACGGAATCAGCCTGGTACGCCGCATCCGGAATCGCGAACTGCTGGCCTCGGAGAACGAACTCAACCTCTGGACCCCGGTCATCTTCCTGTCGTCGGTGATGGACGAAGACATGCTGGCGCAAGGCATCATCGCCGGCGGCGACGATTTCCTGCACAAACCGGTCTCGGAAGTCATCCTGCTCGCCAAGGTACGCGCCATGCTGCGCATCGTCGGCATGCAGCGCGACATCCACGCAGCCCATCGCCGACTCAAGCAGATTGCCACCCTGGATGGCCTGACCTGCATCCCCAACCGCCGATACTTCGACGACACGCTGGCCACCGAGTGGAAACGCTGCCAGCGTACCGGGTCGCCGCTCAGCCTGATCCTGATCGATATCGATTATTTCAAGCAGTTCAACGACGCCTATGGTCACCAGGCCGGCGATCAATGCCTGAAGGCCATCGCCACCGCGCTCAACGAATCACTGTTCCGGGTCGAGGACAGCGTCTCTCGATACGGCGGCGAGGAATTCGCCGCCATCCTGCCCGGCACCGATGCCCGTGGCGCCCTCGCCGTCGGCGAACGCATGCGCGCCTCGGCCCGCGAACTGCGCATCCCTCACAAGCATGGCATCGAAGGCCTGATCTCCTGCAGCCTTGGCATCGCCAGCACCCGGCCCGATCTGGCAAAAGCCGCCGAAGGCCTGCTCCAGGCAGCCGACAAGAGCTTGTACGAAGCCAAGCACAGCGGCCGCAACCGGGTCATACTGAATCAGGAGTAAGTCCAACAAGGCCCAAAAGCACTTAGGCCAACCCCGAAGGATTGGCCTAAGTGCTTGAATTCATGGTGCCGTTGAAGTGAATCGAACACTCGACCTACTGATTACGAATCAGTTGCTCTACCAACTGAGCTACAACGGCACAGGCGACCCCGGCGGGCAGCACAGCGTAGAATTATAGCTTTTTCCTCATCCCTCAGGCAACAAGGCTGCGACAAATGAATTTGCTGCGAGCGCTGGCGACCGTCAGCGGCATGACCCTACTTTCGCGGATCCTCGGGTTTGTCCGGGATTTCGTCATTGCCCGGACCTTCGGCGCTGGCGCCGAGACCGACGCCTTTTTCGTGGCGTTCAAGCTGCCCAACCTGTTGCGCCGGATGTTTGCCGAAGGCGCCTTCTCCCAGGCTTTCGTTCCCATTCTTGGCGAATACCGCAACACGCGCTCGGCCGAAGATACCCGCAGCCTGGTCGATCACGTTGCCAGCCTGCTGTCGATCGCCTTGTTCTTCGTCACCGCCATCGGCGTTGCAGCGGCGCCCCTGCTGGTATGGGTGTCGGCACCCGGCTTTGCCGACGATGCCGGCAAGTTCGAACTGACCGTGGCACTGACCCGGGTCACCTTCCCCTACATCCTGTTCATGTCGCTGGTTGCGCTCGCCGGCGGCATCCTCAACACCTGGAGCCGCTTTGCCCTGCCGGCCTTCACCCCGGTACTGCTCAACCTGTCGTTCATCGGCATGGCCTTGTTTGCCGCCCCCTACTTCGACCCACCGATCATGGCGCTGGCCTGGTCAGTATTCCTGGGGGGCTGCCTGCAGTTGCTGATCCAGATTCCCGCCCTGCGCCGCATCGCCATGCTGCCCCGGCCGTCGCTCAACCTGCGTGCGGCCTGGGCCGACCCGGGAGTCCGGCGGGTCACCGCGCTGATGCTGCCGGCACTGCTGGGGGTTTCGGTGTCGCAAATCAGTTTGCTGATCAACACCATTTTTGCCTCCTTCCTGCAATCCGGCAGCGTGTCCTGGCTCTATTATGCCGATCGCTTGATGGAGTTTCCTTCAGGACTGCTCGGCGCCGCACTCGGCACCATCCTCCTGCCATCGCTGTCACGCTGCCACGCCAGGCAGGATTTCGCCGAATATTCGCGCTTGCTCGACTGGGGTCTGCGCCTGACTTTCCTGCTCGCCGCGCCGTCTGCGCTGGCCTTGATCATTCTCGCCGTACCGCTGATTTCCACCCTCTTCTTCCACGGCGCCTTCGGCGCCGAAGATGTGCTGCAAACGCAGAAGGCGCTGATTGCCTACGCCATCGGTCTGATCGGCCTGATCCTGGTCAAGGTCCTGGCTCCGGGTTTCTATGCCCGCCAGAACATCCGCACGCCGGTCAAGATCGCCCTCATCTCGCTGGCCGCCACCCAGTTGATGAACCTCGCCTTCATCGGCTGGATTGCGCATGCCGGCCTGGCGCTGTCGATCGGCCTGGCGGCCTGCCTGAACGCCGGCCTGCTTTTCCGCGGCTTGCGCAAGGCTGGCATCTATGCGCCCGAAGCCGGCTGGTTGGGTTTCTTCCTCAAGTTGCTGGCCGCCCTGACAGTCATGGGCGTTGTCCTATGGTTCAGCGCCGGCCCCGCGAGCGCCTGGCTGAGCGGCGATGCCGGCAGCCGCCTGATCAAACTTTGCTGGCTGGTTCCCCTTGGCGCCACCGCATATTTCGCTACACTATGGCTTCTCGGCTTCCGCATCAGCGATTTCAAGCAGCGGGCAGCACAATGACAGGAGATGAACCATGCATTTGAGCAGCAGCAGTTTTGCCGATGGCCAACGCATTCCGGGTGACTTTTCCTTCTGCATGCCTGACCCGGCCCACCATGTCTGCCTTGGACGCAACCTGAATCCGCAGTTGTCGTGGTCGGACGCCCCCGCCGGCACCCGTTCGTTCGTGGTGATCTGCCACGACCCAGACGTGCCATCCCGCGGCGACGACGTGAACCAGGAAGGGCGTACCGTCCCGGCCTCCTTGCCACGCGTCGATTTCTTCCACTGGGTGCTGGTCGATCTGCCGGCGACGGTCACCGATATCGGCGAAGGCGAATTCAGCAGCGCCGTCACCCCACGCGGCAAGGCGGGACCGCAGACGCTCAAGGGAGCCCGGCAGGGCATCAACGACTACACTGCCTGGTTTGCCGGCGACCACGACATGAGTGGCGACTATTACGGCTACGATGGCCCCTGCCCGCCGTGGAACGACGAGATCGTCCACCACTACGTATTTACCGTGTACGCACTGGACATCGAGCGCCTGCCCGTGGAGGGCAAGTTCGGCGGGGCCGAGGTCCGGTCGGCAATTGCCGGCCACATCCTGGCCCAGGCCAGCCTGACTGGCACCTACTCGCTGAATCCGGCGCTGCTGGCTTAAGCCCGGCCCTTCCCATGCGGCAAGCGCGGCCAGGTCTGCTGACACTGATCCTGCTTGCCTGGATCGGCCTGGGGCAGGCGCTCGGACTGGATTTCGACCGACTGCGCGACAACCTGACGATCCGTTTCGGCCAGGATCAATTGCCCCTGTTCAATGAGTGGCGGCAACTGATGCTTAGCGCCCGCAACACCAGCGAACAGGAAAAAATCCGTTTGATCAACGATTTTTTCAACCAGCGCATCGGTTTTGACGACGACCACTTCGTCTGGAACCAGAGGGACTACTGGGCCACCCCCATCGAAACCATGGGCCAGCGCGCGGGCGATTGTGAGGATTTTTCCATCGCCAAGTATTTTTCCCTGCTCGAACTCGGCATACCGACGAACAAGCTGCGCCTGGTCTATGTCCGCGCCTCGCTGCCGATGATCGGTGGCGGCACCGCCCAGCAGGCGCACATGGTGCTTGCCTACTATCCGCGCCCCAATGCTGACCCGCTGGTACTCGACAATCTGAACAAGCAGATTCTGCCGGCATCGCAACGCTACGATCTTTCCCCGGTTTTCAGTTTCAACAGTGCAGGCCTCTGGCAGGGCACCGGCAACCAGAGCAGCGGGAGCAGTCTCTCCCGCTGGCAGGATTTGCTGGTACGCGCCCGCGCCGAAGGTTTCCAGTGAGGTATTTCTATGTCCCTGTTCAGACAACTCTGGCTCGCCGTCATCGCCAGCACCATCATCGCCTTTGCCGGCAGCTTCATCCTCAGCATGGTGACCGCCCGCAACTACCTGGAACAGCAACTGGCGATCAAGAACAGCGACAACGCCGCGTCGCTCGCGCTGTCGATGTCGCAGATGGACAAGGATCCGGTCACCGTCGAACTCCAGGTTGCCGCCGTTTTCGACAGCGGCCAGTATGAACGCGTCAGGATCATCGACCCCAATGGCAAGACGATGACCGAAAAACTCGGCACCCCGTCGGCCGGGGACGTTCCCGCCTGGTTCGTCACGTTCTTCCCGATCGAGTCCCAGCCCGGCATTGCGCAGGTATCCGATGGCTGGAACCAGTTCGGCACCGTCGAACTGGTCAGCCACGGCCAATTCGCCTATCACCAGTTGTGGAACGGCGCCTTTCGCCTGCTGCTGTGGTTCGGCCTGGGCGGTCTGCTCACAGGGCTGATCGGCACCCAGGTGCTCGGCCGCATCAAGCGCCCCCTGGATGCCGTGGTCGGTCAGGCGAAGGCCATCAGCGAGCGCCGCTTCATCCGCATTGAGGAACCATCGACGCCTGAACTGAAGAGCCTGGCCCGGGCCATGAACGCCATGGTGGCGCGGGTCAAGGCCATGTTCGAGGAAGAGGCCGCCCGCCTTGAACAGGTACGCCGCGAGGCCACTCTCGACAGCCTGACCGGGCTGGCCAACCGCGCCTACTTCATGAACCAGCTGGCCGCCGCACTCAACGACGACGATGCGCCGGCCAACGGCAGCCTGATCATGATCCGCCTCGCCGATCTGGCCGGGGTCAACCGGCGCGCCGGGCGCGACACCGCCGACGAAGTCCTGCGCCGCATCGCTCGCCACCTGGCCGAGGTCGCCGACAGCCAGCCGGTCTATGCCGCGGCGCGGCTCAATGGCTCGGACTTCGCGCTGCTCCTGCCGGGCACCGATCATCCGGACGAAATCGCTGGCCAGTTGCTCGCCCTGTTGCAGGACATGGTTGCCGCCGGCCTGATCGACGGCGAACAGATCGGCTACATCGGCAGTGGCGTCTATCAGCACGGCGAAGCCCTGTCGCGCCTCCTCTCCCGCGTCGACGCCGCGATTGCCAGCGCCGCCTGCGACGGCAGCCTGGCCTGTCGCTGTGCCAACCCTGGCAGCCCGCAGTGCGCCAGCAACAACGCCGACTGGCGCAAGGTGCTCGAACGGGCGATCGAGACCCATCGCCTGCGCCTGGTCGAGTTTCCGGTTGCCAGCAATAGCGGCACCCTGCTCCACCTCGAATGCCCACTGCGCCTGCAAGCCGCCGAGGGTGGCGAATGGCTCGCTGCCGGCAGCTTCATGCCGGTTGCCTCGCGCCTCTCGATGACCAGCGAACTCGACCTGGCCGCTGCCCGCCTGGCGTTGGAGCGCGTCGCCCAGGGGGTACCGGCGGTCGCCGTCAATCTTTCCGGCGAATCGATCCACGACGCCGGCTTCCGCCAGCGCCTGCATGCCCTGCTCAACAGCCGCCGCGAACTGGCCCCGCGGCTCTGGCTGGAAGTCGCTGAAACCGGCGCCTTCCAGCACTTCGACGAGTTCGTCGAATTCACCCGCCTGATGCGCCCCCTCGGCTGCCGCCTGGGCATCGAGCATTTCGGTCGCCAGTTCAGCCTGATCGGCCGCCTGCACGACATCGGCCTCGACTATCTCAAGGTCGACGGCAGCTTCATTCGCGCCATCGACAGCCAACCCGGCAACCAGACCTTCCTCAAGGGCCTGTGCAGCATTGCCCACAACATCGGCCTGACCGTGATCGCCGAAGGCGTACAGACCCCGGCCGAACTCGACATCCTCCCCGAGCTTGGCTTCGATGGTGCCACCGGCCCGGCCGTCCCGAGGAACTGAAGCGATGGCCACCGAAATCGAACTCAAACTCCGGCTTGACCCGAAAAATGTGCGCAAGCTGCTGGCCCACCCGCGCCTGGCCGACACCCCAAGCACCCGGCAACGCCTGCTCAACACCTACTACGACACCCCGGAACTGAGCTTGCGCGCACGCCGCATCGCCATGCGCTTTCGCAAGAAAGGCTGGGAGTGGCTGCTCACCGTCAAATCCGCAGAACCTGCCAGCGGCGGCCTGGCCGTGCGTAGCGAGTGGGAAACAGCGGCTGTACCGGGTGTATTCGACTTCAGCCACGTTGACTCGGGTGATCTGAAGGATTTTCTCGAACAAAACCGTGAACAGCTGACCCCGGTATTCACCACGGATTTCCGCCGCCAGGCCTGGCAACTCCTGTGCGGCGAGTCGCTCGTCGAACTAGCCCTCGATCGTGGCCACATCGCCGCCCGCCAGCGCCGCGAACCCATCTGCGAAGTTGAACTGGAGCTGATCTCCGGGCGCATCGAGGATATTTTCGAGCTGACCCGCCAGTTGCAAACCCACGTCAACCTGCACCCTGCCGTCGCCAGCAAGGCCGAGCGCGGCTACCGCCTGTTTCTTGACGAGCCGCCCCAGGCCTTCCGCGCCAAGCCGCTACCGATCAACGCCCGGCAAACCCCGGTCGAAGCCTTTCGCACCATTGCCCTCGGCTGCCTTGAGCATTTTCAGCGTAATGAAAACGGGCTGCTCGTCGGCGGCGAAGCAGAATTCATCCACCAGGCTCGCGTCGCCCTGCGCCGCCTGCGGTCCGCAATCAAGCTGTTCGCCCCCGCCTTGCCGGAGGACTTTGTTGCCGCTTACGGGCGCAGCTGGCAGACACTGGCCGGCGCCCTCGGCGACGCTCGCAACTGGGATGTCTTCCTCGAAGAAACCCTGCCCCCGATCCACGCCGCCTTCCCGCATAACCAGGATCTCCACCGCCTGCGCAACGAAGCCCGGCGGCGCGTCAAAGCAGCCCGGCGCGCCATCCAGCACCTGCTCGCGCTGAAGGAATACCCGCGCCTGATGGTCGAATTCACCGCCGCTGTCCATGCATTGACCGACAGCGTCGACATCCCGCTCAAGCGCTTTGCCGGCGAACGCATCGCCGCCCATACCCGCAGCGTGCGCAAGATGGCCGAGCGCTACGACGAACTCGACCCCGAGCAACGCCACATCATGCGGCTGCGCTTCAAGAAGCTGCGTTACGCAATGGAGTTCATGAGCCCCTTGCTACCGTCGAGCGGCATGAAAACCTACCTGAGCACCCTGGCCAGCCTGCAGGAGACCCTGGGCCTGATAAACGACCAGGTCACCGCCGAAATACTGATCAACGAAGGCCTCGGCGACAAATCTGCCAGCGCCGCCCACGGCTGGGTCGCCGGGCGGCACGAACTGTTGGTCAGGCAGGTACCGGAGTTGTTGCGAGCGTGGCTGAAGGCTGCCCCGGGAGGGGCATGAACAGTTTCTCATGGTAGACAATTCGTGATTTTTGACTACTACGAGAAACGGGTATTGCGTTAATTATGGTCTTGCTCACAAAAGGCGCGCTGATTGCCCTTGCGCCGTGAGAAGTGCCACCGCCTTCTTATCGAAGGAAACGAAGGTATCCCCGCCAAGCCAATTCCCTTCGTAGGCAATGACGCCATCGGCAAAGTCTCCGCCTGCGTCGAGCACCAGCAAACCGGCCTCCACGGCAGGCCGGTTCACCTCCACGTTGGCGACGGCCAGCAGCGCCCGGATCGCGCTGGCCACGTCGGCTTGCTGGAAGCCATATACGCGCAGCAGCACCCAAACAAATTCGCATAGGCACGGCAGCGCGACCGCGATCAACTCGGCGTCGGTCAAAACTGCGGCGGCTACGGTCGCTTGTGCCGGATCGTCACGCACAACAGCACGCACAAGGACATTGGTATCGACTGCGACCTTCATTTCTTGCCAGCCCATCCTTGTGCAGCCGCCTCGTTGATTTCTTCGATGGTAGCAACCTTCTGCGTTCTGCCCGCGAGCAAGCCAACAAAGCCGGCTATCGTCCCCGCGGGCCGCGCCGCCTTAATCACGCCCCGACCGTCTGGCAGCAAGTCCAGCTCGATCTTGTCGCCCGGCCTGATCCCGAGGTGTTGCAGTACATCCTTCCGAAACGTCACTTGTCCCCGTGCGGTAACGGTCAATGTAGCCATGGTGGTTTGCCTTCGTAATTCAAGGTTGATGCTTTGCATGGTAATGCAGAACAGCCTTACCATCAATGTCCGTTAAACGATCATTAGTCGGCCATGCCGGACAACGTCCGGCAACGTGCGCAGGCACTCGCCAAAGCCGAATAAGCTTACGGCCAGGCCATCCACACCGCAATCGAGCGCATGCATCAGCGCCCTGGCTGGCTGGAACGCTGCATGCAAGCCACGGCCATCGACATTCCGCAAGCAGGGCTATGGCAGAGGATTCGAACCTTGAAATGACTGTAGGCTCCCCCTCGGGTAGTGTCGTGAATATCACTCCGCCTTTGGAATCAGCCCCTCCGCCCATCGGGGCACGAGACCGTTGTTGAACCGCATGAGCTTGTCCTCGCAGGTTTCCGGGCCAAACATCCGGCAGGCCTTGAGCAGCCACAACCTGCCCGACTCGACCTGACCGCCGTTGGCTTCAATGGTTGCCTGCATGGTCAGACATTCTGGGAATGGATAGTAAGTTGCGCATTGCAAAACTTTCCCATGCGCGTCAGCCATAACCAAACCATCCCTATTAATACGAATAACGTCAAGTCTTAAACGAAGAGAAGGAAATAATTTTGAGGAAAAACCCAAGTCCTCCTGATTTATTAGATCATACCTCTGCTTTGAATACTTTCCAACAGCATCTTCAATTACAAAATACGCCCCAGCAACCTTAAAAGCAACAACCAAAAACAAACCAACAACAAAAACAGCAATAAGATTACCAACAGAAATCAAAACCCCACGCCCATCATCTCCTTTTCCGAATAAAGCAGCCCCAACAAAGATGAACAACATCCACAGAAAAAACCCATAGTAATGGGGGTACTCAAGAAACGAGTGATTAATTATTGGAACACAAAGAAGCACATAAACAGCTTTTTCGCCACCAAGCGAGTTAAGATAAGCAGTCCTGAAGACAAGAAACAGGCACAGCAACACGGCGCCCCCCAGAGGAACACCGAAAACAACCAAAACATCCAAAACAACACTGTGCAACTGGCTGACGATTTTATAGTCAAAAGGACCGTATTCAAGAGCGTAATTTTGGTACAAATATGACTGCCCACCCAACCCCCAACCCAGCCAAGGGCGCTCAATAACCCCTTGAATACCCATCGACCACAAATTTAATCTATTTGCATCACCAGCCACCAACCGGGACTCAGGTACCCCCCCAGGATAAATCAAAGCATATACATGCGGCATTAGAAGCAAAAAAGAAACAACCATCAACACAGAAAGACAATATCCCCATGAAATGGGCAGCATTTTCCTGTGATTTGAAATCAACGCCAGTACCGCAACAAAAACCAAACCAAGCCATGCGGAACGCGAGCCAGTCAGGGCTATAGCGCAAGTGAGCAATAGTAAGATCAAACAACCGACACCAAAAGAACTTCGAGATGACCGCCAGAAATCCTGCACTCCACTAAGCAGAATAACCACCGAAACAACCAACAGTGTCCCTAAATTATTGGCCTGGGCGATATTTCCAACAACCCGCCCACCCGGGGGGATATCAAAAAACCATGCCTGATCAAATTCATAATAACGCCCAAGCCCTACCCATTGAGCCACTGCGATTAGCGCCGAAGCAATCCCTGCAACCAATATCGAAACAAGCAAAACACGACCGGCTTTATCTTGTGGCAAGTTACCACCAACCAGAAATGCGATATAACCAACAACCAGATACACAAGCCAGATTAAATATTCACCTTGCCCCAAACCGGTTTCATGCAACTGAATGAGATACCGAACGGTTAGCACAACCAAGAAAAACAAAAAAACACGAACCCCTTTTATAACAAATCGGTCACCTACCAAGACATACAATAAAAAAAACAGAACAGCTAATGCAAAAATCCACTCCCCCAAAAATGTAGGCCATGGATTTGCGTGATGCGGAACGAGAAATGAAAAAAACAAGCCCAGCCCACCCATAACAAGCATCAGCAGCCGAATTATTCTTACAAAAGAACAATTCACCCAAATAGCATTAATCCCCATAAACCCCGCCACTCTAAAATGTACTCAAACATCTCGGTATAAACTTCATAAAAAAAGCGCCCAAAGGGGCGCTTTCAATTAAACCAAACGAATAGGCAAATCAAGTTCCACTTAAACCGCAGTTACCCGTCGTCAAATCGCACCGGGCAGTTTTGGTTCCAGGAGATTTCGGGGTTCCAGTCAAAGTTCCTGAAGTGCTAACAGAAATCGTGGTCGGGTTCCAAGAAGCACATGCACCAGTGGTGGGTAACCCGGGAACCATCGCGCTGTCATTGTTTGCAATTGCTGCGACCAAACCGTTGGCTATGCCTTTCGCTTCGCCCAAGCACGCATTTTCCGCAGATTTCTTCGTGTAATTCTGATACTGCGGCAGGGCCACGGCAGCCAGAATGCCGATGATGGCGACGACGATCATCAGTTCGATCAGGGTGAAACCTTGTTGAGCTTTCTGCATTTGAATCTCCTTTTTGGGAAAGGCGGGAAAAAACCGCTGTGGACGATTAATCATCTTTCATGCCAAACAAGGCACAGGAAAAAATTCATTAGCAATCAAAACATTACAACGAAGGCTGCGACTTGCATCTGCGCCGATCTGACAATTTTCGTCACCCATGGCCGCCGGGAAATGTCATCAACAATCAACCTGCCCGGCATCCAGAAACGCCTCTCCATAGCGCCGATAAACCTGCCGCTTGAGGAAGACCTCGAACAGGTCTGGGTCGATATGCCCGTTGCGGCGGAAGTTCTCCATGATTTTCAGCGCTTCGGAGAGTTTCATTGGCTGTTTGTAGGGACGGTCCTTCGCGGTCAGCGCTTCGAAGATGTCGGCGATGCCCATCATCCTGGCTTGCCAGCTCATCTCGTCGCGCTTCAGGCCTTTCGGATAGCCTTTGCCATCCATCCGCTCATGGTGGCCACCGGCGTATTCGGGGACGTTCTGCAGGTGACGGGGCCAGGGCAGTTGTTCGAGCATGCGGATGGTGGCGACGATGTGCTGGTTGATGATTTCACGCTCCGCCGCAGTCAGGGTGCCGGCACGGATGCTCAGGTTTTCCAGTTCGTCGGCGTCAAGCAGAGGCACCTCTACCCCTTCAGCGTTGCGCCAGCGGTAAGCATTGGCAATCTGCTGCACGCGCTGCAGGTCTTCGTCGCGCATGCGCTCTGCGCCCTTGTTGGCGTGGCGCAGGAATTCTCGGTCGGCATCAATCCGCGCGCACTCGGCCCGATAGACCAACTCGGCTTCGGCTTCCGCCATACCGGCCGCCAGCGCTTTGAGCTTGCCGATTTCGGCATCGCGCCGCAGGACCTCGAAGCGGGTATCGACCAGGGCGATACGGTCAAACAGAGTCTGTAGCTTGGTGGCTTTTTCAACCACATGGACCGGCGTCGTCACTTTGCCGCAGTCGTGCATCAACGCGGCAATGCGTAGCTCGTAACGATCCTTGTCGGTAAGCCGGAAGTCAGCCAGCGGTCCTTCATCGATGGCGTCCACGGCATCGGCCAGCATCATCGTCAGCTCAGGAACGCGCTGGCAGTGACCGCCAGTGTGTGGCGATTTCTCGTCAATGGCCAGGTTGATCATCTTGATGAAGGCTTCGAACAGGGTTTCGAGCTGTTCGATCAGTTGCCGGTTGCTCAGAGCAATCGCCGCCTGTGAGGCGAGCGACTCGGCCAGTTTCTGGTCGGCCCGGGTAAATTCGCCGACTTCGCCGCTATCCGGGTCGAGCGCATTGATCAGCTGCAGGACGCCGATGAGTTCGCCGGCATGATCCTTCATCGGCACTGTCAGGAAGGAACGGGAGCGATAACCGGTGAGAGCGTCGAAGCGCCGGGTGCCGGAAAAATCAAAATCATCCGCCGCGTAGGCGTCAGCGATATTGATGGTGCGACCGGAGAGCGCCGCCTGGGCGGCGACCATACTGGCGTTGGGACGACCGTCGGGGTGATACAAGACCAGGTCGGTAAAGCTGTCGGTCAGCGCCTCGCCGCTGCTACCACCAAATGCCAGGCCAAGCGAGTCGGTACGGACGATCTTGAATTGCAGGCGCTGACCATCGGCCGACGGACGGTACAAGGTCCCGCCGTCGGCCCGGGTGATTTCCTTGGCTGCCAGCAGAATCTTCTCCAGCAGAGTCTCGATGTCACGCTCTGCTGAAAGGGAAACGCCAATGTCGTTGAGCCGTTCGAGACGCTGGAAGAGTCCACTTACGGTATGCATGCCAAGCCTCCCGCGCCGTATCCGGCGGCGCATAAGTTGCCGCTGTTACCTATCAGGCCTTGAGGAAGAACTCCATCTTGATCCCGGCAATTTCGATCACGTCGTGATCACCCAGCGGGTGCGCCTGGGCGTCGAGCTGCTGGCCATTGACCACCGGAAAAGTCGCTCCTTCGACATGGGTGATGAAGTAACCATGTGGCCGGCGGGCGATCACAGCAACCTGGGTACCGGGCTTGCCTAGGGTGGTCAGCGTTTTCTGCAGGGCCAGTTCCTTGCCGGCGTTGGGACCGTTCAACAACTGGATTGCTGCCGGCGGCACGGCGCTGGGCCGCGAGTTGACGCCAACAAAGGAACGGGTGCCGACTTCGTCCGGTTCGAGCTGAAGCTCTCCCGGTGTCTTGGCCGGGGCCGCCCGCTTGACCGGATTATCGGCATCAGTGGTCTGGCTACCGGGGACATCGAGCATGTACTTGAGCTTGTACTTGCCAAGTTCGATGATGTCATTGGCGCGCAGAAAATGCTTCTTGATCGGCTGCCCGTTGACCAGGGTGCCATTGGTGCTGTTCAGGTCCTCAAGAAAGGAATCGGCCAGGATGGTGACCACCGCGGCGTGTTCACCGGAAATCGCCAGGTTATCGATCTGGATGTCGTTGTGGGGCTTGCGACCGATCGTCAGACGCTCCTTGTTGAGGGCTATTTCCTTGAGTACCAGACCATCCATGGAAAGGATCAGTTTCGCCATCGCGTATTCCCCGTTACTTCAGTTTGCCCAGCAGTTTGTCCCACCAACCGCCCTGCGTGCTGACCTCGGACAATACCCGGACCAGGATCACCGAAACATTGTCCCTGCCCCCGAGGTCATTGGCAGTCTGCACCAGTTGCCCGGCCGTCTGCGTGAGATCGCCCTGATGCATCTCCAGCACTTCGGCAATCTGCTCGTCGTCGAGCATGTCGTTCAAGCCATCGGAGCAAAGCAGCAGTAGATCGCCCGGTCGAATGACATGGGCGGTGATATCGACCTGAACGTCCGGCTCGATGCCGAGAGCCCGGGTAACCAGGTTGCGATTGGCGGAAACACGCGCCTCATCGAGGCTGATCATGCCATTGTCGATCTGTTCCTGGAGCAGGGAATGATCGCGGGTCAGCGCGACCAACTTGCCATCGCGCCAGCGATAGGCCCGCGAATCGCCGACATGGGCAATGTACATGCGGCCAACGACAAACCAGGCCAGAACCAGCGTCGTGCCCATTCCCGAGTACTTGGCCTGCGTCTGCGAGGCATTGAAGATCGCCGCATTGCTGCCACGCACCTCGTCTTCGATCAGTTGTTCCGGATTTTCCAGCAGTTTCTCGTCAGTCTCGGCCTGGCGCAGCAAGCGGGCAAAACCCGTCGCCAGCAGGCTGGTGGCCATGCCACTGGCCACTTCGCCGGCGTTGTAGCCACCCATGCCGTCAGCCAGGATGGCCAACCCGAGATCGGCGTCGGCGAACACCGAATCCTCGTTGTGCGCACGAACCACGCCGGAATCACTGCACAAGGCAATGTCGAGCACCTCATGAAGACTCATTCGTCATCCCTTTTGCACACGCTGGCTACCCCTTTGTCTAAGCCCTGTATTGTCAACCGGACAGGCAATGCGGTCAAACCTTCATTGCCAGGGCACCTCCGCCCCAAGACCGCGGTCTGTGGCAGCAGCCAGCACGCGCAGGGCAACAGCGAGGTCCTGGATGGCCATGCCCTGCGACTCGAACAGGCTGAGCTGTTCGGCAGCGCCGCGTCCAGGATGGCGGCCGACGATGATCTCACCCAGCTCTACCAGCTGACGGGGCTGCAGGCGACCTTTTTCCAGCAACGGCAGCAAATCGCCGGCCTCAGCCAGCGCCGTGGGGACAGAATCGACCACGACCAGGTCGCAGCGACGCACAGCAGCCTCCGACAACTCCTGCCGGATCAGTGCATTGGAGCCGGCAGCATTGATGTGTACGCCGGGCTTGAGCCAGTCGGCGTCGAACAGCGGCTTCGCCGCCGTGGTCACCGTACCGATCAAATCAGCTTCGCGCACCGCATCTTCGGCATTGGCGGCAGCAACCACGCGACGCCCGGTCTGTTCGCTCATGCGCACGCAGAAATCGCGCAGCTTGCCGGCATCGCGGCCGCAGACCTTGACCAGCTCCAGCGGCAGCGCGGCGCAAATCGCTCGCACATGCCCCTCGGCCTGCCAGCCGGTGCCGAAGACGCCGGCCACCGTCGCATCCGGCCGTGCCAGCCAGCGCGCAGCAACACCGCTGGCGGCGCCGGTGCGCATCATGCCCAGATAGTCGGCCTCGATCACCGCCTTCAACTGGCCACTACCGGCATCGAACAGATGGACCAGGAAACGGTTGCCGGAACGGTTGCTGGTATAAGCCTTGTAGCCGAGCACGCCCTGCGCCGACAACGCGCCCTGGAGGATGTGCAGAACCGTCTGCGGCAGGCGGCTGCGCTGGCGCGGCGTATCCAGCGCCTGGCCGAGCGCCAGGTCGCGATGCGCCGATTCGACACCGGCCATCGCCATGTCCACGGTCAACACCTGTTTGACGTCGTTTTCGGTCAGGAATACCGCCATGATTCATTCTCCGGAGGATGGACGTAAAAAAGGCGGGCACGCGGCCCGCCTTTTCGTCGAGCAAGGCTCGAAGTTTACAGCATGGCCTTGAGCAGCTTGGCCATTTCCGACGGGTTCTTGGTGACCTTGAAGCCGCACTCTTCCATGATGGCGAGCTTGGCATCAGCAGTATCGGCACCGCCGGAGATGAGGGCACCAGCGTGGCCCATGCGCTTGCCGGCCGGGGCGGTCACGCCAGCGATGAAGCCGACGATCGGCTTCTTCATGTTGGCCTTGCACCACTGAGCGGCTTCGGCTTCGTCCGGACCGCCGATTTCGCCGATCATGATGACGGCGTCGGTATCCGGATCGTCGTTGAACATCTTCATGACGTCGATGTGCTTCAGACCGTTGATCGGGTCACCACCGATACCGACGGCAGACGACTGACCGAGGCCCAGTTCGGTCAGCTGACCGACGGCTTCGTAGGTCAGGGTGCCGGAACGGGAAACCACGCCGATACGACCCTTGCGGTGGATGTGACCCGGCATGATGCCGATCTTCACTTCGTCCGGGGTGATCAGGCCGGGGCAGTTCGGGCCGAGCAGCAGGGTCTTCTTGCCGCCCTTGGCTTCCTTTTCCTTCATCTTGTTGCGCACCATCAGCATGTCGCGGACGGGGATGCCTTCGGTGATGCAGATGGCCAGATCGAGGTCGGCTTCAACAGCTTCCCAGATGGCGGCAGCGGCACCGGCGGGCGGCACGTAGATGACGGACACGGTGGCGCCGGTTTCAGCAGCGGCTTCCTTGACCGAAGCGTAGATGGGGATGTTGAAGATCGACTCGCCGGCCTTCTTCGGGTTCACGCCGGCAACGAAACATTCCTTGCCGTTTGCATACTCCTGGCACTTTTCCGTATGGAACTGACCGGTCTTGCCGGTGATGCCCTGGGTGATGATCTTGGTGTTCTTGTTGATCAGGATAGACATTCGGTGGCTCCTTACTTGACCGCGGCAACGATCTGGGTGGCGGCCTCAGCCATGGAATCGGCAGAGATGATGGGCAGGCCGGAATCCTTGAGGATCTTCTTGCCCAGGTCTTCGTTGGTGCCCTTCATGCGGACGACCAGCGGCACCGACAGATTGACTTCCTTGGCCGCGGCGACGACGCCGGTGGCGATGGTGTCGCACTTCATGATGCCGCCGAAGATGTTGACCAGGATGCCCTTGACCTTGGTGTTCTTGAGCATGATCTTGAAGGCTTCGGTGACCTTCTCGGTCGTCGCACCGCCACCGACGTCGAGGAAGTTGGCCGGCTCGGCGCCGAACAGCTTGATCGTGTCCATGGTGGCCATGGCCAGACCGGCACCGTTCACCAGACAGCCGATGTTGCCGTCGAGCGAGATGTAGGCCAGATCGAACTTGGAGGCTTCGATTTCGTCGGCGTCTTCTTCGTCCAGGTCGCGCATGGCGACGATCTCTTCCTGACGGTAGAGGGCGTTGGAGTCGAAGTTGAACTTGGCGTCGAGCGCCTTGACGGTGCCGTCGGCTTCGTGGATCAGCGGGTTGATTTCAGCCAGCGAAGCATCGGTTTCCATGTAGCAGGTGTACAGCTTCTTCAGCGTATCGACACACTGCGGGATCGAGGCTTCGTTCATGCCCATGCCCTTGGCCAGGGTCAGCGCCTGTTCGTCGGTCATGCCGACCAGCGGGTTGATGAAGACCTTGACGATCTTTTCCGGGGTCTTGTGGGCGACTTCTTCGATGTCCATGCCGCCTTCGTACGAGGCCATCATGGCGACCGATTGCGTGGCGCGGTCGGTCAGCGCGGCAACATAGTATTCGTGCTGGATGTCAGCGCCTTCTTCGATCAGCAGGTGACGGACCTTCTGGCCTTCCGGACCGGTCTGGTGCGTGATCAGCTGCATGCCGAGAATCTGGCTGGCGTACTCGCGCACTTTTTCCAGAGAGGTTGCGACCTTGACGCCGCCGCCCTTGCCACGGCCACCAGCGTGAATCTGCGCCTTGACGACCCAGACCTTGCCGCCCAGGGTTTCGGCTGCCTTGACCGCGTCTTCGACGGTCGTGCAGTGAATCCCGCGCGGAACCGTAACGCCGAATTTCTTCAGGATTTGCTTGCCCTGATATTCGTGAATTTTCATGCGCTTTCCTTGCGTTGAGTTGAGTTGCGAGCTTTGAGCGGCACCAAACATCCCCCTGGCCCCACCCGGTTATACTTCTTCGAGCCGAAAATGTTACCACAGCCGCCAAGAATTATTGCAGGCCAAAATTCATAATTACGACGCCCTTTCAGTCAATTGCATGACCTTACGCAGCAAGGGCAAAAGCAGCGCCGCAGCCACCACCAGGCTGACCACGGAAGCCAGCCAGAAGCCCCCGACGCCAAGCGGCGGCCCCCACCGGAAACACAGCCAGGCGCCACCGCCCAGAGCGATCCCCCAGAAGCAGAAGGTCTGGATCAGCATCGGTAGAAAAGTCACCCTGTAGGCGCGCAACACGTGTCCGGCGATGGTTTGCAAGGCGTCAAAAAACTGGTAGATCGCAACATAGGCGATCAGGCTGACAGCAACCTGACGAATGGCCGGATCGTCGGTATAGGCACCGACCAGCAAATCGGCCGCCAGCCACAGGAAAAGACCAACCACCAAGGACAGCAGCGCTGCCAGCCACATCGCGGCGCGCACCGTCGCCCGCACGGCTGACCAGTTGCGTGCGCCAAGCGACTGGCCGACCGCCGCCAGCGTCGCTATTCCCAGCGACAGCGGCAACATGTAGGCCAGCGCCGACAGGTTGGCGATGACCCGGTGCCCGGCGACCACCGTCGCCCCGAGCGACGAGATGAACAGGGCGACCAGGGTGAACGCGGTGATCTCGACCAGGTTGGAAAAACCCATCGGCAGCCCCAGGCGCAGCAACTGTCGCCATACCGTCCACCGTGGCCACTGCCAGTTGGCAAAGGGGCGATAGTCCCGCCCGAGCGAACCCAGATGCAGCCACAGTGCGCCGGCGGCACACGCCAGCCAGCCGATGAAGACGTTCGACAGGGCGCAACCGACTGCGCCCAGCGGCGTCCCCAGCCAGCCCTGCAAGGCCAGCCCCCAGGCGAGGACAGCATGGATGCCCAGTCCGGCCAGCCCGATGCCCATCAGCACCCGCGGCCGGCCGAGGGCATTGCAGAAGGCGTAGAAGGTCCGGTAGAGCAATGCCGCCGGCAAGCTCCAGGCGAGCAGACCGAGGTAGGCACGCACCTTGGCGTCGACGACGGCATCCATGGCAAAGGGATCGAGCACGAAACCCGGCTGGCGCAGGAAAAGCATGCCCGGCAGGCTGAGCAACAAGGCCAGCCAGAAGCCTTGCTGCAGGATGCCGGCAACCTCGCCGTCACGACGAGCCCCATGCAGGTGGGCGACCAGCGGCGCCACCGCCTGGACCACGCCGACCAGCGCGAACACCAGCGAAATGTGGATGCCACCCCCGATCGCTACCGCGGCCAGGTCTTCCGGGCTGACGTGGCCAAGCACTGCGGTATCGACCACCATCATGCCGATCGACGCCAGCTGGGCAACCAGAATGGGGAAGGCGTGGCCGATCAGGCCGCGCATCGCGCTGAACACCCTGATCTGCCGGCTTCAGTCGATCCGGGCGCGCAATCCGGGCAGCCCGTCCACGCCGGCTTCGAGCAGGTCACCGCGATATAACGGCCCGACCCCGGCCGGTGTCCCGGTATAGATCAAGTCACCCGCCTGCAGACGCACCAGGGTGGACAGGTTGGCAATGATGTCTTCGACCGACCAGCCCATCTGCGCGAGATCACCCTGCTGCCGAAGTTCGCCGTTAACCTTGAGCCAGATCGCCCCGGCCCGCGGGTGACCGACCGTGGCGACCGGCGCCAGCGCACCACAGACGGCCGACTGGTCGAAACCCTTGGCCATGTCCCAGGGATGCCCCTTTTCCTTGGCCCGTGCCTGAATGTCGCGCCGGGTCAAGTCGAGCCCGACACCGTAACCGAACACCAGACCAGCGGCAACGTCGGCGGCCACATCGACGCCGCCGGCCCCCAGGGCAACGACCATCTCGACTTCATGGTGCAGATTGGCTGTCGCCGGTGGATAGCTCACGCTCAGCACGCCATCCCCCCCGACCAGGGCATCGCCCGGCTTGGTGAAGAAGAAGGGCGGTTCGAGCCCTTCGGCCTGCGCGGTGGCTCCCATCTCCCGGGCATGCTCGGCGTAATTCCGGCCAACGCAAAAAATCCGGCGGACAGGAAAAACGGCATCGCTGCCGGCCACCGGCAAGACAACGGGCGAAGGGAGAGGAAAGACAAATTGCATACGATGATCCCGGCATTTATGAACAAATGTGCAATACTTCGCGCATTGCACTCCGTCATGTTAGCCCGATTCGATCCGTGAAGCCCAGCCTGCCGCTACTCCTGAGCCTTCTCCCGGCGTCGCTTCCGGCTTTTGCCGCCGGCCTGGGAGAACTGACTCCCCTGTCGCGCATCGGCGAGCCGCTGCGCGCAGAAGTCGGCATCATCGCCACGCCCGACGAAAAACTGGATACCGCCTGCTTCAACCTGATCACAATCAAGGACGCCGAACTACCGGTGGTCAGCAATGCGCGCCTGCAACTCGAAAGCAGCGCAAACGGCAGCGTGCTGCGCATCGCCACCAGCGAAGCCCTGCTCGAACCGCTGGTCATGCTGCGCCTGCGCGCCAGCTGCGGCATCGAGCTGCAACGTGACTACATCATCATGCCCCTGCTGCCCGATAGCCAGGAGCAGTCGACGGCGAGCAGCACCCGACCGATCGGGAGCACAACCCCGCCGTCGCTCAATGAGTCAAGGCGCATTGAATTCGTCGACCGGCCGGCACCCTCGCCCCGCCCCCGGCGCCCCAAGCCACCGTCCGAAGCAGCACCAGCCGGTGATCGGCTGGTTCTTGGTTCGGCTCCGATGCAAATCGACTACAACCTGCCGCCATCGATCATTCAGGAAACCGAGGCGCGCATGCTGCGCATGGAAACCAGCCTGAGCAACCTGCAGGAAAGCCTGCAAAAGCTCGACGGCGCACTCGCCCTTGGCGCCGAGATCAAGGCGGCCGAAAAGGAACTGCAGATGGCCACAAGCATTCGCCAGCTTCCAGAAGTCGCTCCGCCACCGGCGCCGGCGCCGGAAAGCCGGGCCTGGCTGCAATGGCTCGAACTGCTTGGCGGTGCCGTCATCGGCGGTGTCGTGATCGCCCTTCTGATGCAGCAGCTCGGTCGTTTCAGACCGGGTTATCGAGGTCAATGAAAGTGCATTCGAGCCCCAGTTGGGCCTGCACATGCGCTGCCAGCGCCCTGATTCCGTAGCGCTCGGTGGCATGATGCCCGGCTGCAACATAGGCAACGCCGCTTTCGTTTGCCAGATGGACGGTCTGCTCGGAAATTTCGCCGGAAAGGTAGAGATCGACACCCAGGGCCATCGCCTGTTCGAAATACCCTTGAGCACCCCCGGAGCACCAGGCTACTCGCCGAATCACCTGTGCCGGGTCACCGATCGTCAGCGGCTGTCGCCCCAGTGCGGCAGCCACCCCCGCACTGACTTCGGCAAGCGTTGCTGGCGTCGGCAGCCGGCCATGCCAGCCAATCTCCTGCTCACCGAAGCGCCCGACCGGCTGCCAGCCGAACAGGGCCGCCAGTTGCGCGTTATTCCCCAATTCCGGGTGCCCATCGAGCGGCAGATGGTAGGCAAGCAGGCTGATCCCGTTGCCAAGCAGGGTGGACAGTCGCTTGCGGCGCAGTCCGGTAATCCGACCGTCCTCACCTTTCCAGAAGTAACCGTGGTGCACGAGAACGGCTTGTGCGCCTCGCTCAACCGCCAGATCAAGCAGTTTCTGGCTGGCAGTAACGCCGGCCACGACCCGCGTCACCTCGCCGCATCCTTCCACTTGCAGTCCGTTTGGGCAATAATCCCGGTACTTCGGCGCTTGCAGCAGCTCATCGAGATACAGCGTCAATTCATCAAGATTCATCTTCACGGACTCACATGCACAGGTTGTGGCTGATTTTTGCACAAACGGTCACCGTTGCGCTGGCCGTTATCTTCACTGTATCGACGCTGAAGCCGGAATGGCTGCCGCGCGGTCAGCGCATCATCGCATTGCAGGAGGCCGCACCCGTGGCTGGCGGCGAGCCACATGCGCTTTCGTCCTACCGTGACGCCGCTCGCTCTTCGCTACCATCCGTGGTGCACATCTACACCACCCAGCAAATCCGCCAGCAGCGGCACCCACTGTTCGACGACCCGATCTTCCGCCACTTCTTCGGCGAGCGCCCGGAAGGCCAGAACCGGCGTAACTCCGGGCTCGGCTCCGGCGTCATCGTCAGCCAGAACGGCTACATCCTGACCAATTTCCACGTGATCGAAAGCGCCGACGACATCCAGATCGCGCTCAACGACGGCAAGACCTACAAGGCGCGTGTCGTCGGCACCGACCCGGAATCCGACCTGGCGGTCCTGCGCATCGACGCCACCGATCTGCCGGCAATCACCTTCGGCCAGATGGAAACCCTGCAGGTCGGCGATGTCGTGCTCGCCATCGGCAATCCTTTCGGCGTCGGCCAGACCGTGACCATGGGCATCGTCTCCGCACTGGGCCGTTCGCACCTGGGCATCAACACCTTCGAGAATTTCATCCAGACCGATGCTGCCATCAACCCCGGCAACTCGGGCGGTGCGCTGGTCGATGCCCAGGGCAACCTGATCGGCATCAACACCG
>DILW01000079.1 GCA_002425245.1 Betaproteobacteria bacterium UBA5582 | reverse complement strand
CCAGTCCGATGCACGCCTGCAGCTCATCCCGCTTGGCGCCACTGACGCGCACCGCATCACCCTGAATCGAAGCCTGTACCTTGAGCTTCAAATCCTTGATCAGCTTGACGATCTTCTTGGCGAGTTCGCTGTCGATGCCGTCGCGGATCTTCATTTCCTGCTTCGACTTGTTGCCGGAAACGCTCTGGATCTTCTGCACGTCGAGCCGCTTGACGCTGTCCTTTTCCTTCTTTTCCATGGCTGGGAAAAGCAGGTCCTTGATCTGGTCGAGTTGGAACTCGGAATCGCCCCACAAGGTGATGACTTTGTCCTTCTCGTTCAACTCGACCTTGGCCGAGGTGCCCTTGAAGTCGTAGCGGTTTTCGATTTGGCGCGATGCGACATCGACGGCATTCTTCAATGCCACCATGTCGGCTTCGGAGGTGAAGTCAAATGACGGCATGATGGCTCAACCGAAGTGGCAGACGTAGTGATAGGGCTCGTCGCAGGCGATCTCGAAGCTGGAATTGCCCGGCACGTTGAACGACTCGCCGGCGCCGTAGGTCTTCCATTCGCTCTCGCCCTTCAACTTGACGCGGCAGGCACCGCCGACGCCTTCCATGATTTCCGGCGCGCCGGTGTTGAAGGTCAGGCTGGCCGGCAGGATCACGCCGACCGTCTTCTTGGTGCCGTCGGCAAGGATGACGGTGTGGCTGACGCACTTGCCGTCGAAATAAACATTGGCGGCCTTGACCACCGAAACATTGTCGAATTGAGACATCAGATACCCCAGATTTTTTGGATCACGGATTTGGCGATGAAGCCGAGCATGCCGAAAGCCAGAACGAAGAACAGGACGAAGGTCCCGGTCTTGCCGGCTTTCGACTTCCAGGCGATTTCGCCGATGATGAACAGCATGAACAGGATGAAGGCGCCGACTCCCCAGGTCGAGAAAAAGTCGGCGATCTGCTCCTCGTTGAAGCCGAATACGGTGCCTTCCACCGATCAACCGCCCTTGCGCGCCTTCAGGTTGGCGGCGATGCGCATGCGCAGCGCGTTCAACTTGATGAAACCGCCGGCATCCTTCTGGTCGTAGGCACCGGCGTCGTCCTCGAAGGTGGCGATGGTCGAGTCGAACAGCGAATCGGTCTTCGAATCGCGGCCGACGACGATCACGTTGCCCTTGTACAGCTTGACGCGGACGAAGCCATTCACGTTCTGCTGGGTGTGGTCGATCAGGGTCTGCAGGGCGACGCGTTCCGGGCTCCACCAGTAGCCGTTGTACACCAGGCTGGCGTAGCGCGGCATCAGGTCGTCCTTGAGGTGGGCGACTTCGCGGTCGAGGGTGACCGACTCGATGGCGCGGTGGGCGCGCAGCATGATCGTGCCGCCCGGGGTTTCGTAGCAGCCGCGCGACTTCATGCCGACGTAACGGTTCTCGACCAGGTCGAGACGGCCGATGCCGTGCTTGCCGCCGAGCTGGTTGAGCTTGGTCAGCACCTGGGCCGGGCTCAGGCGCTCGCCGTTCAGTGCGACGATGTCGCCCTTCTCGTATTCGATGTCGAGGTATTCGGCCGCATCGGGTGCCGCTTCCGGCGACACCGTCCACCGCCACATGCTTTCCTCGGCTTCCGCCGCCGGGTCTTCCAGGTGACGGCCTTCGTAGGAGATGTGCAGCAGGTTGGCGTCCATCGAGTACGGCGAACCGCCCTGCTTGTGCTTCATTTCGACCGGGATGCCGTGCTGTTCGGCGTAGGCCAGCAGCTTCTCGCGCGACAGCAGGTCCCATTCGCGCCACGGGGCGATGACCTTGACGCCCGGCTTGAGCGCGTAGGCGCCGAGTTCGAAGCGGACCTGGTCGTTGCCCTTGCCGGTGGCACCGTGCGAAATGGCGTCGGCACCGGTCAGGTTGGTGATCTCGATCAGGCGCTTGGCGATCAGCGGACGGGCGATCGAGGTGCCAAGCAGGTATTCGCCTTCATAGACGGTGTTGCAGCGGAACATCGGGAAGACGAAGTCGCGCACGAATTCCTCGCGCAGGTCGTCGATGAAGATGTTTTCCGGCTTGATGCCGAACTTCAGCGCCTTGGCGCGCGCCGGCTCGAGCTCTTCGCCCTGGCCGAGGTCAGCGGTGAAGGTCACCACCTCGCATTGATAGGTGTCCTGCAGCCACTTGAGGATGACCGAGGTATCCAGACCGCCCGAGTAGGCGAGAACCACTTTCTTGACGTCGCTCATTTGCTTTTCCAGTTTCGTTTTGACAATGCGCCGATCAGACCTTGAGACGGCCGAGCAGCAGGTATTCCATGAGGGCCTTCTGAACGTGCAGGCGGTTTTCCGCCTCGTCCCAGACCACCGATTGCGGACCGTCGATGACGTCCGCCGTCACTTCCTCGCCGCGATGCGCCGGCAGGCAGTGCATGAACACGGCCTTGGGATCGGCCACCGCCATCATCTCGGCGTCGACGCACCAGTCGGCGAAGGCTTTCATGCGTTCCTCGTTTTCGGCTTCGAAGCCCATCGAGGTCCATACGTCGGTGGTGACCAGATCGGCACCGCGACAGGCGTCCATCGGGTCGGCAAAGACTGCGTAGCGCGACGGATCGACGCCGGCGATCAGGGCCGGATTCAGTTCGTAACCCGGCGGCGTCGACACATGGACCTTGAAGTCGAGGACTTCGGCGGCCTGCAGCCAGGTGTTGCACATGTTGTTGGCGTCACCGACCCAGGCCACCGTCTTGCCGCTGATGCAGCCGCGATGCTCGATGTAGGTGAAGATGTCGGCGAGGATCTGGCAGGGGTGATATTCGTTGGTCAGTCCGTTGATCACCGGCACCCGCGAGTTGGCGGCAAAGCGTTCGATGATGTCCTGTTCGAAGGTGCGGATCATCACGATGTCGCTCATGCGCGAGATCACCTGGGCCGCGTCCTCGACCGGCTCGCCGCGCCCGAGCTGGGAATCGCGGGTGTTCAGGTAGATCGCCGAACCACCAAGCTGGTGCATGCCGGCCTCGAACGACAGGCGAGTGCGCGTGCTGGCCTTCTCGAAGATCATCACCAGGGTGCGGTCGCTGAGCGGCCAGTACTTCTGGTAGGACTTGAACTGGTCCTTGATCCAGCGCGTGCGCTCGAAGACGTACTGATGTTCTTCGCGGGTGAAGTCCTTGAACTGCAGGAAATGCTTGATCGCCATCGTCTCACCCCGCCAGGAAGGCCTTGATCAGCGGCAGCATGCGGGCCACCAGTTCGCGGGCGTCGGCTTCGCTGAAGTTGAGCGGCGGCAGCAGGCGGATCACGGTGTCGCCGGTGACGTTGATCAGCAGACCGGCAGCCAGCCCCTGGGCGACCAGCGCGCCGCACGGGCGGTCGAGTTCGACGCCGATCATCAGGCCGTGGCCGCGGATATCGACAACGCCCGAAGTGCCGGCCAGGCCTTCGGCGAAGCCCTGGCGGATCAGGGCGCCGATGCGTTCGGCGTTGGCCAGCAGGCCTTCTTCCTCGATGCACGCGATGGTGGTCAGCGCTGCCGTGCAGGCGAGCGGGTTGCCGCCGAAGGTCGAGCCGTGGTTACCCGGCCCGAACAGCCCGGCAGCGCGGCCGCCGGCCATGCAGGCGCCGATAGATCGGAAGAGCGTCGTGTAGGGGAAGAGGGGAGATGTGGGTGGGCGC
>DILW01000081.1:21266-21441 GCA_002425245.1 Betaproteobacteria bacterium UBA5582 | reverse complement strand
GCCTGGGTGTAGCCGACGGCCAGCCAGGGGAAACCGGTGAACAGCCAGCCGCGCAGCCAGTCGGTGCCGGCGATGAGGACGGCGAACCACAGCGCCTGCTGCCAGAATGCGGCGGGTTGCCGGCGCTTGAACAGCCAGCCGGCGAGCGCCGGGCACAGCGCCAGCACGGTGCAGT
>DILW01000081.1:0-21009 GCA_002425245.1 Betaproteobacteria bacterium UBA5582 | reverse complement strand
GCTCTTCCGATCTGGCACAGCGCCAGCACGGTGCAGTACAGCAGTGTCGCCGGGCCGGCCAGCCACCAGGGCATGCCGCCGAAGACCGACAGACTGACGTAAATCCACGATACCCCGGCGAGGAAGAAGCCGAGGCCGAAGAGGAAGCCGGCCAGGGCCGCCCGGCGTGCCGTCGGCGCCTTTCGCCACAAGGCGAACAGCGCCAGCCAGGGCAGGGGCGCCAGCCAGAACAGGTCGAACGGGGCGAAGCAGAGAACGCCGGCGGTGCCGGCCAGCAGTGCCGCCAGCTCAGCCTGACGCATCTTCGCCGAGGGGCTTGATCCGGGGCGGATCGACGAGGACGGTGTACAGTCGGCGGCTGTCGGCGCGCAGCACCTGGAAGCGGACGCCGTCGATTTCCAGGCTTTCGTTGCGCTTGGGCACGCGGCCGAGATGGCGCAGGATCAGACCGCCGACGGTGTCGAATTCCTCGTCCGAGAAGTCGGTGGCGAAGGCTTCGTTGAAGTCCTCGATCTCGGTGCGCGCCTTGACCCGGTAGCGGCCGGCGGAATCGAGACGGATGTTGTCGTGGGCCTCGTCGAAGTCGTATTCGTCCTCGATGTCGCCGACGATCTGCTCGAGCACGTCTTCGATGGTGACCAGGCCGGCGACGCCGCCGTACTCATTGACGACGATCGCCATGTGGTTGCGCGAGACGCGGAATTCGCGCAGCAGCACGTTGAGGCGCTTGGATTCGGGGATGAAGACGGCCGGGCGCAGCCAGTCGCGGAGGTCGAAATTCTCTTCGGTGTGGATGCGCAGCAGGTCCTTGGCGAGCAGGATGCCGAGCACGTTGTCGCGGTCGCCGTCGACCACCGGGAAGCGCGAGTGGGCGGCTTCGATGACTACGGGCACGATTTCGGCGAGCGGGTCGTCGATGTCGATGACGTCCATCTGGGCCCGCGGAATCATCACGTCGGTGACGCGGGTTTCCGAGGCGGAGAGGGCGCCTTCGATGATGGTCAGCGCGTCGGCGTCCATCAGGTTGCGTTCGTAGGCAGCATGCAGGATCTGCATGAGCTGCTGGCGATCCTCGGGTTCGCGCAGCAGCAGGGAGGTCAGGCGTTCGATGAAACCGGGTTTACTGTCACTGTCCATGATGTTCAGGCGGTGGCTTCGTCCCCGTACGGGTCGGGGTAGCCCAGGGCCGCCAGTATTGTCCTTTCTTCGTCTTCCATGTCGCGGGCTTCCATGTCATCTTCATGGTCCCAGCCTTGCAGGTGCAGCATACCATGCACTGTCAGGTGCGCGTAATGCGCCGCCAGTGGCTTGTTCTGCTCCGCCGCCTCGCGGGCGACGACGCTCGGGCAGATGACCAGGTCGCCCATCACCAGCGGTTCGGTTTCGTACGGGAAGGACAGCACGTTGGTCGCGTAGTCCTTGCCACGGTAGTCACGGTTCAGCGTCTGGCCTTCGTCGGCGTCGACCAGGCGGATGGTGACCTGGCCGCCGCCGGTCAGGGCGGCGCGTGCCCAGCGCACGAAATCTGCGCGCAAGGGTAAGCCTTCACGGTTACAGGCGTATTGCACCGACAGGTCAAGACGATTGCTGGCTGCGTTTTTCATAGGCTTCGACGATGCGCGCGACCAGCGGGTGGCGCACCACGTCCTCCTTGCGGAATTCGGTGAAAGCGAGGCCGCGCACGTCGTGCAGGACCTCCATGGCTTCCCTGAGGCCGCTCTTCTGGCCCTTGGGCAGGTCGATCTGGGTGACGTCGCCGGTGACCACGGCCTTGGCGCCGATGCCGATGCGGGTCAGGAACATCTTCATCTGTTCCGGCGTCGTGTTCTGCGCCTCGTCGAGGATGACGAAGGCGTGGTTGAGCGTGCGGCCGCGCATGAAGGCCAGCGGCGCGATCTCGATGGCGCGTTTTTCGTAGAGTTTGGCGACGCGGTCGGCGCCCATCAGGTCGTAGAGCGCGTCGTACAGCGGGCGCAGATAGGGGTCGATCTTCTGGGTCAGGTCGCCGGGCAGGAAGCCCAAGCGTTCGCCGGCTTCGACCGCCGGCCGGGTGAGGATGATGCGCTGGACCAGATCGCGTTCGAAGGCATCGACGGCAGAAGCGACGGCGAGGTAGGTCTTGCCGGTGCCGGCGGGGCCGATGCCGAAGGTGATGTCGTGTTCCTGGATCGCCTTCAGGTACTCGACCTGGCGCGGCGTGCGGCCGTGCAGTTCGGTCTTGCGGGTGACCAGTTGCGGGCCGTCGGTCAGCTTGTCGCCGTTGCCGATGCGACGCACCGGGGCGTTGGTCAGCTCGACCAGGCCGAGCTGGATGTCGTCGACCGACAGCGGCTGGCGGGCCAGTGCGTAGAAATGGCGAATCGCGTCGGCGGTCAGTTGCGCCTGCTCGCCGGTCACCGAGAAACGCTCGCTGCGGCGGCGGATGATGACGTCGAAACCGGTTTCGATCTGCCGGATGTTCTCGTCGAGCGGGCCACAGAGATTGGCCAGCAGGCTGTTATCGACCGGTGCGAGGGCAAACTCGACCGGCCGGGATTTGGGCGCCCTAGTTTTCGCGGATGACAATTTCGCCTCGCAGGCTGTGGGACAGCGACTGGGTGATCCTGACATCGACGAACTGGTTGAGCAAGCGCGGGTTGCCGACGAAGTTCACGATCCGGTTGTTGTCGGTGCGCCCGGCCAGTTCGTTCGGGTCCTTCTTCGACGGGCCTTCGACCAGCACGCGCTGGACGCTGCCGACCATGCTCTGGCTGACCGCCTGCGCCAGTTCGTCGATCCGCTTCTGCAGCCGGGCCAGGCGCGCCGACTTGACCTCGGACGGGGTGTTGTCTTCCAGTTCCAGCGCCGGCGTGCCTGGGCGCGGGCTGTAGATGAAGGAGAAGGAAGCGTCGAAGGCAACCTCGTCGATCAGCTTCATCGTCTTCTCGAAATCCTCGTCGGTCTCGCCCGGGAAGCCGACGATGAAGTCGGACGACAGCGAGATGTCGGGTCGCGCAGCGCGCAGCTTGCGCACGACCGACTTGTATTCGAGCGCCGTGTAGCCGCGCTTCATCGCCGCCAGTACGCGGTCGGAACCGGACTGCACCGGCAGGTGCAGGTGCGAGACCAGCTTCGGTACCTTGAGGTAGGTGTCGATCAGGCGCTGACTCATCTCGCGCGGGTGCGAGGTGGTGTAGCGGATGCGCTCGATGCCCGGCACCTCGGCGATGTACTCGATGAGCAGCGCGAGGTCGGCCTTCTCGTCGGTGCCGTCCATGTCGCCACGGTAGGCATTGACGTTCTGGCCGAGCAGCGTCACTTCCTTGACGCCGTGCGCGGCGAGGTCGGCAACTTCGGTGAGGATGTCGGTGAACGGCCGCGACACTTCGCCGCCGCGGGTGTAAGGGACGATGCAGAAGGTGCAGAACTTGGAGCAGCCTTCCATGATCGAGACGAAGGCGCTGGCGCCCTTGACCTCGGCCGGCGGCATCGAATCGAACTTCTCGATCTCGGGGAAGGAAACGTCGACCGCCGCCTTGCCCTTCGCCTTGCGCTCGGCGATCAGTTGCGGCAGCCGGTGCAGCGTCTGCGGCCCGAACACGACATCGACGTAGGGCGCGCGGGCGACGATGGCGTCGCCCTCCTGGCTGGCGACGCAACCGCCGACGCCGATCACCAGGTCGGGGTTCTTCTGCTTCAGGTGGCGGACCCGACCGAGATCGTGGAACACCTTCTCCTGCGCCTTCTCGCGCACCGAACAGGTGTTGAACAGGATGATGTCGGCTTCCTCGGGGTTGTCGGTCTTGACGATTCCTTCGGAGGCGTTGAGCACATCGGCCATCTTGTCCGAATCGTACTCGTTCATCTGGCACCCGAAAGTGCGGATGAATAGTTTCTTGGGCATGGGAAAACTTTTTAAAATCAGTGGCGCCGCTTCGGCAAGCCGCGCGCGGAAAAGTTGCGCATTATAACGCGGTTGACCGCGCCGCCGCCGGCCAACTATAATTCGCGCCCTCTAAGCGTGGTGATGTAGCTCAGACGGTTAGAGCGATGGATTCATAACCCATAGGTCGGCAGTTCGATTCTGCCCATCACCACCAATAGATTCAAAGACTTGGCCCCGGATAACCTCCGGGGCCTTGTCGTTTACGCGCTTGTGTACGCCTTGTGTACGCTCATGCGGAAGGCCGAAAAACCCTTGAAATACGGCTTCTGCGCGCCTTACAACCTCCCCAAGCACCCGGCGTTCTTCCTTGTCCTTGGCCGTTTTTAGCCGTTTCAGGGCGGCACCAAGGATGCGCCGCTCGTCTCTCTCCACCTGATCGGCCAGCACCGCGAGCTCGCTCAACAGGGATCGGATCTTGCAGGTCACTTCTTCACCTCGGCCAGGCACTGAGCCCGCTTCCCTGCATCTTTCACCGAGTAGCACAGCGACGAATTGCCATGCGCCTTCGCCAGGCAGACCGTTCTGGAATCTGCATCGGTGATCGAATAGCACGCCCCTGCGGCAGCGGTCGAGTCGGCAACGGCCGGCGCTGCGGCGGCGATCAGCAAGGCAAGAGTGGCGTGGCGCATGGGGGCGGGCTCCAGTTGGTGTGATCGTTGCAGCATAGCGTCGATCTGCCGCCCCCGCGAGTGACGCCAGAATGGGCGGTCTCAACCATCGAGGCCGCACCATGAGCGACTACACCAAGCCCAGCCGCCAGAATCGCAAGCAGAAACGAGCCTGGCGCCGGAAAAAGCAGGCATAACGGAAGGGTTTCCACGTCTCGTCATTGGTTTCCACGCCGGTTTCCATGTCGTGAAGTAAGTATCTCTCCATCGTCACCAGATGGAGCAGGTAATGACCCAAGAGACCAAGCTGACCAGGCATCGCGCCAAGCAGAAGGAGGCCGGCGTCACCCGGTTTTCGGTCCAGCTCGACAACGAGGCAGTTTCGCTGCTGCGGAACCTCTGCCAGAAGCACAGCAAAACGCAACGTGAATTCCTCGGGCTGGCGATCATGGCCGCCGATAGCTTGCTCGCCGGCCGGCTTCAGGTGGCTAAGGCTGCAGTTAAGCCCACCACCAGCGTCATCATCCGGAAGCCACAGGAACGCGCCAGGGTATTCGATCAGGCCGCCGGCAATACGGACATGCCCTCGCCATCGGAAAGCGCGCCCACAGTCCCGCTGCACGCGCCTGAGCAGCCGGCAGACGACATCGACGCCCGCATCAGGGCAGCAGGCGCCGCTTGGATTATGGAGCCTTGAGCATGCAGGCCGCCATCGAGTACCAGATCATCGTGCCAGGGCAGCGGCACTTCAACTGCGCCAGCCTTCACGCGACGCTCGATACCAAGTCATGTGCCGATCGCTGGGCGCGTGCCATGCAGCCGGACATGGAGAAGTTCGTCCTCTGCCGCCGCTGCCCGATTGGCCGACAGCATCACGCTGAGCACCACCCGGAGCAGCAGGATGCAGTCAGACAGCCAGAACGCGCCCCTGTTTGCGTCCGGTGCGGCCGGCCAGCTTCGCGCATGGTCGGAAACGAAATTTGCCCTTCGTGTTTCAACAGATTCAGGGAGTTTTTGAAGGGGCGCAATGGGCGTGGCAGCGTGCCAGTGAACTACCGGCCGCCTGTACCACGCCGGGTCGGTGTGCTCGGTGCCGATGATGTTCCAGCGTGGGCACTCTTCGACGGCCAACACCACCAGGAAGCAATGGCCCGCGCCACCCGTGCCGGCTTGCTTCTGAGCCCTGCGCAGCCAGGCTGCACACACTGGAACGCCGAGCGTCAGGCGTTCGAGTACCGCGACGAGGCCGGCCGTGTCCTGATCGAGTTGGAAATTGACGGCAGGGTGGAATATGTCGGTGTCGAACAACTGCACCAGGGGGAACAACCGGCGGCAGTCACGATGCCGACTCTGCTCATGACGCCCGACGAGGCGGCCGAATGGCTCACCCTTTCAGGAGAGGGCGAAGGGCTTGGTATCGACTGGCATCAACTTGAATTCGGTTGCGCCAGTTGCCGGCAGGGAATGCTGCACGGTTACAAGAGGGCGGATGGAATCCACGTCCGGTGCTCTGCTGGCTGCTGCTGAAACAGGAGGGGCGCCAACTGTTGGCGCCCTGTCTTCACTTGCCAGGCTTGCCGCCATAGGCAGCGAGCAGAATTGCCCGCGCTTCGGTCGGCATCTTGCGTCCGGCGTCGACGTCCTTCTGGGCCTGAAGTGCCAAGCTGCCACTGAGTAGGCCGCGCACAGTCGCATCCCCGAGAAATATCGCCAACTCACGGTCGCTCAACTGAGGTTTGCGCACGATAATCGGCTTGGGGGCGGGCTTGGCCGGCTTCGTTGCTTTTGGCTTCACAGCCTTGACCAGCACTGACTTTGCCAACACCATGCGAGGCTTCGGCCCGAATGCCCGGCGCAGCCGCCGGAACACATCCGCGAATTCACCTTGCTCAATCGCCCGGCAATGCTGCCGAAATAGTTCATCGCTCATTTGTGCCTCCAAAAAAGACCCGGCAGGCAGGAATCTACCCGCCGGGGAAATGCCGCCGGAGCAAGGCGGCGAGCCATAGTTAATCGGGCTTGGCCTTGGCCACCGCGTCAGCCAGAGCCGTCGCCACCTCGGCGGCGGCAATCAGATTGACGACGGAGGCCAGAACCACATCGGAGTCGTGCGCACGCGCAAACGCACGCTCGATCAGTTGGGTACCATCGGCGGCAAGTAGCTTCTGCAACGTCTTCGCCGGGGTGGCACCGCGAGGCCGCCCGGCTGGGTTGCCGGAGCGACCTCTGGGAAACCGGCCTTGCGATTCATGCGTCTCGGACACGGCGTCGAGCCTCAGTTGAAAAACGGATTGCTAGCACCGGCAACGAGCTGGCCAGTTACAGCTCGGACCAGATTCGGGCTCGCTTTATACGCAGCCCAAGGCGAGGACTGGCCCGCAGCACGACCGGCGCGAACCATTACAGCAAAGGCATCCAGGAAAACTTCCTGTGCCAGCTCGACACGAGCCAGGGCAGCGCGGTATTCGGCCTGTCGGCGGGCCTGTTCAAGCTGCTGCTCAGCAGTAGCCAGAGCGGCGCGGGCTTGTTGACGGCTGTCTGCGCTCTGGGCCTTCAGGCGGGCATCGTCGACCAGCAGTTGCAGGGCATCAATATCGGCCTGCAACAGCGCCATCTCGGCGGCATCGCTCGGCTTTTCTTCTCCGGCCAGGCGACGTGCTTTGATTGCCTCGATGGCTGCGCGCTTTTCGTTCATGCGACCGGCCAGCCGTTCAGCCTGATCGGCAATCGGCTTCAATGTGGTTTCTGCAGCGCTCAGGGTGGCGCGGCATCTGGCGACCTCGCGGGCGGCTGCTTCGATGGCCGGATCTTGCGTCACGGCCGGAAGAGGGGTGCCGGCTAACTCAGCAAGGCCAGGAACCTCGACGGCGACGACCGCCGCATCGTGCGTTTGGGTAGCTACTTCGGCGGCGGCTTCGGCGATTGCGGCCCGCTCTACGCGCTCGGCTTCTGCTTTCTCTTCACGCTGGCGGCGAACAGCGGCAGCGATTTCAGCCTCGATCAGGCCGATCTGGTAACGGGGGGCGGTGCTATCTCCACCGTTTTCCAGCGCTTCTTCCAGCGCAGTATTGGCGGCGGCGAGTTGTTCGTTCAGTTGTTCAATGGTGTTGGGTTGGCTCATCGTTTTTGCTCCAAAAAGACTATGATGTTGTCGTCGCCGCGTGGCGTTTCGACAACTCCAGTCTGATGTCACCACCGCCTGAACGAGCAAAAAACAGGAAATAAACAGGGGGAAATATGGCAGGAATAATCGACCGGCCATTCAGCCGGCGCTCAGCCGTTCATGAGTGCCAAGTGGAACTACTTGTCCTGTTGGCGCGGGAGCTGATCGAGGCTTACACCCGAAGGCCGCAAACCAGCCTCGCTGACTGGTTTGATTTGCCGGAGTACCGGCGCTTCATCATTGGCGCATATGCGGCCGGGTTCGTTTGTGGCGACTTCGGGCCAATGAAAGAGTTTGAGGAAATGAGCTCACATCCTCGTGAGAACTTGGGCAGCGCAGGATTCAATAGGCTGCGGCATTGGATCCACACCTTGCTACGTGCGGAGCGCTGGGCAGATGGCTACTCGTCGCCAATCCGCGAGGCTACCGTCAGTGGGGCGCTCGAGATCGTGGCTGGCAGACTGGAAAGCGACGATAGCCTGAAGCATCAGGCGATGATTTCAGATGAAATTTAGTATCGCCCTCAGGGCTTTCAGGTGCCGGTGGATATTCAGGCGTAGCTTCTCACAAGGAAGGAAAATCATGAGAATTAAGACAATTACGGCGGCGGCGCTCGGACTGGTGCTCACCACGACACATGCCGAAATGGTTGCCCAACATATCGACCCGATTAGCAAGCGAACTGGAATCGTGTATCAGCTAAGCGACACAAAGTGTAAGGATGGGTCATATCGCGTTCTTATCTCCACCACTGACACATACAACTTTCCGGCAGCATCAATGTACGGTGATGGATGCTGGAGCGTTTCCAAGGGGACTATTCACATAGTCGGCAAGTCTTTCGGAGATGGCGTGCCCATCAATATCAGTTACGACGCAAACCTATTCAAGGCAGGAAACGAGAGGGTGGATTGGTCGAAATTTGCTCAGACTCCAAAATCAGAAGGCCCAACTGGAAAGGCTAAGGCGCTGATCGACCAAGCAGACCGTCTCAACGATATCTGCCGTGATGGCCGAGGGAAAAGCTGGGAATCGGCCTGCCAAGAACGTGACAAGGTGATGGCACAGGTTGAAGCTAGCGGCTGGTGCTGGGGGCCTGATGACGTGCCCGGCTACGAGAAGCGCTGGGTCCGCTGTCGGTAGGAGTTCGGGTCAGGCGGCGACCGGCTCAGGCTGCGTCGGCCGGCACACCAGCTTCACCAGGCTGGGTGAGCACTTGGCCAGCTTCGCCGTCTCGGCAATCGAGTTGCCGGCAGCCCGCAGCTTGCGGATCAGGTCGTGCTTCGTCGTGTCGGCCTGGCGGCCCGTGTAGCGTCCCTTGTCCTTGGCCAGAGCAATCCCCTGAGACTGCCGCTCGCGCCGCGTCTCGTAGTCGTCGTGGGCCATCTGCAGCGCCAGCTTGAGCAGCATGTCCTGCACGGCTTCGAGCACCACCTTAGCTACGCCATCTGACGCCTCCGCCAGTTCGGACAGATCGACCACGCCAGGCACCGCCAAGCGGGCTCCCTTGGCCTTGATGGTGCCGATCAGTGCTTCGGCCTCGGCCAGAGGCAGGCGGCTGATACGGTCGATGCGCTCGGCGATGACCACTTCGCCCTCTTGCAGGTCGGCGATCATGCGCAGCAGTTCAGGGCGATCTGCGCGGGCGCCGCTGGCTTTCTCACGATAGACCCCGGCGACATAGAACCCCTTGTTCTTTGCGTCGGAGACGATCTGCTCTTGGCGCTCCAGGTCTTGCTGGTCGGTCGAGACTCGGAGATAAACGCGGGCAATTTTCGCGGGGGCGGTCATGGCTGGCTCGAATGGTTAATTTGGATATACCCATATTAGCCACTTGCCCGCGCTTGGTCAAATTTGATTAAGAGCGAGTCAAATTGACCACCCGGAACTTGACCATCCAACTTGTCCACGCCAGACAATAAAAAGCCCGGCACACGGTCGGGCTGGGTGTTGGGTGGCAGGTCGCTGACGGATAACGCTTGGCTTATGCTAATTTGATAGCTTGTTTATTAACGGACAGTACCAAGGAGGTTGCATGGAAGAGGATGAGAATTTCAGAATCAAGCCGGGTTCACTGGAGATGAACTACGATCCAAAATCGAAAGAGTTGCACCTGAAATATGTCGAACCAGTATCCGGCCGTCTTTTAGTCGTTCAATTCGATGACCAAGCGACAAGGGCAATTTACGATTGTCTTCTAGTGGCAGCCGAAGTAACAGGCGGGCCTTTAGGCGCAGAAATAATCGCTCCAGCATCACGGCATTAGCTCCAATATAGAAGTCACGTTCAACAACGTTCGATAATGACGGTAACAGCGCCCCCTGGATTCTCTCCAGCGTCCAAACCCCAGGCGCGAGCCTCGCCCCGTTGCGCCAGGTCAAGCGCCCGGCCAACGTCGAGAGCCAGCTTCGCACCTGCTGCGTCTCGGCTACGCACAGCCTCTGCCACCAGGCCACGCACAATGCCCCACTCGGAACGATGTCGCGCCAGGATTGCAGCCCGCTGATCGACTGCTGCATTGGTTCGGAGTTGGGCAACAACCTCCTGGCGCTCTTCCTCGCCGGCCTGCGGTCCCAGATCGGTGACGGCAGTTTGGATAGTGTCGGCGACCGCTTGTGCTCGGGCAGTGATTTCAGGCCCGCTCAACTTCGACCAACCGCCATCTGCCGCAGACCATCTCTTCACGGTGCGCCCGGAGACGCCGACATCTTCGCCGACCTGATCGAAGGTCGCTGGCGTGGTTTCGTACAGATGCCGTGCCGCATCGCGGATCGCGGACTGGTCGGGCTGATTGGTTTGGGGACTGTCTTCCATCATGGTGACAAGACTATCGTCACGCGCTCCAGGTCAGTGACAGCCGGCAGGCCGATGGCAGGCTGGGCGGTGACGAGCGTGACAAAGGGCTGACTGGCCTGAATGATCGAAATGATCCTTTTCCCCCCTTTTCATAAAACTTTCCCTGTCTTGCTTTCTAGGGGACTTTTCCAAAACAGCAAAAAAGGATCATAAGGATCATTCTTTGCTCAATAAAAAGGCCGGAAGACCCGGCCTGACTGGAGATTCGCCTTCAATGCTTCGGTTTGAGCGCGATCCCTTGGAATTCTGGACCGCTGGCCTTCCGTTCGCTGACAAAGCCTCGCTCGCGCAGTCGTCGTCCGAGTGCAATGGCTGAGCACGGGCGCAAGCCATTTGCTTCGGCCCACTCGCAGTAGTCCCCGTAGAGCAATTTGCTGGGGCACTTGCACCCTGCGGCCGTAGCGCCTGAGTCGACGCGTTCAGCCAGCCACTGCCCGACCAGATCCTGCTCTTCGCGGTAATCCTTCGTCTGAGCTGCGACAACACTTGGTACATCCGCGAGCCCTCGGCGCTGCCACTCAATGCAGCCGTCCAGCATCCAGGCAGCAATGTGCTCCGCTTCTGCCTTGAGTTTGTCTAGCAGGGCCGGGTCTCGCTCATCCGGTCCAAAGGTTCGGCTGAATGGCACCAGGCGGATGCGGCGCCAAATGCCGTTATCGGTGCCTCGGATCACCGGCCGATGGTTGCCGAGCATCAGCAGCTTGAATGCTGGGGCGAACTGCACAGGGCGGCCGTACAGCGGCCTGGCGCTGATCGTGTCGCCGGCAACCAGCGATTTCACCAGCGACTCGGCAAGCGCCTGTCCATCCTCGGTTTCCGAGCTCATCGCGAGGCGGCAGCCGATCAGGTCGGCAAGGTCAGGGGTTGCGCCCCCGGCCTGGCGCTTGGACTCGCACAGCGATTCAACCGGGACGCTTCGCCCATAGTCGCCGAGCACGTGACGCAAGGTTTCCGCGAAGATGCTCTTCCCGTTGGCTCCGTGCCCGAAGCAAAAGAGCATGATTTGCTCCCGCGTGCTCCCAGAAAGTAGGTATCCACACCAGCGGTGCAACCAGTCAATCAGCACCTCGTCACCGCCGAAAACTTGGTCGAGGAACTGAAGCCAGCGTGAGGCCTTGGCAGTTTCGCCAATCCCGGAGACCCGCAGGCTCTTGGTAACCAGGTCGGAAGGTTCGGCTGGCCGGACCTTGCCCGTCGTCAGGTCGATGACTTCTCGTGCGTTGTTCAGCCCGGCGAGCATCGAATCGCTGTCGACCACAGCCAGCGGCAGCCGGACTTCGCCACGATCAGAAAGCAGGCGCACCGCAGCATCTACCACCTTGGCGGTTTGGCTCTTCCTGGCCCACTTGGCGAAGTGCTCGGCTTCCATGAAGTCGAACGCCGCCCCCTCGTTGTAGATCCGATTCGGCAGATCGGCCGCAGTCGCCCGAACGGCCGCCCCATCAATATCCCATTGCCAGGCACCGTCACGCCACACCAGCCACGCCTTTGCTTCGGGGACAAAGCGAAGGCGCTCCCCGTGCATGTCCAGCAGGCGGAGCGCGTTACCTGTCTCGGACAGGGGGCGGGTGCATTCCGTGCCGTCTCGCACATCGGCGGCGATCAGGGATGGCGGCCGGAAGGCGATGGCGTTTCCATCAGTCACTTGCGTCTGGGCGCCGGTTGCGTCTGCCTCCGGTGCGTCGACCGAGCCCACCAGTTCATCGGCGGGCTCGGTCTCGGCTTGGATAGGGGTGCCGGCCAGCGCAGCGGCGATCTGTGCAGCAACCACGCCTGCGCCTTCCAGAGAGGCCAGATCGTTCCAGTCAGTCGGTTCCCCGTCCAGGCTGGCGAACTGCGGTATGGCCAGAAGCCCGCCGACCTCCTGCGCTGCCTTGGTGGCCGCGTCGACACCCGGATTGTAGGGCGTGCCGTCTTTCCTGATGCTGAAGCGGTCATCGTCGGCGGCGATCAGGATGATGGCTTCTGGTTGGCGCTCACGGATAGCGGCAGCAACGGGCAGCAGGTTGCCAGCGTCGAAGCAGACCAGCACGGCATGGCCGGTCGCTTCATGGATCGAAGCGGCCGTCGCGAAGCCCTCGGCCAGAATGAAGACCTTTCGACCGTTGAGATCCTGCGGCTTGCCGATTGCGTAGAAATTGCCCGCCTTAGCGCCCCCGGCCAGATACTGCTTGTCCGTCCCGTTCGCCGGCCTGTTCGGCAGGATTGCCTGCAGGCTGTGAATGCGCCCGGTGCGGTCCTTGATCGGCACCAACAGCGCATTGCTGGAGACTCGCCGGACCTCGCCGGTCTCCCGATTGACGACATCCCAGACGCCTACGCGCAGACCATGCGCGGAAACGCGCTTGCGGAGCAGGTAGGGATGCGCAGTAGCCGGCTCGGAACCGTTCCAGATGGCGGCGGCCAGTTCTGCGGCCTTGGCTTGATCTGCCGCTTTCTCAGCGGCAGCAGCTTCTGCCTTCAGGCGCGATGCCTCGCGCATGGCGGCGATGTCGGCGGTGCTCAGCCGACGCTCTGGACGAGTCCAGGACCATCCGTTTTCCTTCGCCAGGTGGAACAGGGTGCCGATACCGATCTTACCGCCGGCCTTGATCGAGCGCCAGACAGCCTTCGCATCAGCCTCATGGTAGGAACTGGCACCCTTCGACCAGTCGTGCCAAAGCCATTCGCCTTCTTCTGCGGTTTCGCTTTTGATCGCCATTCCGACGCGAACCCACGTCTCGCGATCATCAGGGCAAACGAAATTCAAAGCCGACTGGATTTTCTCGAGGCTGGCCGGTGCGGTCATGGCGGCGTTCATCGCTTTACCTCCAGCAGCACACGCTCTGCAGCCTCAGCAGCAAGGTGTGCGATCAGCGGTACGTTGGCCCGGAATAGCGTGTTGGTCTGGTCGTCGCGCCAGCCGAAGTCCGGCAGATCATCGTCAAGCCAGTCGACCACCTGCAGGTCCAGCCCTTCGTCGCACAGAGGGCCGAAGATCTCGATACGATCGGAGTAGAGGCACACGGCCAGGCCGGCGAGGCGGCCACGACTGTACTTGTCGCTGGCGAATCGACCGGCGCCGAACAGGTCAACGAGATCGCGGACAAATTCGAGATCAGCGTAGTCCAGACCCCTTGCTTTTTTATGAGCCTGACCGCATGATTTGGTCTCAAGAAGCAATTCGGTATGCTTGCCCTGGCCGGCGACATCCCGAGAAGACTCGCCCATCGTGGCGAGTTTTTTTTCGACCGTGATTTTCATGCTGCCTCTCCTTCCAGCAGCCTTTCGACCGCATCACGCGGCCACACCAGAAGCCGGTTCGGAAGTTTCCGGGGGCGAATGCCGCAGTAGTGCCCCTTTCGGCAGAGGCTAGCCCGAACCGTCTGGGCCTGCACATGCAGAAGAGCAGCGAGCTCGTCGGTGCTCAGATCGCGGCGAGAAAGATCCTGCGGCGCCTGATTTGCTCGTTTTTGATGTTGCATTGAATTGCTCCGTGTTTAACGACGAGCGCATGGTAGCGTCAATGCAAGCCATTGAAAATACAGCAAATTTGATTAACCAAACGTTGTTTTTGTTGAGAAATAAGGGGTTTTCTCAATATGCTAATCAAATGCGAGACATAGAATATTTTCCGCAAAGAATTGGGAGACTTAGAGTCTCCCGGAATATATTCAAATTCGATCAAGCAACCGCTAGCGCCGGTTGCTCAATCTCCGGCGCAGGTCGCGGCTTGATGCCGGCCTCGATCAAAATCCAATTCTCAATGCGCTCGTGCCACATTCGCAGCAGGTCCAGGGGCCTAACCCGGTAATGCTTTTCAGCAGTTGCGCTCGGCTTGTGACCTTGGATCTGTGCAACCACACCAACCGGGCATTCGCACCACTCGGCAAGGCTCCCAAAGCTGCGGCGCAGGCCGTGGACTGATAGGTGAGGGAGTCCTGCAGCCTTCACCGCTCGATCATGCGCCATGCGCGGCTCCTCAATGTGCCCGGACTCGGAAGTCCGACTGAAGAATACCCATGGCGACGGTTTCCAGGCCGTCAGATCGTTCTCAATCTTTCGGCCGTTGAGAATCCGGTGCTTGGGGGGCGGCGTTTCATTGATCCGCTTGAGATTGAGAAGGAGGCTGCGGACAAACGGAGTCAGCGGAATTGTTCGCCTACCGTCTTCGCCGCCCTTGCTTTCCGCCTTGTCGCGGATGTCCAAACTATTCCACCGAAAATCGATGTCCTCCCACCGTAGGGCGGTCAGCTCGTTGCGACGCGGCCCGAGCAACAGAACGCATTGCAAGTAGGCGCTCTGCACGGGCGACAGTTTTTTGACGTGCTGGAACCAGACTGCAAGCTGCTCCCGCAAAAGACAATCGTCTTTGGCCTTCTTCTTGGGCAGTTCATCCTTTGCAATTCGGGGAGCGCAGGCGTCCGTATTGGCATAGGCCTTGTATTGCTCTTGGTCACCGCACCAGTTCAGAAAGGCCCTCAACAGGCCAAACGCCAAGCGGGCATGCGTCGGTCTCTTGGATGATTCCTCTGCCAGCCATGCGCGCACCCGGTTTGCGTCTATCTGGTCCAGGGGAAGCAGCAGCAGCGCTCGAAGGGCTCCAGGCTGGGTCTTGTCGCTCTCACCTGGCCGCCGCCCCCTTGTGCGCAATTCGCCACCGGCTTTGCTGACATTGAGATGATCCGCTAAGTGCGCCTTGCTCCATTTGCCGCGCCTTGCTTCGACGTACTTGTCCCATGCTTCAAGAGCAGGGGCTTCCTCCAGCCGGGCAGCCTCGCGCTTTTTCTCGGCAACAGCGAGACGTTCGGCCTTCTCTTGCCTGGGATCAACGCCTTGGTCAATCAGCGTTTGCAGGCGGCGAGCTTCAGCCTGTGCAGCATCGAGGTTCCAAACCTTGACGTCACCGATGGTTATTCGCAGGTCGCTCCCTGAGATTTTCGACTGGAAAACGTAGGCCTTTGCCCCTTTTGTTGCACGGACAGCGAGCCCAGGGGCGCCAGTGTCACGCAGGAAAACTTGAGCCTTGCCTTCAGGGCATTGGAACTCGTCGACCTTGTTCTTCGTCAGCTTCACCCGTGCCATGTACGCCTCCGTGTACGCTTTGTGTACGCGAATGATACCAACGCGGGCCAATTTAAATCAATGTCCAAATTTGATTAAGTTTTGGTTTTTCAGTGGCTTATGATCTTTTTTGAGTAACCCGGCAATTTCGATCAACGCCGAAAAATGGCATTTTCCCTGGATTCATAACCCATAGGTCGGCAGTTCGATTCTGCCCATCACCACCAAAGATTCAAGCAAAACCCCAGCCCTCACCGGTTGGGGTTTTTGCTTTCTGGCCCGGAAATTCCGCGAAATTCAGCTAACCTCTGTTCAATTTCAGCAAACAGCGGTCGTCTTGCCGGCGTGTCGCACAAGCAAGCAGCGATCAGCTCGGTCAGCGGTGTTTGGAGTGAGCTTGGCAACAGGTCTTGTTCGATACGCTCGGCCAATTCTTCCAGCAAGCATCCAAATGCCCTCACTTCCAGTCGCTCCAAGGCGGCGTAGCTGGAGTCCTCGCGCGGGTAGAAAGAGGCTGCACCAAAATCACCAATCACGGCACGGCCTTGACCACAATGCAGGATATTGTGTGCGTAGAGGTCGCCGTGCATGATGCCGCGCGCGTGAAGATGGCGAGCCGCTGACGCGATCCCGCGCGCCATGCTCAATGCCGCTTCTGGCGTAAAGGTCGTTTCGGGCGCATAGACGTCACGAGTACAGCTATCCAGGCTGGGTGGCCCGGCCAGATTGGCAAACTGGCGATCAATCAGTGCCATCACCAAGCCGTGCGTAGCATCCGGATGCTCGGTCACCTTGCCGAGCAACGGGATCAGATTGGGGTGATTGCCTGCGCTGATGCACGCTGCCATTTCACAGTCGGGCAAACCGTCGCTGGTAACTGCACCCTTGAACAATTTCACGGCAACTTGCCGGGAGTCGGCATCAGCCAAGTGGTGATCGGCATGATGAATGACGCCCGATGCCCCTTCGCCCAACTTGCTGCGCAGTGTCAACTGGCGCCATTCCACAACATCGACCGGGGTGTCGTTCAACGCCCGTGCTTCCAGCGCGTGGGTGAACGGATTGCCGGCATAGGCAAGCCAGGACAGGCGCGGCAGGTTCAAGAGCCAGGAGGGCAGTCCGGCCAGCCGATTGGCGGCAATGCGCAGCAATTCCAGTCGGGTGCAGTTGGCGAGGCTGTCAGGCAATGAGCGCAGCCTGTTGCCGGCCAGCATCAATTTTTGTAGCTGGCGACATTGCCCCAGTTCGGGCGGCAAAACCTCGATCTGGTTGTCGGTCAAAATCAGCCAGCGGAGTTGTGCCGGCAGTGACTCTGCCGGCACCGTCTGGATCTGGTTTGCCTTGAAACCGACCATGCTCAGTTGGGGGCAGGCCCCCAGCACCTTGGGCAGTTCGGTGAACCGGTTGTCGGAACAGAACAGGATGCGGAGCTTGTGCAAGCTTGGCAGGTCATCGGGTAGCGACGACAACTGGTTGCCGGACAAGTCCAGGATTTCCAGCGTGTCCGCCAGCGAGAAGATTTCCGTCGGAAATTCGGTCAGGCCGCAGGCTAGCCTCAATCGCCGGATTCCTGACAGTTCTCCGGCGCGAAGTTGATCAAGCGTAGGTGAGGCGGGGGGCATATTGAAGTCAGATTTCAAGGGAGGTGTATTTTCACCATCACCACCAAAGAATCAAGCAAAACCCCAGTCCTTAACGACTGGGGTTTTTGCTGCCCGAGTCCCGTTTCAGGCCTGCGGCAGGGCGCTGTGGTGGCAGTGCTGGTAGCGGCCGCCGCCGGTGCGTTTGGCGGAGTACATGGCGCTGTCGGCGGCGTTGAGCATGGCGATCGGGCTGCCGAAGCGGTCGCTGGCGTGGCTGACCACGCCCAGGCTGGCGCGGACCGAGAGGGGGTGGCCGTTGGCGTCTACCGGTTCCGAGAGTTTGTGCAGGATTTTTTCGGCGATTCTGCCCGGGGCGCTGCGTTCGCTGATTTCGGCCAGGAGGACGACGAACTCGTCGCCGCCGATGCGGGCTACGGTGTCGCTGGCCCGGGTGCAGTCGATCAGGCGGCGGGCGACCTCGATCAGCAGTGCGTCGCCGGCGGCGTGGCCGAGGCGGTCGTTGATCGGTTTGAAATCGTCAAGGTCGAGGTAGATGATGGCGAAACTGCGATCATGCCGCTGCGCCTGGTTCCAGGTGAGTTCGAGTCGATCCATGAACATCCGCCGGTTGGGCAGCCCGGTCAGCGGGTCGGTGAATACCTGGCGGCGGATTTCCGTCTCTTCGTTCTTGCGTGCAGTCAGGTCCTGAATGTGGGCGACCAGCAGGCTGGTGTTGCCGTTGTCGTCGTGTTGCGCGCTGAGATTGACTTCGACCCAGATGGTCGAGCCGTCCCGGTGCTGATAGCGCTTTTCGTAGCGCAAGTGGGTGCTTTCGCTGTTGCTGATCTGGGCCAGCAGGTTGTCGGCGGCCGGCAGGTCGTCGGCGTGGGTGAAGTCGCGGAAATTGCGGCCTTTCAGTGCCTCGGGCGGGTAGCCGAGCAGTTCGCAGAGGGCGCCATTGACCTCGATGAAGTTGCCGTCGCCATCGAGCAGGGCAATGCCGTGCGGGGCGTGGGCCATCAGCAGGCGGAAGGTCCGCTCGCTGTCGCGCAGGGCCTGGCTGCTGGCTTTGTAGTCGGTGACGTCCTGCAGTGTTCCGAGCAGGCGTGGTTTGCCGTCGGCGCTTACCGGTGCCCGTCGCATGCGCTGGCGGAGCTGGCGCCGCTGACCGTTGCGAGGCGTCAGACTGTGTTCGATCTCGATGATCCCGGCCGATTCGAGGGCGTCGCTGTAGGACTTGAGCAGCCGCAGGCGATCGTTCTCGGCGACCAGGGCCAGCAGGTTGTTCAGGCAGGGTCGGCCCAGCTCTTCCCCGAGGATTTCCTGCGCCTGCGGGGACAGGGCGATGTCGCCATTGTCCGCCCGCATTTCCCAACTGCCTACGCCGCAGACCTGTTGGGCGAGCGCGAGCCGCGCATGGTCGTCGACCAGATGCTGGAATCCTCGCTTGCCGGCCGTTTGCCCGGTCGGTTTCGCTTTGTCTACGATGGGCATGTTCATGACATTCCTGTTGTTATGCAGCGGATGGTTTGCGCATCCTCCCTTGATGAGGATGATGAGCGCTTGCTCGCTGGTGCGCCATGGGGATGAGTACCGGTTCGTATCCGCAAAACTACCTATGCATCCCGGGAATTCCGCGAGTAGTCGGTGGCGCCGGGGCGGACATAAAGTATCGATGTCACCCGGTGTTTCGTGTTCGCGGATCGGCGCTGGGGTCTTGAGCCGGGGAGGGCGGAATGAACGTGCTGGTGGTGGACGCCGAGACGGCGCGCAGGGGAGTGATTTCGGACGCGTTGGCGGCCCATGTCGATGATTACCGTTTGTTCGAAGCTGCCAGCCTGGAGGAGATGCGCGGCAGTCTGCGCCTGTGCGAATTCCGCATGATCATCATCGGCTCGGTGAACTCGGGCGCGTTGCCGGAAGCTCTGGCAGAACTTCGCCAGCGGCTGCCGGATTGCGCCCTGCTCGCAGGTACGAGAATCAGCCCGGCGGCGGGCGAGGTGGCGACGCGACTGCTCGACAGCGGTGCCGATATGGTCTTTGATCTGCGCCTGAGCGGGATGGCGCTGTCAAAGGCCTTGCGTCCCTATCTGAGGTCCTGGAGCAAGGATTTCAGGACGCGCCTGGGGAGCACCACTCTGTCTCAGGCGCCGCCCGCCCTTTCGCTGCTGTAAAAAGGTCGTGCTTGCACCTGCTTATGACGGAATACGGGATGGCATCATGCATAATTTATTGCCGAAAATTTATCAAAAATGATAGGATTCGACACCTAATTGTCTGATGTCGTCCCGGAGTTGTTCATGCGCACCCACGCCTCACCGATTCAGCCTGCAGATCTACCCATCGATGCCAACCTCCCTGCCACCCAACTCCGGGCCTATGCGGGCGATGTGCTTTACACCGAGGGTATGCCGAGCAGTCACCTGTACGTGATCAAGGAAGGCGAGGTCGATCTTTACATGGTGCGCGAGGAAAAGCGGGTGGTCGTCGAAACCCTGTCGCGTGGCCACGTGTTTGGCGCCACCGCGCAGTTGCTCAGCGGGCAGCGGACCGACAATGCCGTGGCAAAAACCTATTGCGAGTTCTACCTGATCGACGCCGAAGGGCTGGAGTCGGTCATGCAGCAGACGCCGAAACTCCTGCGCGGTATCCTGCTGACGCTGGCCATGCGGGCTTCGCGGGCGAGCGAAGTGATTGCTTCGCGGGTCAATTTCCAGCCGGAAATCATCACCTATGCGCAGTTGCTGAGCCTGATCGGCAGCGCCCAGATGCCGGCGCGCAAGGCCGACCCGCGCGCTGCGCCGACGCAGGTGATCGCCCGGCCGCCGCTGGCCAGTGTGTTCACCCAGGCGCGGCAGTTGTTCGGGCATTCGGACGTGCATATCCGGCACATCCTGGGCAAACTGCTGACCCTGCACCTGATCCAGTTCGAGGACGATCGCGACGGCAGCAAATGCGTCGTCTTTTCCCCCGGCGACATCGTTGCCCGGGCGCGCAAGGCGGGCGAAGCCGATCCCGACGACGGCAAGCTGGAATACGAGTACATCGGCGTGGACGATTTCGCGGCGATGGTCGATCTCGACCGTAACCGCGTGCTGCAGAAGCTGGCGCGCAACGAGCTGACCGAGGACATCTTCACCTTCCGCAAGTCGGAAGTGGTCCGCCTGCTCGACGAAAAAGGCAAGAAATTCTTCCAGGACCGCCGGATCAAGTCGCCCGAGGAGTTCACCGACATCACCGACATCGAATTTGCCGACAACAATTCGATCCAGGAAGTGTTGTCGCGCATCGATATCTACGATCTCGGCAAGCTCCTCCACACGATCGAGGACGCTCCCGTGCGCGAGCGCATCCTCGGTAACCTGCCGCGCTCCAAGCGCAGCGACATCGAGAGCGAAAGTTTCGACCGGGTCGATGAAGTCGAGGTCCGGCTGATCGGCGAGGGTATCATCAAGGCGGTGCAGGAGAAGATGCTGGCCCGCCGGCGTTGACCGCCCGGCGTGACCCGGGCGCGCGTTTGCCAGTAAAATCCGCCGCCTGACTTATGTGGCGACCCTGCCCATGCAACTGGCTTTCTGCCTCTACAAATACTTCCCCTTCGGCGGCCTACAGCGCGATTTCCTGCGCATCGCCCTGGCCTGCCAGGCGCGCGGACACGCCATCCGGGTCTACACGCTGTCCTGGCAGGGTGAAGTGCCGGCCGGCTTCGAAGTGGTCACGGTCCCGGTGCGGGCGCTGACCAACGCTCGCCGCTACGAAAAATTCTCCGCCTGGGTCGCGCGCGACCTGGCGCAGCGCCCGGCAGAGCGCGTCGTCGGCTTCAACAAGATG
>DILW01000164.1 GCA_002425245.1 Betaproteobacteria bacterium UBA5582 | reverse complement strand
CTGGTCACGCCGTGGCCGGGCAGGCAGAGCAGGTTGATCGCCCACGGCGTGACCAGAGCGCCAACCCAGTGACCGCTGTCCGCCTGCCGGAAACCGATGGCCTCGACCCGCAGTGCCGGATTGCAGATCGGCAGGCCGGCCATGCGCGTCGCCGCGATGTCGGCGAAGACAGTTTCGATGTCGGCGGCCGGATCGTCTTGCCAGAACTTCACGCAGCAATGACCATGAACTTGTGTTTCGGCGCGTCGCAACCGGGGCAGCACCAGTCGTCGGGCAGTTCGGAGAACGGCGTGCCACCCGGAATGCCGCGCACGTCGTCGCCTTCGGCCGGATCGTACACCCACCAGCAGATGCCGCATTCGAGACGGTCATCCGCTTGCACGGCGCGGAAGCTGCCTTCGAAGATGTGCTCGCTCACGCGTTCTCCGCCATCATGTCGAGATATTCCTGCAAGCGATCGACGGAATCGGCGAAATCCTCGGGGGCCGCCAGGGCGACCTCGGGCATGCCGCCGACCTCGATCGAGTTGAGGATGAGCACGTCCATGCTGTTGAAGTACTGCACCCACCAGACGTTCTTCAGGCGCGTGCTGGTGATCCGGCAGTTGCCGTAGCCACGCGACAGGATCGACACTTCGCGGTGGCCGAGCCAGCCGTAGAGCGTGTCGAGGTCAGCCTCGCTGACTGGCAGCAGGCTCAGGTTGATGACGTGCGCAGCTTGTGCCGGCTGCCAGGCAGCGGCCTGCATGCGGATTTCCTCGACCAGGGCCGGGGCGTTCATGCAGCCGGCCGGGTAATCCGGCGCGGCCAGTTCGCTGCCGGCGCAGGCCTGCATGGCGGTGATCAGGACATCGGGAATGGCACCGGTTTCGAGGCGGTCGCTGAGGAGATGGCCGTCTTCAGCCACTTCAAGGACCCGCCAGAAGCCGGCGAAAGCGGTTTCCTGCACCCGCCAGTGGCGCGGTGCGGTGGTGAAGGCGCTGACTTCGCCAAAGCCGAGCGACTGGTTGATCAGATCGCGGACCGAGGTGGGCAGGTCAAGCAGATCGAGCGTCGCCCCACCGTTGAGGCCGTGCTTTTCCGCCTCGCCGACAAAATCGCCGAGCAGGCCGAGTACCGCGGCGACTGCGTCGGGCGCGGCGTTGTCGGGCAGGTAGGGCGCCGAGAAGGTCTGCATGCCTTGCGGCATGGCCAGGTAGGCCGGGGCGTCGTCGCCCTGCGAACCGGGGCCGAGGGCAACGACGGGAATCGGGAAGGGACGCAGGGAAGAGGGATTCATGCGCAGGCTCCTGTAGCTCCGGCATCACGCACCGGGATGGGAATCGGGCGCGGCCGGGCGGGGCCGGCGGCGAGACGGGCGACTTCGTCGCGGTATTCCTGCCAGTCGCGGATGCCGTTGAGACTGCCGAGATAATCGCCATCGCGCAGGAAGACGACGGCCGGCGCGCGCGCCACGGCGAAACGCTGCATCAGCGCGGCGGCTGCTTCCGGGCCGGCGACCAGGCGGGCGACGTCGGCGCCGAGGCCGTTCAGTGCTTCGGGCAAGATGACGCAGGCATCGAGTACTTCCAGGTTGCGCTGCGGATCGTCGGTGAGCAGCAGGGCGGCGAGGCCTGCGGGAAATTGCGGGGCGTCGGCAAGAACGCGGACGAACCCGTGCTTCTGCTGCATCCGGGCAATGGCGCCTTCGAGGTGTTCGAGCGAGGTGGCGCCGGCTTTCAGTTCGATAATCATGGGCTGGGTGTCCTCAGGAATTCGGGGAGTTGGGGTTCGCGGTCGAGGTCGGCGAAGAAGGCGGACAAGTCGGTTTCGCCGGAATTGACCGCGCTCAGTGCCGACAGCGCGGCATTGACGGCGGCAGCACGCTCGGCCGGAATGACCTCGCGGGCGGCGTCGAGAAAGCAGAGCAGCCAGGTGCCCGGCGGTTGGGTTCCGACCAGGCGGATGTCGATGCTGAGCTCACCGTCGCGCCCCTGGCAGCGGGCGAAATGCTCGCCGCAATCAAGCACCTGAACGGGTATGCCGAGGCACATCAGGCGACTTCCGCGTTCAGGAAACGGGCGTCGCCCAGGCGATAGGCCTGGTCGGCTGGTGGCCGGCCGGCTTCATAAACGTCCATGGCCAGTGCCCGGTCGGTAATGGCTTCGGCCACACCTTCGCGGATGCTGCCGACCACGCCCCAGCGTTCCAGCCAGTCCAGTGCCAGATTCAGTGCCGGCGCCATCTGCGCCTTGACCACGTCGCGCAGGCTGCCGCCGTAGTCTTCGAGTTCTTCGGGCTGGACGCCGATAAGCACCAGTTCGGCCGGCAGCTTGCCGGTCAGGTCGGCAGCCATCAGCACTTCCTGGAAACCGGTCTGGTGCAGGCTCATCTTCTTGGCGCCCATGAAACGCGGCACCTGGTCGCCGACCACTTCGCGCAGATCGCCCGGCGTGTCGCCGTAATCGACGGCGTCGAAAACCAGCAGGCAGTCGGCCTCCTGCACGTAGGGTAGCAGGTAGAGACCCTGCGTGCCGCCGTCCATGACCGTGACGTTGTCCGGGAAGCTCCAGCCGGCGTTGAGCGCTTCGACGCAACGCACGCCGAAGCCTTCGTCGGCCCACAACAGGTTGCCGATGCCGAGTACGAGTATCCGTTTTTCCATGACTTCTTCCTTGGGGAAAAAGCCCCGGGCAGCCAGGCTGACCGGGGCAAACCTAACGCAAGGTAAATCTGTGCCGGTCAATCCTTGAACATCCGCCAGCCACTGACCATGGTCGAGATCAACGACTGACGGCTCATGATGTCCTCGCGGATCGCCGCGTAGATATGCACGACGGCAAAGGTCATCATGATCCACATGCCCAGTCGGTGCAGGTTGTGTACCTGCATGGAACCGCCCAGCGCGGGGATGACCCAGCCGAACAAGGTATCGCTCCAGGTTCCCAGACCGGCACCCTCGCTGTACAGCGCGAAGCCGGTGAACACCATGCCGACTGCCAGTACCGTGAAGAAAAAGAACATCATCAGCTGCGCCATCGGGTTGTGGCCGACGTATTTCTTCGGAGTTTTCTCCAGGAAGAGATACCAGCGCAGCTCGAAGAAGACTTCGCTCCACCACTCCTTGTTGGTGATCGGCAGCTTGAAGATCTGCCGTGCGTGGTGATTGCCGACCAGCGCCCAGTAGATGCGGCCGAGCAGGCCGATGGCGAAGATGTAGGCCGCGGCGAAATGGGCGAAACGGATGTAGCCCATCAGGAAATTCTCCGCCGCCTCACCGGGTACCGATGGCAAGGGCAGACCGATGAAGTAGCCGGTGACCGCCAGCACTACCATGCACAGCGCGTTGATCCAGTGCCACAGACGCACCGGCGCCTCGTAGACATAGATCGAGCGTACCTGCCGGCCGTGCCGTTCGGCCTCCAGCATGTCCTGTTGTGAAAGCATGATTGCCTCCTTTCCGGACCGCTTAGCGGACCTTGACCGTCGTCATTTCCTGTCCGTCCGGGCTCATCACGTGTGTCGAGCAGGCCAGGCAGGGATCGAAGGAATGCAGCGTGCGCAGGATTTCCAGCGGCTCGTCGGCCTTGGCCACCGGGGTGTCCATCAGCGAGGCTTCGAAGGCGCCGATCTGGCCCTTGTGGTCACGCGGGCCGCCGTTCCAGGTGGTCGGCACGACGCACTGGTAGTTGTCGATCCTGGTGTCCTTGATCTTGATCCAGTGACCAAGCGCGCCGCGCGGAGCTTCGGTGAAACCGACGCCCTTGGCTTCTGCCGGCCAGGTCTTCGGTTCCCACTTGTCGATGTTGGCGGTGTTCAGGTCGCCGGCCTTCAGATTGGCCATCAGGCGGTCGAACTCGCGCGCCTGCAGCTTGACGCAGTAGGCTGTTTCAAGGCCGCGCGCGGCGGTGCGACCGAGCGTCGAGAACAGCGCGGTGACCGGCACGTCGAGGTGCTTGAGTGCGCCGTCGACCAGGCCGTGGATTTCCGGATACTGCTTGGGTTGCAGGTAGCCGAGCACCATCCGCGACAGCGGGCCGACTTCCATGGCGTGGCCGCGCCAGCGCGGGGCCTTGATCCAGGAATACTTGGCGCCTTCGTCAAGTTCCTTGATATTGGTCTTGGTGCCCTTGGTGTTCGGGCCGAGCACGAAATTCGGTTCGGTGACGCCGTCCCAGGGATGCAGGCCGAGGTTCTCGTCCGGGTACTTGTACCAGCTGTGGGCGACGTATTCCTGGACTTGTTCCGGGTCACGCAGGTCGACCGGGTGGATTTCGTCGAGCTTGCCGTTGATGATCGCGCCGCGCGGCAGCATCAGGTTGCCGGCCGAGTAGTCGTTGGCCTTGAGCGGCACGTCGCCGTAGGACAGCAGGTTCTTCGACGACAGGCCGCCGCCGTACAGCCAGCCCTTGTAGAAGGAGCCGATGGCCAGCAGGTCGGGGATATAGACCTGTTCGACGAACTCGGTGCAGCGGTCGATGATGCTCTTGACCAGGTTCAGGCGCTCCATGTTGATGGCGCCGACGGCACCGGCGCCTTCCAGGTTGATGGCGCAGGGGACGCCGCCGACCAGCCAGTTCGGATGCGGGTTCTTGCCGCCGAAGATGGTGTGCACCTTGACGATTTCCTTCTGGAAATCGAGGGCTTCGAGGTAGTGGGCGACCGCCATCAGGTTGGCTTCCGGCGGCAGCTTGTAAGCCGGATTGCCCCAGTAGGCGTTGGCGAAGGGGCCGAGCTGGCCGGATTCGACGAACTTCTTCAGACGGTTCTGGATGTCGCGGAAGTAGCCCGGCGACGACAGCGGCCACGAGGAAATGCTCTGTGCCAGTTCCGAGGTCTTCTTCGGGTCAGCCTTCAGCGACGACACGACATCGACCCAGTCAAGGGCGTGCAGGTGGTAGAAGTGCACCAGATGGTCGTGAATGTAGAGATTCAACTGCATCAGGTTGCGGATGATGTTGGCGTTCTCGGGAATCTGGATGTTCAGCGCATCCTCGACCGCCCGCACCGAAGTCAGCGCATGGGTGCCGGTGCACACGCCGCAGATGCGCTCGGTGAAAGCCCAGGCGTCGCGCGGATCACGGCCCTTGAGGATGACTTCGAGACCGCGCCACATGGTGCCGGTGGACACCGCGTTGCGGATCACGTTGTTGGAATCGAGGTTCACTTCCACGCGCAGGTGGCCCTCGATGCGGCAGACCGGGTCGACGACCACACGCTTGCCGGAGTTGTCGAGCTTGAAGCCCTGAGTTTCGTAGGCGGCCATCTTACTTCTCTCCCTTCTCTTCTGCAGTCTCGCCGGCCTTCTGGCGGGCGCGGGCCAGCGCGGTCACGGCCGCGTGGGCGGCGATCGCCGCACCAACGGTACCGGCAGCCACCTTGCCAACGGTATCGGCGTTCGATTCGACACCAAAGGCGTTGATGTCGGTGACGCGGTCGTAGAAGCTGCCCTTGTCCCAGAAGCCATCCTCGGAGCAGCCGATACAGCCGTGGCCGGATTGCACCGGCCAGCTGACGCCGCCGTTCCAGCGCATCGACGAGCAGGCGTTGTAGGTGGTCGGGCCCTTGCAGCCCATCTTGTACAGGCAGTAGCCCTTGCGCGAACCCTCGTCGTCCCAGGCTTCGGCGAACTGGCCGGCGTCGAAGTGGCCACGGCGGTAGCACTTGTCGTGGATGCGCTGACCATAGAACATCTTCGGCCGACCCTGGCGATCAAGCTCGGGAATGCGGTCGAAGGTCAGCATGTAGGTGACAACACCGGTCATCACTTCGGGGATCGGCGGGCAGCCCGGGACATTGATGATCGGCTTGCCGGAAATCACCTTGTGCACCGGGGTGGCGCGCGTCGGGTTCGGCTTGGCGGCCTGCACGCAGCCGTAGGAAGCGCAGGCGCCCCAGGAGATGATGGCCTTGGCGTCGGCACAGGTTTCGCGCAGCTTCTCGATGAAGGGGCGACCGCCCTGGATGCAGAACATGCCGTCCTCGTTGAGCGGCGGATTGCCCTCGACGGCGACGATGTACTGGCCCTTGTACTTGCGCTTGACCTCTTCGAGGATTTCCTCGGCCTGGTGGCCGGCGGCGGCCATCAGCGTATCGTCGTAATCGAGCGACAGCATCGACAGCACGACATCCTTGGTCAGCGGATGCGCCGAGCGGATGAAGGATTCGGTACAGCAGGTGCATTCCAGCCCGTGCAACCACAGGACCGGCGTGCGCGGTTTGGTTTCCATGGCCTGCGCGATGCGCGGCGCGGCGGCGCTGCCCAAGCCGAGCGAAGTCGCGGTCAGGCTGCAGAATTTCAGGAAGCTGCGCCGGGAAATCCCCTGGCGGCGCAGCACATCGTAAAAGGTTTCAGTCACAGCGCTTCCCCCCGTTGGTCAGAACTTGCAGTGCAGCTATCAACGCAAGCCGCGTGCCACCAGGGTGGTATTCCATTTTGTTCTGATAAATCATGGTATTGACAGGAGCATGTGCAGTGTTGCCGGTGTCTGCCCGAGGGGTAGTGAAAGCATGAATTCCACTAGTGGAAAGTATTGATCCGGTCCGTGCGTGTGGCTGATCCAGCCGGATGAAACACGCTCCGCAGTTGATGAAGACAGGGCTTGATGTGTTGACTACAATCCGCCCATGCCTACCGTCGCCGAACTGATGACGCTGCACGCAGACAGCGTCCCGCCCGAAGCCACGCTTGCCGATGCGGCCTCGATGATGGTCGGGGCGCGTATTTCCTCCGTGGTCATCGTCGAGCAGGGGCGGGTGATTGGCATCCTCACCGAGCGCGACATGCTGCGAGCGATGCGTCACCACGACGACCCACAACGCCTGGTGCGCGAGTTCATGACCGCGCCGGTGCATACCGTCAGGAGTGATACCGAGGTCAGGGCGGCTTTCCGTCAGGCTTCGCGCCTGGGCATCCGCCACCTGGTGGTGACCGGGCAGGACGGTACCCTGCTCGGCATACTCAGCGAAACCGACTTCAGACGTTTTTTCGGACTCGATTTTTATCGTCATCTGAATACGGTCGAGGGCTTGATGGAGCGGGTGTTTCCCCGTCTGCCCCGCAGTGCGACGCTGGAGGAAGCGCTGGCGGCGATGGAGACAGCCAAGGCCAGCAGCGTGGTGGTGATGGATGGGGAAAACGCATGCGGCATCGTCACCGAACGCGACGTGGTCAGGCTCTATCTGAAGGGGGAAGGTAATCCTCCATTGTTCGCGGTAATGACACATCCGCTGGCCAGCGTCGGTCCGGAAACATCGGCGGCGGAAGCCGCGGCGATGATGCTCGAAGCGCGTATCCGGCACCTCATCGTGGTCGATCAGGATGGGCGTCTGATTGGCTTGCTTACCGAACACAGCCTGATCCGGCCATTGGAGATGGATCTCCTCGACGAGGCCATCAGCGAACAGCGCGGCCTGCAGACACGCTACGACGAGGCCCTGCTCATCCGCAATGCGGCAATGGCCGGAATGCTGCGCGGCGAGCGCCTGGAAAACCTGCTTGAACTGGTGGTCCTGTCGGCTGAGCACGAGGTTTCCGGGGTCAAGTGCTCGATCATGCTGGTTACGCCCGACGGCGCCGCCCTGCGTCTGGCGGCCGCCCCCAGCCTGCCCGAGGCCGCCCAGGCGTGCCTGGAAAAAGTTGAAATCGGTCCGGGGGTGGGTGTGTCAGGGGCCGCAGCCTGGGCGCGCGGCGAAGCCTTCATCGAAGACATATTCAGCCAGCCCGAGGGGGCGCAATATCGCCATTTTGCCACGCTCTGCGGCGCCCGCTCCGGCTGGGCGGAAGCGCTGATCGGCCCCGATCAGCGGCTGCTTGGCACCTTTGCTGCCTACCGTGAGAACACCGGGCGGCTACCGGAGAGCATACGCGCGACTGTGCACCAGGCCAGCCAGCTTGCCACCCTGCTGATCGCCCAGCGGCGCCAGTCGGACGAATTACAGGATAGCCGGAATACCTTCCACCAGATGTTCGAAACGGTGGCCAACGCGCTTTTCGTGCTCGACGCCGACGCTCGTTTTCTTGATGCCAATCAGGCCGCCGAAGAGATCAGCGGCTACAGTCGTGAAGCCCTGCGTGGACGCAGTCCCATCGAGATGGCTGTAAGTGGACTGACCCGGACCGAAGAAACCTCACGGGCGATACGCCTCGCGCTTGAAGGCGAGCCGCAGTCCATCGAGTATTGGGGGCGCAGGCAGGACGGTCAGATCGTGCTGATCCGCGTGCAGATGACGGCGACCTGCTACGCCGCTCAGGCAGCCGTGATTGCCAGCGCGATCGACATCACCACCAGCCGCTCCGAGGAGTTGCGGCTGGGCATCGAGCGCGATCTGGCCAATGCCCTGGCGCAAGGTGGTGATCAGCATGCCTTGCTGGGTACCATGCTCGAACTGGCCCTGCGCTTCCCCGAGTTCGATTGTGGCGGCATTTACTGGCGCAGTCCGGGTGGCGACTATGAACTTCAGGTGCACCACGGCTTGTCTGCTGGTTTTGTCGAGAGTTACGGCCGCCAGGCGGCGGCCTCGCCGATCGCTGCCTGCTGCGATGCCCAGAAAGTGGTCTGCAACTGTCAGCATTGTTGTTGCCGGAACGATGAATGCGAGCTCGGCGATTGCCCACTGCTCAAGTCCGAAGGCCTGCGCTGCCTGCTGCTGCAACCCATCGTTGTCGATGGTCAGCCGATTGCCTGCCTGATGCTGGCCGGCCATCATACCGACCAGATATCTTCGGCGAACTGCCTGGCCACCCAGAGCATCGCCAGGCAATTCGCGCTGGCGCTGGAGCGGCAGGTCATCGAGGAGCGCCAGCGCCTGGCCGCCAGCGTCTTCGCCAATGCCCACGAGGGTATCGTCATTACTGACATTGGCGGGCGCATCGTCGAGGTGAATCCGACTTTCACCGAGCTCACCGGTTTCGAGCGGGAGGACGCCATCGGGCAAACTCCCCGTCTGCTCGGTTCCGGTCACCATGACGACAGTTTTTACGCTGCGATGTGGCAGGCCATACTCAAGGACGGTCACTGGCGCGGCGAAGTCTGGAACCGCAAGAAAAGCGGCGAAATATTCGTCGAGCTTCTGACGATTTCCGCGGTGCGTAGCCCGGATGCAAAAATCACCCATTTTGTCGGCATCTTCTCCGACATCACCCTGATCAAGGAACATCAGCAGCGGCTCGAACACCTCGCCCATTTCGATCCGCTGACCCAGTTGCCCAACCGCATGCTGCTCGCCGACCGCCTGCAGCTGGCGATGGCTCAGGCGAACCGCTCCCAGGCCTTGCTGGCGGTCTGCTATCTCGATCTTGACGGTTTCAAGCCGGTCAACGACGAGTTCGGCCATGCCGCCGGCGATCGTCTGCTCATTGAAGTCGCCCAGCGACTCAAGGCCTGCGTTCGCGGTGGAGATACGGTCGCCCGCCTGGGCGGTGACGAGTTCGTGTTGTTGCTGGCTGGCCTCAGCGATGTCCGCGAGTGCGACCAGGCGCTGAGTCGTGTTTCTGCCTCGCTCGTCCATCCCTTCTCGGTGGGCGGTGAAGAAGTTTCGATCTCGGCCAGCATCGGAGTCACGCTTTATCCCAACGATGGTTCGGACGCCGACACCTTGCTGCGCCACGCGGATCAGGCGATGTACGTCGCCAAGCAGGCCGGGCGTAACCGGCACCACCTGTTCGACCCCGAGAATGACCGGCGCGCCCGTCGTCGCCGCGACGATCTCGCCCGGATCGCTCAGGCGCTGGCCAACAGGGAATTTGTCCTCTATTACCAGCCAAAGGTGGATATGCGTCAAGGCCGGGTGATCGGCGCCGAGGCGTTGATCCGCTGGCAGCACCCGGAACTTGGCCTGCGCCTGCCGCAGGAGTTCCTGCCGGCAGTCGAAGGCAGCGAGCTGGCCATTGAAATCGGTAACTGGGTCATCCGCGAGGCGCTCGATCAGCTCTCCACCTGGGCCCGGGCGGGCATCGACCTGGCGGTGAGCATCAACATCGCCGGCGAACACCTGCTGCATCGGGGATTCACCGACATGCTGGCGCAGCAACTGCTCGCCCATCCGGAGGTCCCTCCCTCGCGACTGGAGCTTGAGGTACTGGAAACTGCAGCCATCGAGGACATCGGTCGCGCCGCCCTGCTCTTCGAGAATTGCCGCAAACTCGGCGTCAGTTTTGCCCTTGACGATTTCGGTACCGGCTATTCCTCGCTCACCTACTTCCGTCGGCTGCCGGCGGAGATGCTCAAGATCGACCAGTCCTTCGTCCGCGACATGCTTGACGATCCGGAAGACCTGGCGATCGTTGAAGCAGTCATCGGCCTGACCCGGGCCTTCCGTCGCCGGGTCATTGCTGAAGGGGTCGAAACCAGCGAGCACGGCTTGCTGCTGATTCACCTTGGCTGCGACCTGGCGCAGGGCTTCGGTATTGCCCGACCCATGCCGGCCGGGCAGCTGCCCGGCTGGTTACGCGACTACACGCCCGATCCGCGCTGGAACGCTGCGGCCGACGGGAGTTTTGCTCAATCCTATCTGCCGGCCCTGATCGCGCGGCTTCAGACGAGCAGGCGGTAGGCGGGCGAACTCAGGCTGCGTACCGCGGCCAGCAGGGCGTCGATGGCCTTGGGGCGGACGAAACAACTGCGCCAGGCCAGGGCGACCCGCCGTGACGGCTCGGGCGGGGTGAACGGAATGACGCTGATCATGTCGTTGCTGTAAGGGTGCTGCAGGGCTCCGTCGGGCAATACCGAGACGCCCAGCCCCGAGGCAACCATGCAGCGGATGGTGCCGATGGAATGTCCAAGGCGGACATCGGTCTCCGGGCTGCTGACCTGCGGGCAGGCCCCCAGCACCTGGTCGCGAAAGCAATTGCCGGCCTTGAGCAGCAGGATTTCATCGCCAGCGACCTCTTCCGGGGCAATGGCGGCGCGCCTTTCCCAGGGATGGCCGCGCGGCACGATGACCTTGAACACTTCGTCGTACAGCGGCCGTGTGAGCACGCCGGGTGAATCGAAGGGCAGGGCAAGAATGGCAACGTCGATGTCGTTTTCGCGCAGCATCTCGGCCAGGTTGGCAGTCATGTTCTCTTCGATCACCAGCGGCATGTTCGGTGCCACCGCCTTCAGCGAATGAATCAGCTGGGGCAGCAGGTAGGGGCCGATGGTGTGGATCACGCCCAGGCGCAGCATCCCTTCCAGTTGATCGCGTCCCCGCTGGGCAATCTGGCGAACCTTTTCGGCCTCGACCAGCGCAGTCTGCGCCTGTTCGACCACCCGGGCGCCGACCAGGCTGGGGCTGACGAAGCCCTTGCCGCGCTCGAACAACTGCACACCCAGTTCATCTTCCAGACGGGCGATGGCGACGCTGAGGGTGGGCTGACTCACCGAACAGCGTTCGGCGGCGCGGCTGAAGTTCCTTTCCTGGGCAAGCGCAACGATATAGCGCAACTCGGTCAAGGTCATGGGCGGCACTCCTTTCCAGCGGGATCATACCCGCATGCACCATAGGGAGTTCCTATGGTCTCTATAGTTTAAATCCATTAAAAACATTGACTTGTGTCAACTTTAACAAATTCGATCGGCACAAAATGCAGAAACATACTTTTATCAACGAGGGAGAAACATGATGAAACGTACCGTTCTGGCGACCGCTGTCGCCCTGGTATCCGGATTCGCCATTCACACCGCAGCCGTTGCTGCCGCCGGCGAACCGATCCAGCCGATCAAGCCGCCGGCCAGCATCAATATCGGCATGGTCGAGCTGGGCAAGAAGCTGTATTTTGATCCGCGCCTGTCCAAGTCCGGGATCATGTCCTGCAACACCTGTCACAACCTGTCGATGGGCGGTACCGACAACATCCCGACCTCAGTCGGCGACAAGTGGCAGCAAGGCCCGATCAACGCGCCGACCGTGCTCAATTCCAGCCTCAACCTGGCCCAGTTCTGGGATGGCCGTGCTGCCGACCTCAAGGCCCAGGCCGGCGGTCCGATTGCCAACCCGGGTGAAATGGCCTTCACGCATACCCTGGCGATCAACGTCCTCGAATCGATTCCTGCCTACGTCCGCGAGTTCAAGATGGTCTTCGGCAAGGACAAGATCGATATCGACCAGGTGACCACCGCCATCGCCGAATTCGAGAAGACCCTGGTCACCCCGAATTCCCGCTTCGACCAGTGGCTGCTCGGCAAGAAGGATGCCCTGACCAAGCAGGAACAGGAAGGTTACGCGCTGTTCAAGGATAGTGGCTGCGTCGCCTGTCACAATGGCGAAGCCGTCGGCGGCAATTCATTCCAGAAGATGGGCATCGTTGAGCCGTACAAGGGCAACATGCCTGACGGCCGTGCCGCCGTCACCGGCAAGGATGAAGACCGCTTCAACTTCAAGGTGCCGACCCTGCGCAACGTCGAACTCACCTATCCGTACTTCCATGATGGTGCCGCCAATACGCTGACCGAAGCGGTCGACGTGATGGGCCGCCTGCAACTGGGTCGCAAGTTTACCAAGGAAGAAAACGCCAAGATCGTCGCCTTCCTGAAGACCCTGACCGGTGATCAGCCGACTTTCACGCTGCCTATCCTGCCGCCGTCTTCGGACGCAACTCCACGGCCGACGCCGTTCAAGTAAGCGGTCACTTTCCACCTCTCTTTTTTTGGGGGCTTCGGCCCCCTTTTTTTCCTGTTTGATTCACCTCAATCTGTCGGTACACTTGCGCGTCCATAATCTGCACCTGATTTTTCAGGGTATTCAACATGCTGGAAGCTGACAATCTGGAATGCGTGCGCGGCGAGCGCCGTCTTTTTTCAGGCCTCGGCTTCAAGCTCGATGCTGGAGAGTTACTCTATCTGCAGGGCCGTAACGGTGCAGGAAAGACCAGCCTGCTGCGCATGTTGATCGGTCTGTTGCCCCCGGAAACCGGTGAAATCCGCTGGCACGGCAAACCGATCCGCCGGCAGGCCGACGACTATCACGCTGCCCTCTGTTACCTCGGCCACCTGAATGCCATCAAGGAAGAGTTGACTCCACTCGAAAATCTTCTTGCTGCTGCCCGCCTGGCCGGTGAGGCCTTGTCCGTGGATGACGCCATCGATGCGCTCGAACAGGTCGGCCTTGCCGGGCGCGAGGACCTGGCCTGCAAATATCTGTCGCAGGGCCAGAAACGCCGGGTCGCACTGGCCCGTCTGGTGATCGACCGGCGGCCATTATGGATTCTCGACGAACCCTTCGTTGCCCTCGATGTCGCCGCCGTCGACTGGCTGGCCGGCATCATTTCCGGTCACTTGCAGCGTGGCGGCATGGCCGTGATGACCACGCATCAGCTGGTTGCCATTCCCGCTGGCACCGTGCGCGAACTGCGCATCGGCTGAGGACGCTCCATGCCCAACATCGTTTTCTCCGTGATCGCCCGCGACCTGAAACTGGCCATGCGCCGCCAGGCCGACATCGTTTCCGCGTTGTTCTTTTTCGTCATTGTCGTCAGCCTGTTCCCGCTCGGTATCGGTCCGGAAGTCGACCTGTTGCGTCAGCTGGCACCCGGTATCCTGTGGGTTGCCGCACTCCTGGCCACGATGCTCTCGCTGCCCCGCCTGTTCGCCGACGACTATCGCGACGGTACGCTCGAACAGCTGGCGCTTGCGCCGCATCCCCTTGGGCTGGTTGTTACCGGAAAAGTGATTGCTCACTGGCTGGTTTCCGGTCTGCCGCTGGCACTGATCACCCCCGTGCTTGGCATTCAGTTCGATTTGTCGACCGATGCCCTGCTGGTGTTAACCGGCGCCATCTTGATCGGTACCCCGGCCTTGTCCGGCATCGGTGCGATCGGCGCGGCGCTGACCCTGGGGCTGCGCGGTGGCGGGATTCTTTTGTCGCTACTTGTTCTCCCCCTCTACATTCCAGTGCTAATATTCGGCGCTGGCGCAGTTGACGCGACGGTGTCCGGTCTCGGGGGGGAAGGACATCTATCACTGCTCGCTGCAATGACCATCGCTGCAATCGGTTTTGCCCCCTGGGCGTCGGCTGCGGCCCTGAAGATCGCCCTCGAATGAACGACCGTTTCAATCTCTACCGCTTCGCTGCTCCGGCCACCTTCTACCCCCTGGCCGGCAAGATGATCCCCTGGTTTGTCGCCGCCGGCATCCTGTTCGGCCTGGCCGGTCTGTATATCGGCATGCTGGTCGCGCCGACCGATTTCCAGCAGGGCGAAGGTTACCGAATCATTTTTGTCCACGTTCCGACTTCGTGGATGAGCATGTTCATCTACCTGGTGATGGCTTTCTGGGCCGCCATTGGCCTGGCCTTCAACACCCGCCTGTCGGGAATGATGGCCCGGGCGCTGGCGCCGACCGGTGCGCTGATGGCTTTCCTCTCGCTGTGGACCGGCGCCCTGTGGGGCAAGCCGATGTGGGGGACCTGGTGGGTCTGGGATGCCCGGCTGACTTCCGAGTTGATCCTGCTCTTCCTCTACATCGGCTACATGGCCCTGGTCGCCGCCATCGATGATCCGCGCCGCGGCGACAAGGCCGGTGGCATCCTGCTGCTGGTTGGCGTGGTCAACATTCCGATCATTTATTTCTCGGTAAAGTGGTGGAACACGCTGCACCAAGGTTCCAGCGTCAATCTGACCAAATCGTCGATGGCTGAAATCATGCTCTGGGGCATGTTGCTGATGGCACTGGCCTTCTGGATGTATTCGATCGCCATCGCCCTGGCCCGGGTGCGCACCATCATGCTCGAGCGCGAGCGCCATACGGATTGGGTCAGACAGGAACTGGCAGGAGACTCCCAATGATCTACTGGAACAGTTTTTCGGATTTCCTCGCCATGGGCGGCTACGGGCTTTACGTCTGGGGCTCCTTTGGTGTCACCACCTTGATCATGGTGCTGGAACCGATTGCCGTTGCGCGCAATCGCAAGACCACCATTGCCCGTCTCAAGCGCCAGTTGCGCGCCGAATCCCGGAGTACCGAAGCATGAAATCCCGTCACAAGAAGCTGGCGCTGATCGGCGGCGCCGTCGCACTCATCGGCATCATTGCCGCGCTGGTGCTCAACGCATTGAACAGCAACATCGCCCTTTACATATCGCCGACCGATGTTGCCCAAGGCAAGGCGCCGGCTGACAAGCTGTTCCGCATCGGTGGCCTGGTCAAGGAGGGCAGCATCCAGCGACAGGCCGACGGCGTCACCATCCGCTTCATCATTACCGATACCGAAAAAGACATCACCGTCGACTACGTCGGCATCCTTCCCGACCTGTTTTCGGAAGGAAAGGGGGCAGTCGCCCAGGGCCGCCTGTTGCCGGATGGCACGTTCAAGGCCCAGGAAGTCCTGGCTAAACACGACGAGAACTACATGCCGCCAGAGGCGGCCAAGGCACTTGAGGATGCTCACGCCCGCGGCGTGCAGCGTCAGGCCGAGCAAGAAGCTGCCAAGGCAGCGCAACCGAAAGCGAGCTACTGAGCATGATTCCCGAACTCGGCCATTTCGCCCTGATCTTTTCCGCCATCGTTGCCCTGCTGCTCGGTACCTTGCCCCTGATCGGTGCTCATACCGGGCGACTGGCCTGGATGGCCCTGGCCAGACCGGCCACCGATGCCTTTGCGCTGCTGGTCACATTTTCCTTCCTCTGCCTGACCTGGGCCTTCGTTGCCAACGATTTCTCCGTGGTCTATGTTGCCCAGCATTCCAACTCGCTGTTGCCCATCGAGTACCGCATGTCGGCCGTCTGGGGCGGACACGAGGGTTCCCTGTTGCTGTGGATGCTGATGATGTCCTGGTGGGCCCTCGCCGTGCGCATCTTCTCGCGGCAATTGCCTGAACGCATGCTGGCCCGTGTGCTGGGTACGCTCGGTCTGGTCTGCTTTGGTTTCCTGCTGTTCATCCTGTTTACTTCGAACCCCTTCGAGCGCCTGCTTCCCGGTGTCGCCGAGGGGCGCGACCTCAACCCCTTGCTCCAGGATCCCGGCCTGATCATTCACCCGCCGCTGCTCTACATGGGGTATGTCGGCTTCTCGGTGGCTTACGCCTTCGCCATCGCTGCACTCCTTTCCGGCAAGCTCGACGCCGCCTGGGCACGCTGGTCGCGGCCCTGGACCGCTGCGGCCTGGGCTTTTCTGACGCTTGGCATTGCGATGGGCTCGTGGTGGGCCTATTACGAACTGGGCTGGGGCGGTTGGTGGTTCTGGGACCCGGTCGAAAACGCCTCCTTCATGCCCTGGCTGGTCGGTACCGCCCTGATGCACTCGCTGGCGGCGACGGAAAAGCGCGGCAGCTTCAAAAACTGGACGGTATTGCTGGCAATTTCCGCTTTCTCGCTGTCGCTGCTCGGCACCTTCCTGGTTCGTTCCGGCGTGCTGACCTCGGTACACGCCTTCGCCACCGACCCGACCCGCGGCATCTTCATCCTCATTTTCCTGGTCGCCGTGGTTGGTACCTCGCTCGCCCTCTTTGCCTGGCGGGCGCCGACGGTAGGGCTCGGTGGCAAGTTCGGGCTGGTCTCGCGGGAGTCGCTGTTGCTGACCAATAACGTCCTGCTCGTCGTCGCCTGTGCCACCGTCCTGCTCGGTACGCTTTACCCGCTGCTGGTCGATGCCCTCGGTCTGGGCAAGATATCGGTCGGGCCGCCGTATTTCGATGCGGTATTCGTACCGGTGATGCTGCCGGTACTCTTCCTGATGGGCGTGGCCCCCTTCGCCCGCTGGAAGCAAGCCTCGATTCCGGAAATCCTGCGCACCGTTCGTTGGGCGCTGGCTGCGGCCGCGGTGGTCGCCATCGCACTGCCCTTGATCTACGGCCAGTGGAAGACCATGACCGCGATCGGTATCCTGCTTGCTGCCTGGATCGTGTTCACCGCCAAACTGAATTATCTGCAACGGGCGATGGCGACCCGTGGCGAGCGCAGCTTGCTTGCTTCGCTGTTCTCGCAGCCGGCCAGTTTCACCGGCATGCACCTGGCGCATATCGGCGTTGCCGTCTTCCTCGTCGGCGTCACCATGGTGACTTCCTATGAGGAGGAAAAAGATCTCAAGATGGCGCCCGGCCAGACTGTCGAGGTCAGCGGCTACAGCTTCACTTTCAATGGCGTGCGCTCGGTCCAGGGCCCGAACTACCTGGCTGCGCAAGGGGATTTCGACCTGTCGCTGAATGGGCGCTTCCTGCGCAAGCTCGATCCGGAGAAGCGCAACTATTTCTCCTCGACCATGCCGATGACCGAAGCCGCTATTGACGCCGGCCTGTGGCGCGACGTTTATGTTTCCCTGGGCGAGCCGATCAACCCCGACCAGCCGCAGGGAGAATGGGCAGTGCGCGTTTATTACAAGCCCTTCGTTGACTGGATCTGGGGTGGTTGCGTAATCATGGCCCTGGGGGCGGCAATCGCCATGTTCGACCGTCGTTACCGCAATCGCCGCAAGTCGGGAGGCTCACCGGCATGAATCGCTACTACTGGATACTCGGTGCCTTCGCGGCACTGGTCGTCTTGCTCGCTGTCGGGCTCAACCTGAACCCCCGCGACGTGCCTTCGCCGCTGGTCGGCAAGCCGGCACCGGCCTTCCGCTTGGCCGTCCTCAACCAGCCCGGACAGACCATGGGCCCGGAAGACATGAAGGGCAAGGTCTGGCTGCTCAATGTGTGGGCTTCCTGGTGTGTTTCCTGCCGTGAGGAGCATCCGGTATTGGTCGAGTTTTCCCGGCGCGGCAGCGGTACTCCGGTGGTCGGCTTGAACTACAAGGAGTTGCGTGGCGATGGCGCCATCGACATGCGCCGCGTCCCCGCCGAGCAGGAGGTTCCCCTTGCCCTGGAGCGCGCCAACGGCTGGTTGCAGGCGCATGGCGATCCTTATCTGCTGACCGTGATGGACATCGATGGTCGGGTTGGTATCGACTATGGTGTCTATGGCGTCCCGGAAACCTATGTCATCGACAAAAACGGGATCATCCGGATGAAGCACACTGGTCCGGTCAGCCCGCAGGTTCTCGGTGAGAAGATTCTGCCCCTGGTCGCGGAGCTCAACAAATGAAGCTTTTCTCCTGCTTCATTTTCTTGCTGGGCTTACTGTCAGGACCGGTGTTCGCCACTGCTACCAACGAAGCCGCAGTGGCCGATGACCCCGTCGCCGAAAAGCGACTGCAGGAGTTGTCCAAGGAGCTGCGCTGCCTGGTTTGCCAGAACGAGACCATTGCTGGCTCCAACGCCGAACTGGCTGTCGACCTGCGCCGGGAGATCCGCGGCATGATTCGTGATGGTCGTTCCGACAACGAAATCCTCGATTTCATGGTCAGCCGCTACGGCGATTTCGTGCTCTACCGGCCACCGGTCAAGGGCATCACCATCCTGCTCTGGGCAGGTCCCATTGCCTTGCTGCTGATCGGCCTGCTGGTCATGCGCAGCTATCTCAAGCGCCGTAACAGCCGGGTTGCCAGCAATAGCCCGCTGTCTGCAGAGGAAACCCGCCGGGCCGAAGCCCTGCTCAAGGAAATCGAAGACAAATGACTCAGTTTGCCATCTACGCCGCACTGATTGTTCTGGCGAGCTTAGCCCTGTTGCTGCCTGGCCTGTGGTTCGGCAGGCGTCGCCAGGTCAGCGCAGCCGACCGCAAGGCAGCCAACCTGGAGATTTTTCGTGACCAGCTCGCCGATCTGGAGAATGAACTCCGGGATGGCAACATCACCACCGAAGAGTTCGAGCAGACGAGTGCCGAACTGAAGCGGCGATTGCTTGAAGAGGTTGATGGCGAGACTGTAAGCGAAGGGGAAGAAGCCAGCCGGCGCAGCCGGCCCACAGCTGTCGCGTTGCTCGTGCTACTGCCTGTTGGGGCTCTGCTGGCCTACATGCTGCTCGGCAACCCGAAAGCCATCGATCCGGCCAACACTGCACCGCAGAAACAGATGACCGCTGCCGACATCGATGCCATGGTCGCCAGGCTGGCCGCGCGCATGGAGAGCAACCCCGATGACATGAACGGTTGGGTGATGCTCGGCCGCTCTTACAAGATGCTGGGCCGTTACGATGAGGCTGTTGCTGCCTACAGCAAGGCAGAGGCTTTTATCGACCAGGATCCCGAGTTGCTGGCGAGTTATGCCGAAACCCTGGCCATGGCCAGCGGCAAGGGGCTGACCGGCAAGGCCAAGGAGTTGATCGACAAGGCCCTCAAGCTTGATCCCAAGCACGCTCACACCCTGTTCCTGGCCGGTGCTGCTGCCATGGAAGCGGGTGATGCGAAGAACGGCATCGCCTACTGGGAAGCCCTGCTACCCCAGGTCGAAGCTGGCTCGGAGCTGGATCAGATGCTGCGCAAGGGCATCGACGAGATGAAGAAAGCGAAGTGATTTTCCGGCCCGCCTCGTTCGTGGGCCAGCAAATCAGTTCAGGTTGAGGCAGGAACGAGCGGGGGTGGCACCATTCCCTGCTCCATCATTTCGGTTTCCAGCTTGATTCTCAGCGCCAGCAAGCCGTGCAGGGATTCACGAGCCTTGTCTTCTGCCCAACCCTCGTGATGCATGCGGATACAGGCATCGATTTCGTGCCGATTGGACAGGTTCACGCCGCAAATTATCGCGTACTTGTGAATTTCGTGATCGAGTTCAGCAAGCTCCCGACCGTAGTGTTCATAACCGCTCATCGTGCGCTTTCGAAAAAAAAGGCCTGCATCAAAGCAGGCCTTTGTCATTTGCCCTGATCAAGAGTTTATTCGAACTCGATGATCACCTGGTCGACCGACAGGCTTTCGCCGACGGCGGCGGAGATCTTCTTCACCTTGCAGTCCTGCTCGGCCTTGAGGATGTTCTCCATCTTCATCGCTTCGATGACCGCCAGCTTCTCGCCGGCCTTCACTTCCTGGCCAACCTTGACCGCGACGTCGCGCAGCAGGCCGGGCATCGGCGACAGCAGGAACTTCGACAGATCGGGCGCCGGCTTCTCCGGCATCAGTGCCAGCAGTTCAGCGGCGCGCGCGCTCATCACCATGAAGTCGGCGCGCGTGCCCCAGTGGAACAGCGAGTACTTGGTCTTGTGCCGTTCGACCTGCAGCGTGAAGTCCTGACCGTTGCAGGTGCCGGTGAACAGCGACTCGCCCAGCTTCCAGTCGGACAGGATCTCGTAGGGCTGGCCGTTGTACTCGACGTGGTAGCCACCGGGGATCGGACGCGCCGTAACCGGATGGTTTTCCTTCTGCTCGCCGTTCAGGCGGACGACCATCCATTGATCGCCGACGATGCGCTCATGGCCTTGCAGCTGGCCGCTGATCGAAGCGGAACGGTCGGTGAAGGCGCGATAGACGTAGGCAGCCACCGAGACCAGCAGCGCCGGATCGTCGTGCGGCACCATCGAGGCGTCGAAGCCGGTCGGGTAGTGCTTGGGGATGAAGCCGGTGTCGAAGATGCCGGAATGGAACACCGGGTGCTGCATCAGCGCCGCCTGGAACGGGATGTTCGAGGAAATGCCGCGGATGACGAAGGCGTTCAGCGCGTCGCGCATGCGGGCGATGGCGGCGTTGCGATCCTTGCCGTGCACGATCAGCTTGGCGATCATCGAGTCGTAGAACATCGAGATTTCGCCGCCGTCGTAGACGCCGGTGTCGACGCGGGTCGTGCCCTGGGCGTCGGTCGATTCGGCCGGCGGCAGGAACTTGACCAGACGGCCGGTGGAAGGCAGGAAGCCGCGGAACGGGTCTTCGGCGTTGATCCGGCATTCCATCGCCCAGCCGTCGATCTTGACGTCGGCCTGGGTCAGCGGCAGCTTTTCGCCGTAGGCGACGCGGATCATCTGCTCGACCAGGTCGAGGCCGGTGATCAGTTCGGTGACCGGGTGTTCCACCTGCAGGCGGGTGTTCATTTCCAGGAAGTAGAACTCCTTGGTCGCACCGGAAACGACGAACTCGACCGTGCCGGCCGACTCGTAATTCACCGCACGGGCCAGGGCCACGGCCTGCTCGCCCATTGCCTTGCGCATTTCCGGATCGACGAAGGGGCTCGGTGCTTCTTCGATGACCTTCTGGTGACGACGCTGGATCGAGCAGTCGCGCTCGTTCAGGTACACGTAGTTGCCGTGGCTGTCGCCGAGCACCTGGATTTCGATGTGGCGCGGCTCGAGCACGTACTTCTCGATGAAGACGCGGTCGTCGCCGAAGGAGTTGCGCGCTTCGTTGACGCAGGAGGAGAAGCCTTCGTGCGCTTCGGCGTCGTTGTAGGCGACACGCAGGCCCTTGCCGCCGCCGCCGGCGGAGGCCTTGATCATCACCGGGTAGCCGATCTTCCTGGCGATTTCCACGGCGGCGTCAGGACCGTCGATGGCGTCGTTGTGGCCGGGGATGGTGTTGACCTTGGCTTCGATGGCCAGCTTCTTGGACTCGATCTTGTCGCCCATCTTGGCGATCGAGTAGTGCTTCGGACCGATGAACTTGATGCCTTGCTCTTCCAGACGACGCGAGAACTCGGCGTTTTCCGACAGGAAGCCGTAGCCCGGGTGGACCGCTTCGGCGCCGGTCTGCTTGCAGGCGGCGATGATCTTGTCGGCAACCAGGTAGGATTCTTTCGAGGCGGCCGGGCCGATGCAGACGGCTTCGTCGGCCATGTCGACGAACAGGGCGTCCTTGTCGGCCTCGGAATAGACGGCGACGGTGGCGATGCCCATCTTGCGGGCAGTCTTGATGACGCGGCAGGCAATTTCACCGCGGTTGGCGATCAGAATTTTCTTGAACATGTTCCTTTTTCTCCCTGACGCTTACAGAGGAATGTTGCCGTGCTTGCGCCACGGATTTTCGAGTTTCTTGTCGCGCAGCATGGCCAGCGAGCGGGCGATCCGCTTGCGGGTGGCGTGCGGCATGATCACGTCGTCGATGAAGCCGCGGGCGCCGGCGACGAACGGATTGGCGAACTTTTCCTTGTACTCGGCTTCGCGCTGGGCGAGCTTGGCCGGATCGTTCTTTTCCTCACGGAAGATGATCTCGACCGCGCCCTTCGGGCCCATGACGGCGATTTCAGCCGACGGCCAGGCGAGGTTGACGTCGCCGCGCAGGTGCTTGGACGACATCACGTCGTAGGCGCCGCCGTAGGCCTTGCGGGTGATGATGGTGACCTTGGGCACGGTGCATTCGGCGTAGGCGTAGAGCAGCTTGGCGCCGTGCTTGATGATGCCACCGTATTCCTGCGTGGTGCCCGGCATGAAGCCCGGCACATCGACGAAGGTGACGACCGGGATGTTGAAGGCGTCGCAGAAGCGGACGAAGCGGGCGGCCTTGATCGACGACTTGATGTCCAGGCAGCCGGCCAGCACCAGCGGCTGGTTGGCGACGATGCCGACCGGATGGCCGTCCATGCGGCCGAAACCGATGATGATGTTCTTGGCGTAGTCAGCCTGCAGTTCGAAGAAATCGTTGTCATCGACCACCTTGATGATCAATTCCTTCATGTCGTACGGCTTGTTCGCGTTGTCCGGCACCAGGGTGTCGAGCGAATAGTCGAAGCGGTCAACCGGGTCGTTGGTCGGCGTGACCGGCGGCTTTTCCTTGTTGTTCGACGGCACGAAATTCATGAAGCGGCGCAGCATGGAGAGCGCTTCGACGTCGTTCTCGAAGGCCAGGTCGGCGACACCGGACTTGGTCGTGTGGGTTACGGCGCCGCCCAGTTCCTCGGCGGTGACGTCTTCGTGGGTCACGGTCTTGACCACTTCCGGACCGGTCACGAACATGTAGGACGAGTCCTTGACCATGAAGATGAAGTCGGTCATCGACGGCGAGTACACCGCGCCGCCGGCGCAGGGTCCCATGATCATCGAGATCTGCGGCACGACGCCGGAGGCCATCACGTTGCGCTGGAAGACGTCGGCGTAGCCACCGAGCGAGGCGACGCCTTCCTGGATGCGGGCGCCGCCCGAGTCGTTGAGGCCGATCACCGGGGCGCCGACCTTCATCGCCTGGTCCATGACCTTGCAGATCTTCTCGGCGTGGGTTTCCGACAGCGAGCCGCCGAACACGGTGAAGTCCTGCGAGAAGACGAAGACCAGACGGCCGTTGATCGTGCCGTAGCCGATGACGACACCGTCACCCGGGGTCTTCTCGGCCTGATCCATGCCGAAATCGACGCAGCGGTGTTCCTTGAACATGTCCCATTCTTCGAAGGAACCGGGATCGAGCAGCAGTTCGATGCGTTCGCGGGCGGTCAGCTTGCCCTTCTTGTGCTGGCTGTCGATGCGCTTCTGGCCACCGCCGAGGCGGGCCATTTCACGCTTTTTTTCCAGCTGGCGGATGATGTCATGCATAGAAAACTCCCAAAATGGAACGGGTGATCAGTGTTTCAGATAGTCGAGCAGCGCATACGCGGCGGCAGCCGGCGTCGTATGCCCCGACTCGACGGAACGGGTCAGCGCGGGCAGGTTTTCCTGCACGCGCGGATGATTACGGAAATGCTGACGCAGGCCGGCGTCGATCAGTTGCCACATCCAGGCCAGCGACTGGTGCTGGCGCTTGGCGTCGAACTCGCCGGTCGGCTTGAGCGCCGCCTGGAATTTCTCGACTTCAGTCCAGAACTCGGCGATGCCCTGTTTGTGCAGCGCCGACAGCGCGATCACCGGCGGTGCCCAGTTGGGTGACGCCGGACGCAGCATGTGCAGCGCGTTGCGCCATTGGGCGCGGACGACCGCAGTCGCCTGCTTGTCGATGTCGGCCTTGTTGATGACCACCATGTCGGCGATCTCGACGATGCCCTTCTTGATCGCCTGCAGGTCGTCGCCGGCGTTCGGCAACTGCAGCAGGCAGAACATGTCGACCATGCCGGCGACCGTCGTTTCCGACTGGCCGACGCCGACCGTCTCGATGATGATCACGTCGTAGCCGGCTGCTTCGCAGAGCAGCATGGCTTCGCGCGTCTTCTCGGCAACGCCGCCGAGCGAACCGGCCGACGGACTGGGCCGGATGAAGGCTTCCTCGCGCTGGCTGAGCAACTCCATGCGCGTCTTGTCGCCGAGGATGGAACCGCCCGAGACCGACGACGAAGGATCGACGGCGAGCACGGCGAGTTTCTTGCCCTGCCCGATCAGCCAGACGCCAAGGGCTTCGATGAAGGTCGACTTGCCGGCCCCGGGCACGCCGGAAATGCCAATGCGGATCGCCCCGCCGGTCTTCGGCAGTAGCGCGGTCAGCACTTGCTGCGCACGCTGCTGGTGATCGGCGCGGGTCGACTCGATCAGCGTGATTGCCTTGGCCAGCGAACGACGCTGACCGGCCAGCACGCCCTCGACCAGCTGCCGGTCGGCATCCGAGAGGAGATTCGCCTTCACCGGCGCCTCGTCCAGTTTCATCCCGGCCTTAGCCGCGCGCCTTGCGGATTTCTTCGAGCACGCGCTTGGCCGAATCCTCGATCCGGGTGCCCGGGCCGAAGATCGCCTTGGCACCGGCCGCGTACAGCGCATCGTAGTCCTGCGCCGGAATCACGCCACCGGCAAAGACGATGATGTCGTCGGCGCCCTGGTCCTTCAGGCACTGGATGATCTGCGGCACCAGCGTCTTGTGACCGGCGGCCAGCGACGAACAGCCGATGGCATGGACGTCGTTCTCGATGGCCTGGCGGGCAGCTTCTTCCGGGGTCTGGAAGAGCGGGCCCATGTCGATGTCGAAACCGAGGTCGGCGTAGGCCGTGGCGACGACCTTGGCGCCGCGGTCATGGCCGTCCTGGCCGAGCTTGGCGATCATGATGCGCGGACGACGGCCTTCTTCTTCGGCGAACCTGGCGACATCGGCCTTGATCTGTTCCCAGCTTTCCTGACCTTCGACGACACCGCCATAGACGCCGGAAATGGTCTGGTTGTTGGCGCGGAAACGGCCGAAGACCTTTTCCAGCGCATCCGACACCTCGCCGACCGTGGCGCGCAGGCGGATGGCCTTGACGGTCAGGTCGAGCAGGTTGCCTTCACCGGTTTCGGCGGCCTTGGTCAGGGCGTCGAGCGCGGCATTGACGGCGGCGCTGTCGCGGCTGGCGCGAATGCTCTTGAGGCGGGCGATCTGCGCTTCGCGGACGGCGTGGTTGTCGATGTCAAGGATGTCGATGGCGTCTTCCTTGGCCAGCTTGTACTTGTTGACGCCGACGATGACGTCCTTGCCGGAGTCGATGCGCGCCTGCTTGTCGGCGGCGCAGGTTTCGACCTGCATCTTGGCCCAGCCGGATTCGACGGCCTTGGTCATGCCGCCCATCGCCTCGATTTCCTGGATGATCGCCCAGGCCTTGTCGGCCATGTCCTGGGTCAGCTTTTCCATCATGTAGGAACCGGCCCACGGGTCGATGACGTTGGTGATGTGCGTTTCTTCCTGGATGATCAGCTGCGTGTTGCGGGCGATGCGGGCCGAGAACTCGGTCGGCAGCGCGATCGCTTCGTCGAGCGCGTTGGTGTGCAGCGACTGGGTGCCGCCGAAGACCGCCGCCATCGCTTCGATGGTGGTGCGGACGACGTTGTTGTACGGGTCCTGCTCGGTCAGCGACCAGCCGGAGGTCTGGCTGTGCGTGCGCAGCATCATCGACTTCGGGCTCTTGGCGTTGAAGCCGGACATGATGCGGTGCCACAACAGACGCGCGGCGCGCATCTTGGCAATTTCGAGATAGAAGTTCATCCCGACCGCCCAGAAGAAGGACAGGCGGCCGGCGAAGGTGTCGACGTCCATGCCGGAGGCAATACCGGTGCGCACGTATTCCATGCCGTCGGCCAGCGTGAAGGCCAGTTCGATGGCCTGGTTGGCGCCGGCTTCCTGGATGTGATAACCCGAAATCGAGATCGAGTTGAACTTCGGCATGTTCTGCGCCGTGTAGGCGAAGATGTCGGCGATGATCTTCATCGACGGCTTGGGCGGATAGATGTAGGTGTTCCGCACCATGAACTCTTTGAGGATGTCGTTCTGGATCGTGCCAGACAACTGTTCCTGCTTCACGCCCTGTTCCTCGGCGGCGACGATGTAGCCGGCCAGGATGGGCAGGACGGCGCCGTTCATGGTCATCGACACGGAAATCTTGTCGAGCGGGATGCCGTCGAAGAGGATCTTCATGTCCTCGACCGAGTCGATCGCCACGCCGGCCTTGCCGACGTCGCCGGTGACGCGGGCGTTGTCCGAGTCATAACCGCGGTGCGTGGCCAGGTCGAAAGCGACCGAAACGCCCTGGCCGCCAGCGGCGAGCGCCTTGCGGTAGAAAGCGTTGGAGGCTTCGGCCGTGGAGAAGCCGGCGTACTGGCGGATGGTCCACGGCTTGACCGCGTACATCGTCGGCTGCGGGCCGCGCAGGAAGGGCGCGACACCCGGCAGGGTATCGGCGAACTCGAGGTTCTCGACATCCTTCTTCGTGTACAGCGCCTTGACGGCAAGGCCTTCGGGGGTATTCCACACCAGGTTGTTGACGTCGCCACCCGGGGACTGCTTGGCCGCGGCCTTTTCCCAGACATCCAGGTTATTGGAATCAAAGAACTTTTCAGACATGAAACACCTCTCGCCGATTCGATTTTTTCGGGCCGATGATGCAGAATTCAAAATTCTACGCTTTCGCACCCAGCTTGACATGGTCAGCCCTACATAATACTGTATCCATAATTATGGAAGCAAGTCGGCAAAGTACCGGCCTGCCCATTCAAACACACCATCACAATGAACCGTATCGCTCCTACTGCGCTATACCAGGAAGTCGCCGAACGACTGCGACAACGCATCTTCGCCCATGAGTTGACGCCGGGGATGTGGATCGACGAACAGAAGTTGGCCGAGCAGTATGGCATCTCCCGTACGCCACTGCGCGAAGCCCTGAAAGTCCTTGCCTCGGAAGGGCTGGTCGAACTCAAGCCGCGCCGTGGTTGCTACGTCACGGAGATTTCCCGCCGAGACCTTGACGACATCTTTCCCCTGATGGCCATGCTCGAAGGCCGTTGTGCCTTCGAGGCCGTGAAGCGGGCCAAGACCGCCGATCTGGCTGCACTCAGGGCGATACACGAAAAGCTGGAATCGGCCGCCCGCGATGGTCGTATCGATGCCTTCTTCGAGGCCAACCAGGAGTTCCACAAGAAAATCCAGGAGCTTTCTGGGAACCGCTGGTTGCTCTCGGTCATCCAGGATCTGCGCAAGGTGCTGAAACTGTCGCGCCTGCACTCGCTGTCTCTGGAAGGCCGCCTGCAGCAGTCGCTCGACGAACACCGGGCGATCCTGGCCAGCATGCTCGCCGGTGATGCTGGCAAGGCGGAAAGGGAAATGCACGACCATCTGTTGTCCGGCCGCGAGGCGCTGGCGCGGATGGATGCTCAGGGTCAGAAAGCTCCCTGACTGATGGGTTGATGCTGGGCGGGAATCTGTCCCGAAGCAAAGAAAAACCCCCTGACGAGGCGACTCGTCAGGGGGTTTGTCGTTTCAGTACAGCTTAGTGATTCGACGCGGAGGCGGCACCGTAACCGGTTTGAGCGCGCACGTACTGGTCGTCGAAGGCTTCGATTTCCGTCTTGGCGCGGGCACTCGAGTCGCTCGTTGAACCGATCCAGGCCAGCAGGAAGGCGATCGGCATGGCGAACAGGGCCGGCTGAGTGTAGGGGAAGAGCGGAGCAGCATTGCCCAGCACATCGACCCACACCGACTTCGAGAAGAGCACGAACAGGACGGCGGAAACCAGGCCACCGTAGCCGCCCCACAGTGCGCCGCGGGTGGTCAGACCCTTCCAGTACATGGAGAGGATCAGCACCGGGAAGTTGGCTGCGGCAGCAACACCGAAGGCCAGGCCGACCATGAAGGCGATGTTCTGCTTCTCGAAAGCGATGCCGAGGATGATGGCAACGAAGCCGAGGCAGATCGTGGCGATCTTGGAAACGCGGATTTCAGCTGCTTCCGAAGCCGTACCCTTCTTGATCACGCGAGCGTAGATGTCGTGCGAGATGGCCGAAGCACCGGCCAGCGCCAGACCCGAAACAACGGCCAGGATGGTGGCAAAGGCCACGGCAGCCAGGAAGCCGAGCAGCATGTCGCCGCCAACTGCCTTGGCCAGGTGCATGGCAACCATGTTGCCGCCACCGATCAGCTTCTTGCCGATTTCGCCGCCTTCGAAGAACTCCGGATTCTGGCCAACGATCAGGATCGCGGTCAGGCCCATCAGGAAGATGACGTTGAAGAAGTAGGCAACGAAGCCAGAAGCGTAGAGCACCGACTTGCGTGCTTCCTTGGCGTCGGTGACGGTGAAGAAGCGCATCAGGATGTGAGGCAGGCCGGCGGTACCGAACATCAGGCCGAGGCCCAGGGAGATGGCGGTAACCGGATCGGCGAGCAGGCTGCCCGGGTGCATCAGCTTCTCACCGAGCTTGTGGACAGACATTGCCTGATCCATCACATTGGTGAAGGAGAAGTTGAACTGGGTCATGGCCAGGAACATCACCAGCGTACCGCCGGACAGCAGCATGACGGCCTTGATGATCTGCACCCAGGTGGTGGCGACCATGCCACCGAAGGTGACATAAACCATCATCAGCAGGCCGACAGCGAAGATGGCGACGTTGTAGTCCAGACCGAAGAGCAGCTTGATCAGCTGACCAGCACCGACCATCTGGGCGATCAGGTAGAAGCAGACGACGGTCAGCGAGGAAATCGCGGCCATCGTACGCACCTTGCCCTGGTCGAGGCGATAGGCAGTGATGTCGGAGAAGGTGAACTTGCCCAGGTTGCGCAGGCGTTCGGCCATCAGGAAGAGGATGATCGGCCAGCCGGCAAAGAAGCACAGCATGTAGATGTAGCCGTCGTAGCCCTGGGTGTAGACCATGGCGGTCAGACCGAGCAGCGTCGCTGCCGACATGTAGTCACCGGCAATCGCCAGGCCGTTCTGGAAACCGGTGATGCCGCCGCCGGCCGTGTAGAAGTCGGAGGTCGACTTGGTGCGGCTGGCCGCCCAGTAGGTGATGCCCATCGTCATCGCGACGAACAGACAGAACATGGTGATGGCGTGCCAGTTGGTCGCCTGCTGCTCGGTCGGGCCGAGGGAATCGCCAGCGGCGATGGCCAGCGTGCACAGGCTCAGTAGCCCGAGTGCGGAAACGATCTTGCGCATTACTTGTTCTCCTTCCAGGCGTCACGAACGATCTCTTGCGAGAGCGCGTCGAATTCGGTGTTGGCCTTGCGCACATAGGCGGCGGTCAGCAGCCAGAAGAAGATGAACATGAATAGTTCGGCAATCAGGCCGACGGTCCACCGGGACCCTTCGGCAATCGGTTGGCCCAGCGAGGCGGGCGCAAAGGCCACCACCATCACGAAGCCGTAGAACATGGTCAGGACAATGGCTGCCAAAGTCCAGGCGAAACGTCCCCTTTTTGCGACCAGCTCACGGAACTTGGGATTCCCCCGCATCCGCTCATACATAGCGCTGCTCATTCTGTTCTCCTTATTAATTAATAATTACCGACAAATCGGCGGCAGCATTGTATCTTATATAAGACTAAACAACCTGACGCCCGATCAGACTTTTCGGTCGGGTGTGGCAAACAGGAGAACCCGCATGGGCGACATCAACCTGGCGATTGACGGAGAGATCGCCACCCTGACCCTGAATAATCCGGGCAAGCTCAATGCCATCGACCTGTCGATGTGGCAATCGCTCAGCCGGCAGATGAACGAACTGGGTAGCAGTTCGGATATCCGCAGCATCGTCATCCGTGGCGCCGGGACGGCGGCATTTGCGGCCGGAGGTGACCTGGAGGAATTCGTCAGCGCCAGGGCGACGCTCGAACAGGCGCTGCGCTATCACGGGGAAGTCGCCGCTGCGCTGACCGCCATTGCCGATTGCCCGCACCCGACCATTGCCCTCATTCAGGGAGCGTGCATTGGTGGCGGGCTGGAAATCGCGGGTGCCTGCGACTTGCGCATTGCTGGCGAAAGCGCCCGCTTTGGCGCCCCGATCAACAAGCTGGGTTTTTCAATGTATCCGGGTGAAATGGAAGGGCTGCTGCGCCTGGCCGGGCCGGCCGTGCTCAAGGAAATCCTGCTCGAAGGGCGCATCCTGAACGCCCGCGAAGCTTACGAGAAAGGCCTGCTGACCCGCGTCGTTGCCGACGAGCAGGTCACCGACGAAGCCTATGCCACCGCCCGCCGTATCGGTCATGGTGCGCCACTGGTTGCCGGCTGGCACAAGCAGTGGATCCGTCGCCTGCTCGACGGTCGTCCGCTGAGCGACGAAGAAAAGGCCGCTTCCTTCGCCTTCCTCGACACCGAGGATTACCGGGAAGGCCTGGCGGCTTTCCTGGAAAAGCGCAAACCGGTGTTCAAGGCGCGCTGAATCAGCTGCCGAAAACGGTGTGCAGCATCTTCGCCGAGAGCAGGATCAGCACACCGGCAAAGACCTTCTTCAGGGTTGCCACCGGCAAGCGATGCGCCAGGCGGGCGCCCAGCGGTGCGGTGAAGGTCGACACGGCGCTGACCAGCACCAGCGCCGGCAGATAGACGTAACCGATGGACCAGTCGGGCAGGCCGCTGCTGCCCCAGCCGTTGATCAGGTAACCCAGCGCACCGGCCAGCGCGATCGGCAGGCCGATCGCCGCCGAAGTGCCGATAGCGTGCTGCATCTTGACGTTGCACCAGGTCATGAAGGGCACCGACAGCGAGCCCCCGCCAATCGCCACCAGCGCCGAGACCAGACCGATGCCGCCGCCGACGCCGATCAGGCCAGCCTGGCCGGGCAGTTCCCGGGTCGGCTTGGGCTTGACGTTGAGGATCATCTGCAGCGACACATAGGCCATGAAGCAGCCAAAGAAGATGGCCAGCGGTGCGCTATCCACGCGCGAGGCGATGAAAGTGCCGCCGAAAGTGCCGAGCAGCACACCCGGCGTGATGCCACGTACGATGTCCCAGCGCACCGCGCCATGAGCATGATGCGCGCGCAGGCTGGAAATCGAGGTCATCACGATGGCGGCCATTGACGTCCCGAGAGCGACATGGACCAGATGCTCGCGGGGAAAGCCCTGCGCGGCAAACAGGGTGGTCAGGACGGGGACCATGATGCCACCGCCGCCCACACCGAGCAGGCCGGCAAAAAAACCGACAAACGCTCCCAACAGCAAATAGGCCAGCAGCCACTCGATTTCCATCACCACCCTGCAAATGAAAACAGGTGGCAGAAGCTGCCACCTGTTTGAAGAAAGTCCCCGCGAGTGCCGTCAGGCCGGCATCCTGAACCTGGGTTCAGAGTGGCTGCTTTCCTTCCGCATCAGGCACGTTCGACGAAGAGCGCGCACAACAGCGGGGTCATGGTCCGCAACCGATGCCAATCAGCATTGGTTCAAGGAATATATGGCCTTAACAAACACCGCAGGGAACACCGGTCGGGCGACCCCGGGCAGCTCAAAGATCCAGTTGCTGCTGGGGGGCCAGTACGGCATCAAGCCGCGTTCCCATGGCCTCGATTCTACGCTTCGTTTCCGACGAAGCAAGCCCTTCTTCACCGGTGGCGGCAGGTTCCGCTGAAGCCGCCAGGCGCTCGTGGGCGATGTTCAGGGCTGCCATTACGGCCACGCGTTCGGCGATGGTGCTACGGGTTTTTTGGGCGATCTCGCGCATCTTGTCATCGACCAGATTGACCGCGGCGAGCAGGGCATCGCGCTCATCCGGCAGGCAGGCCACGCGGTATTCGCGGCCCATGATCTTGACGTCGAGGAAGTTCTGCTCGGTACTCATTTCAGGCGTCCTCGGGCAGCTTTTCCATCAGGCCTTCCAGCCGCTCGCGGGCCGCCGTCATCGTCGAGCGCAGGTGCAGACGCTCGGCCTCGGCCGTGGCAATCTGGTTCTTCAGGACCTCGTTCTCGGCCCGCAACTGGTGAACCAGGGCAACGACCTGATCGATCTTCGCTTCGAGCGCTTCGAATTCACTATTCATGGCGCGCACTATAGAGTGGAAAAGACAGTCCGGTCAAGGACTAAGCGGCTATTTTCAAAGTGTTTTATCGGTAGTTGCCGCGGCCGGCATTCGCATGTCGTCGCAATGCGCGCTAGAATGCGCGCCGTGTCAGGTGCTGCGCGTGGTTTGGCCAAGCGCAGTTAAACGGGAAAGCGGTGCGTCTCCAACGAGACCAAGCCGCTGCTGCCCCCGCAACGGTAAGCAAGTGCGGGCGTATCACAAGGCCACTGGGGAAACCTGGGAAGGCGATACGTCAAGACTTGCGAGCCCGGATACCGGCCTGGGACACCTAGCGGAAGCGCCACGGGGTGGTGGTGCCGGTTCCTGACCAGCCCCCTCTCCTGCGTACTTCCTTGTCAATGCATTCCGGCATGCGGGGACGCCTGTCAGGAAGGGGAAATCCATGAACATACGGCTCAAGCCGCTGGCAGTCGCGCTGCCACTCGCACTATTTCAATCCCTGCAGGCAGCGGAGCAGCTCGCCAGCCTCGACACCATGGTGGTGACTGCAACACGCCAGCCGATGCGCGTCAGCGAAGTGCTGACCGATACCAGCGTGATCGAGCGCGACGAAATCGAAGCCGCGGGACACACCAATCTCGAACAGATACTGGCCGCCCAGCCAGGCATGCAGATCGTCGCCAACGGCAGCTGGGGCGCCAGTTCGTCGCTGCTCGTTCGTGGTACCAATGCCAAGCATGTCCTGTTGCTGGTGGACGGCATGCGGGTTGGTTCAGCCACGTCGGGAGAGCCCACTTGGTCACGTATTCCGGTCGCCCTGATCGAGCGTATCGAAATCATTCGCGGGCCGGCATCGGCGATGTACGGGAGCGACGCGATCGGCGGCGTGATTCAGGTTTTCACCCGGCGCAGCGAGCAACCCTTTCATTTTTCCGCCGAAGCCGGTGCCGGCAACTACGGCACGCGCAGTGGCAGCGCCAGCCTGTCCGGAAAACGCAACGGCTGGGAGTATGGTCTGAGCCTGTCCCGGGAGGAGACCGACGGCTTCAACAGCCGCCCATGGACCGCTACCGCCAATCCCGACAAGGACGGCTTCCGTAACCAGGGCAGTTCGGCGCGACTGGGCTACACCTTCGCCCCCGGACACCAGCTCATGTTCTCGGCACTTTACGCTGAGGGCAGCAACCGCTACGACGGTACCGGTGCCAAGGTCGACTGGGAGAACCGGACGCGTAACGGCAACGCCTCGCTGGTCCTGAAAAACCGTTTGACCGCTGGCTGGAACAGCAGCCTCAGCGTCGGTCGCAGCATCGACCAGTCCACCAACCTGCGCGACGGACTGCGCAATAGTCGATTTAATACCGAGCAGGATTTTTATTCCTGGCAGAACGACCTGGTCGGCAGCCTGGGCAACTTCCTCGTCGGTCTCGAGCGCGCCGAGCAGGCCATTGATACCACTGGCAACTATATCCAGCGCAAGCGCCGTAACGACGCGGTGCAACTGGGCTGGAACCGGGGCTTCGGCGATCACCGGTTGCAGGCCAGCGTACGACGCGACGACGATTCGCTGTTCGGCGACAAAACCACCGGCTCGTTGGCCTACGGCTATCGATTCTCGAGCCAATGGCGGGCCAGTGCCAGTGTCGGCACCGCCTTCAAGGCGCCGACCTTCAACGAACTTTACTACCCGCTGACCGGCACCTTTGTCGGCAACCCGGACGTCCAGCCCGAATCGGCGATCAACCGCGAGCTGTCGATCCACTACGAAGCCGGCAGCCAGGCGGTGTCTCTGACCTGGTATCTGAACCGGATCGAAGACATGATTGCCTGGACCCGGGTCGGTGCATTGAACAAGCCGACGAACATCGATTCTGCCAGGCTTGAGGGGGCAACACTCACCTGGCAGGGCAAGCTCAGGAGTCTCGATCTCCAGGCCAGCTACGATTGGCTCGACGCCATTGATCGCCGTAACGACCGCCAGCTCGCCAGGCGCGCCCGCCACTCGGCCAGCCTCGCCCTCGGCCAGAACTTCGATCGCTGGGACTGGCGGGCTGAAGTTCTGGCCAGTGGCAAGCGCTACGAGTATGTCGGGGCTGCCCGCGTGAACCTCAGCGGCTACGCGTTGACCAACCTCTACGCTGCCTACCGCCTGACCCCGGAATGGAGCATTTTTGGCCGCGTCAACAACCTCTTCGACCGCGACTATATACTCGCCGATACCTACGCCACCCCGGGGCGGAACGCCTTCATCGGCATCCGCTACAGTCCGAAGTAATCCATGCCCACCCGCCGCCGTGCCTTCCTGATTCTCTCCGCGCTCAGCCTGCTGGCGCTGGCGAGTTTCGCGCTGGCCCTGTCGGCGGGCAGCCTCAAGGTCCCCTTGGCCGACATCGTCGCCGCACTGATCGGGCGCGGCGACGGGGGCGGCGATATGGTGGTCCAGCTGCGCCTGCCACGCGCGCTGGCGGGCTTCGCCTGCGGTGGCCTGCTGGCGCTGGCCGGTGCGCTGATGCAGGTGCTGCTGCGCAATCCGCTGGCCGATCCCTATGTGCTCGGGATTTCCGGTGGTGCGGGTGTGGGCGCGATGTTCGGCATCATGATCGGGCTACCGCTGCTGGCCGTCGACGGACTGGCCTTCGCCGGGGCGCTGGGCGCCATGTTCCTGGTTTTCGGGCTGGCGCATGGCGACGGCAGCTGGACGCAGACTCGCCTGCTGCTGACCGGTGTCATCGTCGCCGCCGGCTGCGGCGCGCTGATCGCGTTGATGTTGTCGATTGCCGACGAGGGCAAGTTGCACGGCATGCTGTTCTGGCTGATGGGCGACCTCGGCCAGACCTTCACCTGGTGGCCGGCGGCGCTGGCGCTGGTGGTCGCGCTGGCTTGCGCCATGCCTTTCGCCCGCGAACTCAACCTGCTGTCGCGCGGACTGATGCAGGCCCAGGCACTTGGCGTGGCGGTCGGGCGGCTGCGTTACACCGTCTATCTGTTGGCTTCGGTGGCCACCGCCGCCTCGGTGACCACCGCCGGCTCGATCGGCTTCGTCGGCCTGGTCGTCCCGCACCTGGTCCGGCTCGCCACCGGCAACGATCAACGCCTGCTGTTGCCGGCCACCGTTCTGGCCGGCGGCTCACTCCTGGTGCTGGCCGATACCGCTGCCCGCACGGTCATCGCGCCAATGCAACTGCCGGTCGGCGTGCTCACCGCGCTGATCGGCGTGCCGGTATTCCTGTTCCTGCTGTCGAGGCAACCGAAGTGAGCGCCCCCTTGCTCGAAGCCCGCCAGCTCAGCGTCGACATCGGCGGAAAAACCGTCGTCGATTGCCTCAACCTCAGCCTGCAGCCGGGCGAACGCCTGGCCATCCTCGGTCGCAACGGCG
>DILW01000131.1:466-23368 GCA_002425245.1 Betaproteobacteria bacterium UBA5582 | reverse complement strand
CTGCGCGTGCCGGTTCGCCGGTGCGGGTGATCCAGGCCCGGCCATCCTCCACGCGCAGTGCGGCGACGCGGCGCGGCGACAGCCTGGCCAGTTGCTCTGGGCTCAGTTGCAGGCGGCAGAACAGGCTGCCGGGCAGCTTGGGGGGTTTGGTCATGGTCGTCTCCTGCGTCGGACTTGACGAAAGATCGCCAAAAGCCCAGCATCCAGATGCGTTTCGGTTGCGTATCCCGCATTGGTTGAAGCTTCGATTGCGCTGCGGTTGAAGCTAATTTTCCTCAGAATAACGGGAAGCTCAAACGCAATATCGGCATTGAATGGATGCGTAAAAATCATGCGAAAAGACCTGCTCTCGCTGCCGCCGCTGGAGCCCCTGCGCGGCTTCGTCGCGGCCGCCAGTCGGCGCAGCATCACGCTGGCGGCGACTGACCTGTGTCTGACCCAGTCGGCCATCAGCCGCCAGATACAGGCGCTGGAAAGCGCGCTCGGCGTGCCCTTGTTCGTCCGCAAACACCGCGCCATCGAGCTGACCCCGGCTGGCGAGCGCTTGTTGCCGGCCGCCATCGCCTGGCTGGCCGAATACGGGGAGATCGCCGCCAGCCTGCGCCAGCGGGCTGCCGTCGACAGCGTGACGATCACCGCCAGCATCGGTGTCACCGCGCTCTGGCTGCTGCCGCGCCTGGGCGAATTCCAGGCCGCCCATCCGGCCGTCGAAGTCCGCGTCGTCGCCGCCAACTCGCCGGTCGACCTGGTTCCTGCGGGCATCGACCTGGCCATCCGCTATCAGACCGAACCGACCATCGGTCGCGGCGACCGCCTGCTGTTCCGCGAGAGCATCGCTCCGGTATTGGCACCGGCTCTGGCGGAAAAGCTCGCGGCCAGCCCGGAAGAAATTCCGACCTTGATCGACTATCAGGAAAGAAGCCTGCCCGGCCTTGACTGGTCGCCCTGGTTGGCCAGTCTCGGCCTGTCGGGGCGGAGCTTGCGCCGGCTCGGTTTCAACCAGTACGACCAGGCAGTGCAGGCTGCGATCGCCGGCCAGGGCGTCGTCCTCGGCCGTCTGCCGCTGCTCGCCGAGGCGCTGGGCGATGGCCGCCTGTGCTGCTGGCCGGCGTTGCCTGCCTTCGTCAGCCCCTACGGCTACTGGTTGCTACGCGCGCCTGGCAGCGACAGCGTGGCGGTCTCAGCCTTCGCCGATTGGCTGGCCGGCCTGGGCGGGTAGCCGTGCCCTGGCCTCAGTCGAACAGCTTGCGCACTGTATCCAGGATGCTGTCGATGGGCGAGACTTCGACGTCCAGCGCCTTGACCCCGGCGTCGCCGGCAAACTCGTCGTACACCCAGTCGCCATCGACGTAGGACACGCCCGGCGGCGGCGTCCGCTCGGTGGCGGGTTTGCCGGCCAAGGCCTGACGCATGTAATCGGCCCAGATCGGTAGCGCCAGGGTGGCGCCGAATTCGCGGGCGCCGAGTGATTTCGGCTGGTCGTAGCCCATCCACGCCACCCCTACCACCTTGCCCGCGTAGCCGGCGAACCAGCCGTCGACCGCGTCGCTGGTGGTGCCCGTCTTGCCCGCCAGGTCGCTGCGCCCCAGGCGCTGGCTGGCGGCGGCGCCGGTGCCGCTGCTCACCACCTCGCGCAGCATGCTGTCGATGATGAAAGCGTTGCGCGGATCGATCACCGGCTGCCTGTCTTCCTTCGATGGCGCCGGGGCTTCCCATAGCACCTGGCCGCGGGCGTCGGTGATCTTCTCGATCAGGCGCGGGCTGACCGTGTGGCCGCCGTTGGCGAACACCGCATAGGCCTGGGCCATCTGCAGCGGCGTGACCGAACCGCTGCCCAGTGTCAGCGTCAGGTTGTCCGGGTGTTTGGCGGCATCGAAACCGAAGTGCGTCAGGTAGTCGCGCGCATACTGCGGGGTGATTGCCTGCAGCAGGCGCACGGCGACCACGTTCTTCGAGCGGGCGAGTGCCCGGCGCAGCGTCAGCGTGCCGTCGTAGCCGTCGTCGTTGCGCGGCTCCCACGGCTGGCCGTCGGCGCCACCGGGCAGCGACAGCGGCGCGTCGTTCATCAGGGTGGCCGGCGAGAAGCCTTTTTCCAGCGCCGCCGAATAGACGAAGGGCTTGATGATCGATCCCGGCTGGCGCCAGGCGCTGGTGACGTGGTTGAACTGCCGGCGGTAGAAATCGAAACCGCCGACCAGCGCCCGGTAGGAGCCGTCCTCGGCGTCGAGGGCGACGAAAGCCGCCTCAACCTCCGGCATCTGGGCAATCGCCCAGTGGCCCTTGCTGTCCTGGCTGACGCGGATCACCGAACCGACACGGATGCGCTGCGCCAGTGGCGTTTTCGGCTGCAGTGCGCGGGCGGCGAAGCGCAGGCCGTTGCCGGTGATCTCCAGCGTGTCGCCGAAGGCCGGTTCGGCGCGCACGCGCTTGGCCGAAACCTCGGTGACGACAGCGGCGAGCAGTCTGTCGCTGCCCGGGTGTTTGGCCAAGGCCTGGTCGATGGCTTCCTCGCGCTCGGCGGCGTCGGCGGGCAACTCGACGAAACCTTCCGGGCCGCGGTAGCCGTGGCGCTGGTCGTAAGCCAGCACATTGCGCCGCAGCGATTCGTAGGCGGCGTTCTGCCCGGCCTTGTCGAGCGTGGTGTAGACATTGAAACCTTGCGTGTAGGCGGCGCTCTGGTAGCGCGCATAAAGCTCCTGGCGGACCAGTTCGGCGACGTGGTCGGCCTGGGCTTCGAACTGCATGCGCTGGCTGACCGCCAGCGGCTGGGCGACGGCCTCGTCGAATTGCGTCTGGGTGATCTTCTCCAGTTGCAGCATGCGCTTCAGCACCAGCTCCTGGCGCGCCTTGGCCCGTGCCGGATTGACCGCCGGGTTATGCTTGGCCGGGTTCTGCGGAATGCCGGCGAGCATCGCCGCTTCAGCCAGCGTCAACTCGGGCAGGCGCTTGCGGAAATAGGTGCGGGCGGCGCTGGAAAAGCCGTAGGAGCGCTGGCCGAGGTAAATCTGGTTCATGTACAGCTCAAGGATCTGGTCCTTGCTCAAGGCCGCTTCGATGCGGTAGGACAGCATCACCTCGGTCAGCTTGCGGCGCAGCGTCTTCTCCGGCGTCAGGAAGAAATTGCGCGCCACCTGCATGGTGATCGTCGACGCCCCCTGGCGCATGCCGCCGGTCAGCCCGGCTGCCACCGCCCGCGCCACGCCCCGGTAATCGACCCCGCCGTGCTCGTAGAAACGCGCATCTTCAATCGCCAGCAAGGCGTCCTTCATCAGCGGCGGAATTTCCTGGATCGGCGTGAAGTCGCGGCGCTCCTCGCCGAACTCCCCGAGCAGCGCGCCGTCGGCGGTATAGATGCGCAGCGGGATCTTCGGCCGGTAGTCGGTCACCAGATCGAGCGACGGCAAGCGGGGCAGAATGCTCAGCAGCATGCCGCCGATCAGCACGAATATCGTCAGGAAGCCAACGGCGGCCAGCGCCAGCAAGGTACGGCGCAAATCGGTGCGGTAATTGGCCTGGGCAAAGGGGAGGGCAAGAAACTTGACGGCGGTCGAGAAGAATTTCACGCGTTGATCCAGATCGAGAAAGCGGCAAAGCAGTCAGCCGAAGGCGTAGTGTAGGACAACGGGGGCGGAATCAGAGGCTGGCGGCGATGTCCGTGGCCAGATGGTCGACCGCCGCTTCCGTCGTCGCCCAGGAACACATGAAACGCGCCATGTCGCCGATGAAGGTGTGGAATACCCAGCCCGCCTGGCGCAAGCGGGCCATCGCCGGCTCCGGCAACTGGACGAAGACGCTGTTGGCCTGCGCCGGGCGGCAGGCGAGCCCGGGCAACGCCGCCAGCCGTTCCGCCAGTCGCCGGGCCAGTCGATTGGCGTGGCCGGCATGCTTGAGCCAGGTGTCGTCGTCCAGCATGGCCAGCCAGGGCGCCGACAGGAAACGCATTTTCGAGGCAAGTTGGCCGGCCTGTTTGCAGCGCCAGGAAAAATCCTCGCCCAGCGCCCGGTTGAAAAACACCACCGCCTCGCCAAGCGGCAAGCCCATCTTGGTGCCGCCAAAACACAGCACGTCGATTCCCGCGCGCCAGGTCATGTCCGCCGGCGAAACCTCAAGCGCGGCCAGCGCATTGGCAAAACGGGCGCCGTCCATGTGGGTGTGCAGGCCGTGTCGCTTGGCGATAGCCGTGAGCACGGCGATCTCGTCGAGCGAATAGAGCGTGCCCAGCTCGGTGGCCTGGGTCAGGGTGAGGGCCTTGGGGCGCGGGTAATGCTGATCCCGGCGGCGGGTGATCAGGTGTTCGACGTTGGCGGCATCCATCTTGCCGTCCTGCTGCCGCGCCAGCAGGAGCTTGGCCCCGTTCGAAAAGAACTCCGGCGCGCCGCATTCGTCGGTCTCGACATGCGCCGTTTCCGCGCAGATGACGCCTTGGTAGGACTGGCACAAGGACGCCAGCGCCAGGGAATTGGCCGCCGTGCCGTTGAAAACGAAGTACACATCGCAATCCGTGGCGAACAGCTGGCGCAACCGGTCGCACACGATCCTGGTCACCTCATCCTCGCCATAAGACGAGATGAAACCCGTATTGGCGGCATTGAAGGCGGCGAGCGCCTCCGGACAGGCGCCGGAAGTGTTGTCGCTGGCAAACTGCAGGTAGTAGCCGGGGACTTGAGAGGTGGCTGGCATGGCGTGGATTCCTGAGTTTGAGGAATGCGTCATTGTGCCATGCTGGGGTTTTCCGGTTGGCTGGCTCGGTTCTAGCTGCGAAATTCTGATTGACCGGCTTCCGCTGTTCGGCCTGACAGGCGTTCGGTTGAACGTGGACAACAGGCGGCTATCGACCAAACCGGGCATGTGGACTTCCCGGAAGCCGCCGCTCAGGAACGGGGGGCTTCCGCGAGTTTCGCAGCCAGGACGGCTTGGCCTTGAGTTTTCTATGCAATGACTTATCATTGCAGACGCCACTATCTGCAATGATAAGTCATGCCAAAACTTCGCGCCTTCGAGATCAGCCCACTCCCGCTGGAGGTCCAAGCTTCGCTTGAGCACCTGGGGCAGCGCATTGCCAAAGAGCGCAAGGTGCGTGGCTTGTCCCAGCGCGAGCTGGCCGACATGGCGGGGATCAGTGCCCAGACAATGATGTTCCTCGAACAGGGCCGGCCCACCGTCCAGATCGGGCACTACGCCCGTGCGGCGTGGCTGCTGGAGTTGCGCGACGTGCGACTACTGGGCGGTCTATCCGTCCACGCGGAGTAGCCATGGATCGCATTTCTGTGCATGTTTGGCTTCCTGGGCAAGCCGAGCCGACACTGGCGGGCGAGTTCTGGCGCGATGGCCAAGTCGGGCGATTCCTGTACGCCTCCGACTACCTTGCGGCGCAGTTGCCTGCCCTGGCGCCGGATCTGCCGCTACGGCCGAAGCCCCAGGCGATCACCGGCGGCCATGCGATCTTCCCCTTGTTCCTCGATGCCGGACCGGACTCGTGGGGCCGTCACGTCCTCGAGCGCAAACTGGAGCGCTCGGTCACCGAACTGGAAGCACTGTCACTCTGCCCGACCGATGGCGTCGGCAATATCGCATTGGGCGCGCTAACCGACGATCGCCTGCGGGTGCTGAAGCTTGAGGAGTTTCTCGATATCCTGCACGAGTTGGAGGCAGGCGGCCACGCGCGGGATACGATCGAAGAGCAGGTGCTCGATGCACACGGCAACGGCACCAGCATGGGCGGCACCAAGCCAAAGCTCACGATCGAGCGGAACGGCGCCCTCTACCTTGCCAAGTTTCCGGCCAATGGGGATTCCCCATGGCTACCCCACGCGGAGTGCGCGACGCTCAAGCTCGCTCACCAGTGCCAGCTGCGTACGATCGTCGACCCCGAGGTATGGCCCCTTCCCTCCGGTCGTAGCGCGTTGCTGGTACGGCGTTTCGACCGCGAGCAAGTGGTCAACGGGTATGCGCGCCGAGGCTACGTCAGTGCCCACTCGTTGCTGCGCCTCGACACCCTGCCGCAGTCGGCCAACGACCACCTGCTATTCGGCACCAAAGGCTTCACCGAGCACAGCCTGCGCAAGAGCTATGTGGCGCTGGCGGACCACATGGCGCGCTGGTGCGGCTCACAGGCCACGCAGCGCGAGGAGCGCCGCGAACTGTGGCGCCGCATCGTCTTCAACGCGCTGGTGCGAAACCTCGATGACCATACCCACAACCACGGGCTGCTTTGCGAAGACATGGCCCGCCAGCATTGGCGCCTGTCCCCTGCGTTCGACCTGGTGCCCGTGGCGAGCCTACCGAAAGATCCCGCCCTGTGTCTCGCCTACCGGTTCGTGCGCGGAGGCCGCGGCGCTACGGCGACACCGGCCCGTCTCCTGCGGGTCATCAACCCTGCCGATCTGCTGGCGGCCGCGGTTGAACACTACGCTTGGGCGGAGCTGGAAGCCAAGGACTACCTCCAGTTTGCGGCGGCGATCGTGACGCAAAACTGGCGCGATGCGTTTCGGCAGGAAGGCATGGCCGAAAAGGAGATCGAACGCTTCGGAAGCTGCTTCGAGTTCGCACGGACGCTGGCCTAGCAAAAAAAGCCCGGCCATTGGCCGGGCTGAGTACTACATCAAAGGCCACGCTTGATGCGGACCCTTGTCCCTTAGCAAGGATTCCGTCACCCCCACTAGCAATCGCCAGATGGCGACTGCAGGGGCGACAAACCCTCTCGGGGTTTCCTTGGCACCCTTGATGAATCCAGCAAGGAATTCGCTCATTATCACTCCGCATCGCTCGTTGCGGCCTGGGTCGTAAACCGCCGAGAGCTGGCCGATACTGGAAGCCGAAACAGGTAAATGACGGGATTCCGATCAGTAAGCTGCCTTCCATATTCAAAATCTTGCGGACGTCTGACTGACCGGAGTTGGCCGGGTTGAGCAAGACGGGGTTCAAGTTGGGCGCCGTAAACCGGTCATCCACGACGATCCAGCGAGGAAAATTCTGGCCGGAGCTCCAACGGCCGATTGTGGCCGCGGGCTGTCGTCGATATCCGAAGCCTTAAAGGCTGCTTTGGTGGAGCTTGGTCTGTCCCGCCAACAAAGGCGGCCCGTCTCATCGCAGCACTAGTTCCTTCAGCGCCTTGTCCGGGAAGACTGCCCCCTTGTAGAGCGGACCGCAGGGGGTTCTCGACAGTTTGAGCGAGAGCGCCAGGAGATCGTCGCGGTCGGTTTGGCTTTCGATCAGGTAGGTAAACTGGTTCATGATGCCGAGCACGCTGCGGTTGCCGGTTTTTGCGTGGCTGACTTCCTGCATCAGCGCCATTTCGGTTTCGATGAATGTTTCGGCGATCCCATGTGCAGCGAGGATTTGGGCAAGTTGCAGGGGGAAGCGGTCGGTCAGCGTTGCCGCCGGGGCCAGTGGTAGCAGGACGGGGAGCAGGGTTTGTTCGTTGACCAGCAGGGCAAGCTGCGGGCGGGTGAACAATGCTGTGGCGTACCAGTTGCCCAGTTGCGTCGTGCTGGCGTCGGCAGTGGGCGGAGTGGGCTTTATGCGGTCAAGCAGTTTCTTGGTGCAGTGAAGGTAGTACATGGCGTGATTTGGTTGATCGCCGGGGCTTCAGTCTAGCTGAGTTGCCACGGGGGTTGCTAAGCGGGCGGTTTGGGTTCCGCTACGACGGCATGCTTTCTTTGGCTTATCATCGAGTCGGTTTTCTCATGAGGTTCGGAATGGTGCCGCCAAACAAGCTGCCGATGAACGATCCGCAACCAGAACGTTCTCCTTGGAACGCTTTCCCCGACGTGATAATCCATGCGCCAGAATTGACGGTGAAGAAACACGAGGTTTACGCGCAAGCAAAGGCGGGTGACTCGGATGCAGCCTTCCAACTGGTGCGGGATACCATTTCGTCTGCCGCGGTGAAAAAAGTTATCGAACTGGCAGCGAAACGCAGTCCACTGCTTGCTTCGGCGCATGCTTTCGAGAAAACCGGGGTGAATGCGATTCCCGAAGCATTGGCCGACGAACTCGGCGAAAGAACGGGATTCCCGGTCGACGGCTCAATCGTCCAGATCAACGTCGTTGGTCACACTGGGGCGAGTGGTTTTTCTCGGTTGGCGAGGCAGGCTTTGTTTGATGGGGATGTGGTTGCCGGCGCCGATTATCTGTTGGTAGATGATTTCATCGGTCAGGGTGGGACTTTGGCGAACCTCAGAGGTTATATCGAGTCGAAGGGAGGTAATGTCATCGGGGCTACTGTCTTGACCGGCAAGGACTTCTCGGCCAGACTTGCCCTGACGAATGAACAACTTGCAGCGCTGAGAGCTAAACATGGAAATCTCGAAGATTGGTGGAAAGCCCGGTTCGGTCACGGCTTCGACCGTCTTACTCAATCAGAGGCTCGCTACCTCGAACGCACCAAGGATGCTGACACCATCCGAGATCGCCTTGCTGAGGCAGAGTAAGCGAGAGATCGCTGCGCGGTACAGGACCACGCACAAAGCAAGTACATAAAAAAGGCCGGGTTTCCGGCCTTTTTTCATTTCCTGGTCTCGTCCGACATGTTCGGGCTTGTTGTAGGAAAAGCGCTGGATAAATCGTTCCGATTCGCCAAACTTCGCTCAAAAGTCTTGGAGGTGGCGCCTCGTTTTGAGGATGGTCTGGTGGTGCGCCTTTAGGCCGGATGGCAGGATTTTTATTCGAAATTCCGGACATTCTCTGTTTAGACGTGGTCGTTATTGAAGCGAACTAATGTTCGAAAAAATTTTCATATTGAACGATAGTTCTATATGATGTGGGAATTGCCGCCAGGACTTTTCCATGAACAAAGACCACCTCTATCTGGCAAAACTGCGCGACTACTACGCTAATACTGGCGTTTTTCCGCCATACTCCGGAATTGCAAAGCTGATCGGGATGCGTTCCAAAGGCGGCGTATCCGCAATGGTCAAACGCCTGGCAAATGCGGGATATTTGGACGTGACGTCCGATAGAAGGATCAAGCCGCAGAAATCCTTCTTTGAGCGAGAACTCTTCGACTACGTCCAGGCTGAATTGCCTCAGTCTGCTAACGACACATTGGCCGAGCCGTACAGCATCGATGAGTATCTGATCAATACCCCTTCCAGAACCGTTTTGCTGACGATCAAGGGTGACTCAATGATCGATGCGGGACTGATGCCTGGAGATGTCGTCATCGTCAAAAAGGGGGCACCGGCAAAGGTGGGCAACATTATTGTTGCTATCGTCGATGGCGAATATACGGTGAAGTACTTGGAGGCCCGCGACGGTCAATACTATTTGCGGCCCGCCAACAAGGCTTACCCGGAAATCTATGCTCGGGATCACCTGGAAATTTTTGGTCTCGTGGTGGGCAGTTTCAGAAAATACTGACCGGGTGAAGACATGATCGATCATCAATTTGGCGGCGCTTGGACAGAACAGAAGCTGGAAGCGTTGAAACATTACCTGACCGCTTATCGCCTGATTTTTACCCAGAATGAAAAGGCCCGGTTTTTCAAAACCATCTACATCGACGCGTTTGCTGGGACGGGCGAAAGGAAGACCGCGGATGTGTCTGACGAGGCTAGCCTGTTCGACCCTGAAGAACTTCCGGAACTGGACGCGTATAAAAAAGGCAGCGCCAGAATTGCCTTGGAGCTTTCTTCTCCGTTCGACGAGTACATCTTCATCGACAAGAAGAAAGAACACGCGGCTCAGTTGGAGTCGACCATCGAGAGCGATTACCCGCAACTGACTTCACGTTGCAAAGTGATGCAAGGGGATGGCACCAAGCTGCTTGCCGAGATATGCCGCAACCGTGATTGGAAAAAGTCCCGCGCAGTCGTGTTTCTAGACCCTTATGGGATGAATATCGAGTGGGCATTGTTGAAACAGATTGCCGATGCCAAAGCCATCGATCTCTGGCTGTTATTCCCTATGGGCATGGGGGCAAATCGTTTATTGAAACGGGATTCGACACCGCCACAATCGTTTTCGGAAAAACTGACACGAATGTTCGGGACACCCGAGTGGCACAGCGCTTTTTACAAACCTTCAACTCAAGGCGATTTCTTTTCAGACGAAATTTCTTTAATCAAGGATGCCTCTTTCGATCAGATTGGTGAGTTTCTGATAGGTCGTCTTAAGTCCATCTTTTCCGGCGTTGCGCCCACCACGAAAGCACTCTTCAATTCCCGGAACAACCCTATGTACTTACTGTGTTTTGCTGCGGGGAACCAGATTGGGGCACCCACGGCAGTGAAGATCGCCAACCACCTTTTGGGCAAATAACCATGACAACAACCAGCAAAATTGAATGGACTGAACAAACCTGGAACCCAACGGTTGGCTGCACCAAGATCTCCCCCGGCTGCAAGCATTGCTACGCCGAGCTCATGGCGCAGCGTTTACAGGCCATGGGTACACACGGCTACGAAAACGGCTTCAAACTGACGTTGCTACCATCACGCCTCCAGGAGCCTCTGCAACGCAAGAAGAAAACGGTGTACTTCGTAAACTCGATGTCGGACGTATTTCATGAGGATGTGCCCTTTGAATACATCGATCAAATCTTCGAGAGTATTGCCAAGACACCCCAGCATACGTATCAAATTCTGACCAAGCGTGCCGACAGGATGGCGCAGTATTTCATTAACCGGCCAGTTCCAGACAACGCCTGGCTGGGCGTCTCGGTAGAGGATCGAGAATACGGCGTTCCGCGCATTGCCTTGCTTCGGCAAGTCTCCGCCAAGATCCGCTTCCTATCGGTTGAGCCCCTTCTGGAAGACTTGGGCGATCTAGATCTGACCGACATTCACTGGGTGATCGTTGGTGGAGAATCGGGGGCAAAAGCACGCCCCATGCAAAAGGAATGGGTTGAGGACATTCGGATACAATGCGAAGAGGCTAATGTCGCTTTTTTCTTCAAGCAATGGGGGGGGTGGGGCGCAGATGGCAAAAAACGAGCGAAGAGATACAACGGCAGGGAATTGAACGGCCGGACTTGGGATCAGATGCCAGGACTACACCAACAACCTTGAAGTCATCCAATAAAAAATATTACTGGCGGATTGGGGAGCCTCCACCTCCGATCGACAAACATAGCGAAACTAAGCACGCCATCATCGAGGAATACGTCAGACGCTACATTCTGACGATGATGTCGCGGGCGACCATTCCGCTACTGCAGTTATCGCTGATCGACGGGTTTTGCGGTGGGGGCAACTACGCCAAGGAATCGGGTGGTTTAGCTGACGGCTCCCCTATCCGTTTGATGCAGGCGGTTCGGCAAGCCAGAGCCGAATTAAATCTTGGCCGTCGGATACCCAGAGAAGTCAGCGTCGACTACCACTTCAACGATCTCCTGCCAGACACGACTGAATACCTGCGCTATTGGCTGAACGGTAAATTCGAAGAGGGTTGTCTGGATATAGCAGATCGTCAGCGCCATGAAATTACGACCGGCGACTTCCTCGCCGAGTTACCTCGCATGCTGCAGAAAATCAAATCCAGGCGGATGGGAGAGCACGCGATATTCGTCCTGGATCAGTACGACTACGATGACATTCCATTGCCTCAGATTGCCAATGTTCTGAACCTCCTCGAAGGAGCCGAAGTCATTTTGACTTTCAACATCGGCTCTTTGATCACCTATTTGTCGGACCGCGCAGCCAATCGAAAGCCATTGGCCAGAATCGGTCTTGACCAGTACATCCCGTGGGAACGTATTGGTCATATAAAGTCGTCCGAAAGGCAGTCGTGGCGAAGAGTTATCCAGCGCCATATCGCGAACGGCATTCGCGCCGAAAGCGGTGCCAAATTCATGACGCTATTTTTCGTGAAACCTCATGGGGTCAATACTTGGGATTACTGGCTCATCCATCTTTCTAACCGCTATCGCGCTCATGACGTCATGAAAACCCTGCATTGGGAACACGCGACAGAATTCGGTCATGAACTGGAGCCGGGTGTTTTCGTGTTGGGCTACGATGCTAATCAGGATTCAGACTACACCGGGCAGTCGACGCTGGTGTTTGGCGAGTCGTCGGAGGAACTCTGTGTCGATGGGGTTCGAGAGTATTTTGGTGACAGAATTTTTTCCGGGAATGGTCCTGTACTGGTCGGAGACCTGTTGCGAGAATGCGTCGGAAACTCGATGGGCGCGGAGAGCCATCTCCTGACATCCATGGGGCAACTGCATCGCTCCAAGAATATTGTCGTCTCCACGAAAGACGGCCGCATCAGACGTCCATCCATGCATTACAACAATGACGACATCGTCGAAGCCAACCGGCAAATCATCCTCATCAAGTAACGATTCTTTCAGTTTCAAGATACTCGCGACTCATTGATGGATGCGACCGCCAGCATCAGGTCCAGCGCAGGCAAATCAGGACTGAATCAGGTCATTCGGTCCGGTGTACTCGAACGAGATTCGGTCTGCCGCACCATTCGACGTTGCCACCGTGAGACCGATGGCCGTCTGGCTGAAGGGGTAACGAACCCTGCCCAATTCTCGGTAATCGCTGCTGTAGATGACGCCTGCTTTCGGTCCAGAACCGACGATGCGCAGGGGCATACCAGGTGGCATCGGCACGCCACCGTTCCACTGAACCGGTCCCGTGTATCCCGTGGTAGTCCACGGTGCTACGTTACCCGCTCCGTGCGGAGCAGTGAACTCCTTCCACAACTCGTGCGAGTTTTCAGTCGGCCAAGTGGGCATGACGCTCAAAGCCAGTACGGTGTCTGACGCAAGCCAAGCACGCAGCCCCCTAGCGTCGTCGAAATCTGCATTTGTCGTGACTACCGCGTTGATGGCGCCAAGCCTCGACGCGAAGCCGGCCTTGATCAGCACTGCAGCCGAGACTGACAACGTTCCCGTTTCGACCGCAGCAACGGCGCTGCCGCTGCCCAAGTTCGGCAGCTGATCGATGTCTAAGTCGAGCGGATCCAAAACAGGTGCGTGAGCCTGTGCGCGGACCCGCACGGCTTCCATTGCCCACGGCAAGTTGTAGACAAATGCATGCTCGATGAGGGACATCGCTTCGTCAGCATCGTCGTCCCCGAGCTCGGTAACCGGCGCCCCCTTCAGCCACTTTTCCAAGATTTTTCGCCAATCGAGGGGCAACGATTTCGGCTTAAACGGGGCAATCTCAAAGGCAATCTCGGCGAAGGTAATAATCGCCTGCACAGCTTCGTCGGTCTGTCCGCCGTCTACTGAGATCGACGCCTTGAGCAGCAAAGACTCAAGCTCGTCGGCCTTTTCATCTAGTTTCCGCCCTGTCTCAAGGCCAACTCCGGCGAGAAAATAGCCGCGCCGTTGCGCCGCCGTAGAACTGGTCCAGATCAGCTTGGCACGGGCCTTCAAACCGGTGAGAAGCGCCCTTTGAACAACTTCACTCTTTCGCGCGAGTCGGCGCATCAGCAGCGATGACGTCAGCACCTCATCGATCTTTGATTCGAGCTCTTCATCAGCAATTTGCGCATCCCCAAGCAGGCTGAAGATGGCGGTGTCCAAGCTCGTAAGGTGTCGGGGCCAGTCTTCAGCCGCGGCCTCCGCCAACCTCGTTCGCTCCCCGGGCACCGCTGCAAAGCTCCATGCACCCTGACCTGCCACATACGCGAGCAAGGCATCGACATTCCTTGTCCCAAGCTTCTTGGCCATGCGATCCAGTAGCCAGTAAAGCAGTCGAAAGATGCCGCTCTCCATCTCACGCTGTTTGTCTCCGCGGATCAGACGCTTCCAGGCGTCTCGCCGCTTCTCGTGTTTGTCGAACATTGGGTAGAGCACCAACCCTTCGATGTCGACATATGCACGGCCAGCCCGACCGACGACATTTCGGAACTCGGACTCATCGATTGCCTCACCTTGTCTGGAATGCCCGTGAAAGATGAGGCTGGTGGCCGCCAGGTTGAGTCCCTGCGCGAGGGTCGGTGATGACACCGTGAGCTTCAAAATGCCTTCTCTGAGCAAGTGCTCCACTTCCTTGCGGAACTGGGTGGGCAACTCGCCATGGTGGACTGCCACGCCCATGCGAAGGCACTTCAAAATGTCGTGATCCGGGCCGAACCACTCAGCCCCGACGGCCAAAGCGGACGCGATAGCGGAGGCCGGAGGCGTAATGATCGGCGGGAGCAGCCCCGCAGTGCAGAGCTTGATGATACGTTTAGCGAATGGCGTGACCGACACACGGATCGGACAGAAGACCAGCACCGACTGACCATCTTCAATTAGACGCCACGCAGTGAATATGCACAGGTCGGTCTGCGATCCGGGCACTATCGCCGCGTTTGCGCGATTGGATGTCCTCTTGCCGACGACAAACTGGGGAATGAAAGGATGCTCGTCCCCAACCACCACGTTCAGCTGCGCGACCTTGGACTCGGGATTCCAGTTGACCTCACCAAATCGAAGCCGGGTTGGACGCCAAGCGTTCTTGATGAGTCCATCGGGTCGGTCGGCGGTGAGCCAAGCAGTGAAGTCAGCGAGTTGGTCACCATCGGGCAGGATGGCGGAAAGGCAGACGATGCGCCGGGAAGCTGCGTCAGGCCTTCGAAGCAGCCGCTGAATCTGTGCTTCGTAGCGTACCTCCCGCTCGCCGAGCCCGATCATGTGGCCTTCGTCAAGGACCACCAAACCCACGTCGTCCAAGAGCGTCGGGTCGCTCCGAAGGGCGAAATCGAGCTTTTCCGGCGTCGATACCACGATGTCGCGCGACTTGAGCGCGTCGACATCGCTACTGCTGGCACCGATGCTGCCATAGAGGCTTGAAACGCTTTTGCCGAGCACACTAAACGTGCGGCGCAGCGAGACCTCTGTTTGTGCAGACAGGGCACGCAAGGGCGTGACGAAAACGACTCGCTTGCCAGTCGCCAGACACGCGAGGATGCACAGCTCTGCGATGCGCGTCTTTCCCGCACTTGTGGGCAATGACAGTACAAGGTTGGCGTCGTACTCCAGCACACGCTTAGCAGCTTCAATTTGGGACGGCCATAGCTCAATCTCCGACCGACCTCTGCGTAGAAGCGAGGTGATGAACAGCTTGCGCAACGATGCCCAATCGCCGATTGCTGTACCATCGGGACCGGACAGGGGCAGGATCGCGTGAAAGCTGCTGGACCAGAGGTCGTCGACGATATGCAGCGCCAAGCGATGCACCCACCACTGGCCGACGAAGTTCATGTCACCCGCAACGGACAGGCCCTGCCTGAGACGCACCTGTCCTTCGCCAATGAGATGCTGTTCGCCCCGCTCCAAAGCGAGCAGCGTCTGGGACATCGCCGACATGAAATTGCCCTCTAAGCCAAGCAAGATGGCCTCAGCCACACCTTCGCTGTACTCAAGGGGGGCTCCTTGACCGTCGACTTCGAAAAGCGGCCCCAAAGCGGCAATGACTTTGTCATCCGAGCCAACGCCGGATTCGAACCAGCCAGCGACTGCACGGTTCACCCCGGCAAGGTCCCGCAGCAACAGCTGTGCGAGGCATCGTTCAACGATAGACAGGTTGGCTTGCTCGAAATCCGATCTTAGAAGTGAGTAGGCGCGCGCGGAGAATCGTCCCAGGTGGTACGCGCTGCCTGCGACCAGGCGGTGGAAGTCCCGCATCTCATCCTGCGCCCCTCGGGCAACTACTGCTTCAATGGACTCCGCCGCTACCTCGAACGCTTGCCGCGCAGTCGTGAAGTCGCCGCCCAAATCAAGATACCGCAAGCCATGGAGCAGCAGCGAGTAGCCGAACGAAAGCAGGTCCTCCGACAGTAGCGGACTGAAATTCGGCGCATCGATTGGCAGCTCGCCCGCGCGCCAAATCATCCCGCGCGCCTGCCCCTTTGCAAGCAGCTTTTGACGGTAACCCGCCTCAACCGCTTGACTGATGTTTGAGCGAAGCTCCTCTAGTGTGGTTGCCATCAGGCTCCCACGGCCGCGAAAACGGCTTTGATGAACTTCTGATGTTCAGGAACCCGCAACCCGACATAGTGCTGTGTCGCAGCCCCGGTGTAGCCGCTCAAGCTGGTTTGCAAAAGCGTGGTGGTGTCGTTGCCGGTAAAGACGAACAACATGTGCGTAACGTCCTTCGGCTTTAACGACTTCTTCAATTGTGCATCGTCGATTGCGTCACGCAGGGGCTTGTCAGCAGGGTCAAGCAGCCGGTCGGCAACAAATCCCATTGAATGAGGTGACGGCAACTCGCCATAGCCAGACAGCGCCTCTCGAGCCTTCGAGACGGTGGCAGCAGACATGGTTGCACCGCTCTTGGACTCCGCCTTGAGTACAGTTAGCTTGCCGGTCACGAGGTTCAAGTTAAAGCCCAACATGTCGTCGCCCCGCATCGACATGTTTCGGTGATCTTTGAACTGAAGACGTTTGATGCCCAGCGTGAATGGTGTTTTCTCGCGGACGAAAGTGGTGCACAACACCTCGCCGAGATCGCCTGACTTGAGCTGCGCGCTTTCCGGTAGCCGGCTCTGAATCAACTCAGCAACTTCATGCCGCTGCAGGCGAGCGAACATGTCCGCCAGCCGGCTTGGTGGCAAAAAATGCCCGGGCACCACATCTGCCACGATGGCGACTGCTGCATCGAATTTAGATGTATCTGCGGTCAGCATCGTGTGGCTATGCGGCGCACTGCACCCAACGACGACCTCCGCGCACCATTCGGCGAACCGCGTCATGCGATAGATCCTCCAACCATCGAATGCCCTTACACCGGCGTGACTAACAATCGCTATCTCAGCGCGGATGGCCAGTGACGGCGGGCCTCACGCCACTGCGCACGGGGTGCTCAGGGGAACAACAATAACTGGCTACATGATATCCGGATTAAGCGTTGCAGTTCAGATGCAATGCCTATCAGCATGTAGGTAGGCAGAAAGCCGCCCTTTGCGAACGCCAGCTCTTGGTCGAGAGCTGATAAGCGCATCGGCTCACGTTAGCGGACATTTGCGATCAGATCCTCGCGACGTCGACGTACCGCTTTGGCCGAGCAGTTCGCATTCAACATTTGCCCTTAACGGCCGCAGCACTCAGTGAGCTGCAGTTGCTCCGCCGCCCAACAGGTGAAGTGCTGTTCTTAAACGCGCTCAGATTGTACTGGCGACAAGTGTTTCTGGAACGTGATCGAAAAACTCAAATCTCCTGACTTCAAGGTTTTTCGCCAAGCTATGTAACAAAAATCCTGCAGATCATTGTGGCACAACCGTTTGCTATCTCGACCTAAGCTGCGAAAGTCTCAACTTAAGCTGCGGACGAGAGTTCGCGCCGAAATTCCACTTGACTCCATCATGTCGATATAACTAAACTTATCGACATGAAAACCGACTACAGCCAAACCATTCCCCCTCAGTGGACCGTCATGTCCAAGATTTTCGTTGCCTTGGGCGACGAGCATCGGCAGCGCATCCTGCTGCTGTTCGAGCCGGGTGAGCGGCTCAATGTCGGGCAGATTGCCGATGTGTCGACGCTGGCGCGGTCGACCGTTTCGCATCACCTGAAGGTCCTGCATGAGGCCGGGGTGCTGGCTTCGGAGAAGATCGGCAAGGAGGTGTGGTTCTGGATCGACCGCCAGGCGCTGGAAACCACTTTCACCAACGTGCTCGATTACCTCCGGGAGTCCACCTGATGCGTGCCTTGCTGCGTCCTTTCCTGCGGCTGCTGGTCGGCCTGCTGTTCCGCGTCGATGTGCGCTTCCGGCAGTCCGATTTCTCGCAGCGCAAGCTGTTGATCGTCGCCAACCACGAATCCTTCCTCGATGGCCTGCTGCTTGGCCTCTACCTGCCGCTCGATCCGGTTTTCGTCGTGCATACCGGCGTCGCCAACAATTTCTGGTTCCGTTTGCTGCTGTCGCAGGTCGATTACCTGGCGGTCGATCCGACCAGCCCGATGGCGATGAAGAAGGTGATCCGCTTGATCGAATCCGGGCGGCCGGTGGTCATTTTCCCGGAAGGGCGGATCACCCGCACCGGTTCGTTGATGAAGGTCTATGACGGTCCCGCCTTCGTCGCCGCCAAGACCGGCGCGACGGTGATCCCGGTGCGCGTCGATGGCGCGTCGCGCTCCTACTTCTCGCGCCTGTCGGGCAGTTACCCGAAGGTGATGTTTCCGAAGATTCGCCTGACCGTGCTGCCGGAAGCGCATTTCCCGATGCCCGAGGCGCCCACCGCCAAGCAGCGTCGGCGCAAGGCGGGCGAGCAGATGCGCAAGCTGATGCAGGAGATGATCTTCGCTTCGCGCCCGACCCAGACGCTGTACGGCGCGCTGTGCGATGCGGCCCGGGTGTACGGGCGCGGCCGGCGCCTGCTGGAGGATGTGAAGCAGATCGAGTATTCCTACAACGACCTGCTGAAGATGGCGCTGATTCTCGGCCGGCAGATCGAGCGCGTGTCGCGGCCGGGCGAGAAGGTCGGCCTGCTGCTGCCCAACCTGGTGCCGACCATCGGCCTGATCTTCGGCCTCACCGCCCGGAAGCGCGTGCCGGCGATGCTCAACTACACCGCCGGTACCGACGCCATGCAGGCCGCCTGCACCGCCGCCGAGGTGAAGACGGTGGTCACTTCGCGCGCCTTTGTCGAGCAGGCCAAGCTCGGCGACAAGCTGGCCGGACTGCAGGGCGTCGAATTGCTCTATCTTGAGGACATCCGCGAGCGCATCGGTCTCGCCGACAAGCTGTGGCTGGTGCTGTGGGCGCTGCGTTTCCCGCACGCCTTCGAACTGCATGCTTCGCCGGAGGACGCGGCGGTGGTGCTGTTCACTTCGGGTTCCGAAGGCAAGCCGAAGGGCGTCGTGCTGCCGCACCGGGCGATCCTCGCCAACATCGCGCAGATTCGCGCGGTGATCGACTTCTCGGTCGACGACAAGGTGCTGAACGCGCTGCCCATCTTCCACAGCTTCGGCCTGACCGCCGGCGCGCTGCTGCCGGTGCTGACCGGCGCCAACCTCTTCCTCTACCCGTCGCCGCTGCATTACCGGGTGATCCCGGAAGTCGCCTACGACCGCAACTGCACCGTGCTCTTCGGCACTTCGACCTTCCTCGGCAACTACGCCAAGTTCGCCCATCCCTACGATTTCTACCGCCTGCGCTACGTCGTCGCCGGCGCCGAAAAACTGTCGGAAGCGGTGCGCAGCCAGTGGTTCGAAAAGTTCGGCGTGCGCATCTTCGAAGGTTACGGCGCCACCGAAACCGCGCCGGTGCTGGCGGTCAACACGCCGATGGCTTACCGGACTGGCACCGTCGGCAACCTGCTGCCGGGCATCGAGCACAAGCTGGTGCCGGTGCCGGGCATCGCCAACGGCGGCATCCTGCACGTGCGCGGCCCCAACGTCATGGCCGGCTACCTCAAGGCCGAACAACCGGGCGTACTGCAGCCGCCGGCCTCGGCGGCCGGCGACGGCTGGTACGAAACTGGCGACGTGGTCGACATCGACGACGAGGGCTTCGTCAGGATCGTCGGCCGGGTCAAGCGCTTTGCCAAGATCGCCGGCGAGATGGTCAGCCTGGAAGTGGTCGAGAAGCTCGCCGTCGCCACCGCGCCGGACAAGCCGCACGCGGTGTCGAGCCAGCCCGACGAGAGCAAGGGCGAGGCGCTGGTGCTGTTCACCACCGACCCGGCGCTGAGCCGCGACATGCTGGCCAGCAAGGCGCGCGAACTCGGCCTGCCGGAACTGGCGGTGCCGAGGAAGATCCTGGTGGTCGAGGCGCTGCCGCTGCTCGGCACCGGCAAGATCGATTACGTGACGCTGAAACAGATGGCGGAGGCCGCCTGATGCAATTCAATCCACAACGCCGCCGTTGGCTCGGCCTGCTGGCGGCCGGCGGTGCTCTGGCCGCCGCCGGGGCCAGCCTGGCCAAACCGGTGGTGGTCAATCCCTGTCGCGCCGCGATTCCCGTCCGCCTGCTCGACAGTCCCTGGCTCAAGCAGGCCTGGGCCGGCATCGATCCGGCCGGGCTGTGGGACTGCCACGTCCATCTCGCCGGGTTGGGCGACGGCGGCAGCGGTATCGAGGTCGGACCGCAGTTGTCGTCGCCGCTGCATCCGCTGCATTATGCGCAGCGCCTGTTCTACATGAACGCGGGTTGCGCCCACGACGCGCCGGGTGCCGTCGATGCCGCCTACACGGCGCGCTTGCTCAACCTGTGCGACGCGATGCCCGAGGGCTTCAAGGTCATGCTCTTTGCCTTCGAGCGTTTCCACGACGCGGCCGGTCAGGCGCACCCGGAGCATTCGGCCTTCTACGTGCCGAACGCCTGGGCGGCCAAGCTGGCGCGCGAGTTCCCGGCGCGCTTCGAGTGGGTGGCGTCGCTGCATCCCTATCACGCGACGGCGGTTGGCGACCTGCGCCAGGCAATTGCCGGCGGCGCCCGCGCCGTCAAGTGGCTACCGGCAGCACAGGGCATGGACCCGGCGGACGCGAAATGCGATGCCTTCTATCGCGTACTGGCCGAATCCGGCACGCCGCTGATCGTCCATTGCGGCGAGGAAAAGGCGGTCAAGGGCAGCGACACGCAGGCCTTCGGCAACCCGCTGCGCCTGCGCCGGGCGCTCGATCTCGGCGTCAGGCTCGTCGTTGCCCACTGCGCGACGATGGGCAGCGACCTCGACGACGACGGCAGCGTGCGCTCCAGCTTCGATCTCTTCCTCAAGGCGATGGCCGAGCCGCGCGCCAAGGACTTGCTGTACGGCGACATCTCGGCGATTGCGCTACGCAACCGCCAGCCAGCGGTGATCCGCACCCTGCTCGAACGCGGCGATCTGCACCCGCGCCTGCTGCACGGTTCCGACTACCCGCTGCCCGGCATCCTGCCGCTGATTTCGGCGGCGACGCTGGCCCGCGCCGGGCTGCTGCCGAAAGCCGCCGTCGCCGACCTCGACGCGTTGCGCGAGCACAATCCGCTGCTCTTCGATTTCGTCCTCAAGCGCCTGCTCAACTGGCAGGGGCATTCCTTTTCCCCGGCGGTGTTCGACACCCGCCGCATCTTCAAGGCAGAACGCGTATGAGCGGACAATTCGGACTCCTCAAGGAAAAACGTTTCGGGCCGCTGTTCGGCACCCAGTTCCTCGGTGCCTTCAACGACAACCTGTACAAGAACGCGTTGGTCGTGCTGCTGACTTTCCAGGCGGCGCAATGGACGACGATCCCGGTCGAACTGCTGGGCAACCTTGCTGCCGGCTTGTTTATCCTGCCTTTCTTCCTCTTTTCGGCGACCGCCGGCCAGCTCGCCGACAAGTACGACAAGGCCACGCTGGCGCGCCTGTCGAAACTGCTCGAAATCGCCATCATGGGTATCGCCATCGTCGGTTTCGCGCTGCACAGCCTGGTCTGGCTGCTCGCCGCGCTGTTCCTGCTAGGCCTGCAATCGACGCAGTTCGGGCCGGTCAAGTACGCGATCCTGCCGCAGCACCTGCACGACGACGAGCTGGTCGGCGGCAACGCGCTGATCGAGGCCGGCACCTTCGTTGCCATTCTGGTCGGCACCCTGGCCGGCGGCCTGCTTGCCGGCAGCGTCGATCAGCCGATGTGGATCGCCGTCGGCGGGCTGGCGGTGGCCGTGCTCGGCTACCTGTACAGCCGCGGCATTCCGGCGGCGCCGCCACCGGCGCCGGAACTGAAGGTGAATTGGAACCCGCTGACCGAGACCTGGCGCAGCATCGCCTTTGCCCGGGGCAACCGGACGGTCTTCCTGTCCATCCTCGGCATCTCCTGGTTCTGGTTGTACGGCGCGCTGTTTCTGGCGCAATTCCCGGCCTACACCAAGAATGTGCTGGGCGGCGGCGAGGCCATGGTGACGCTGCTGCTCGCCATCTTCACCGTCGGCATCGGCGCCGGCTCGCTGCTCTGCGAGCGGATGTCGGGCAAGCACGTCGAGATCGGCCTGGTGCCCTTCGGCTCGATCGGCCTGACCCTGTTCGGCATCGATCTCTACTTCGCCTCGCCGGTCGGCCTGGTCGGCACCACGGCACACGAGCTGACCGCCTTGCTCAGCCTGCCGGCGATCTGGCGGGTGCTGTTCGACCTGCTGATGCTCGGCGTTTTCGGCGGCTTCTTCATCGTCCCCCTCTACGCGCTGGTGCAGACGCGCAGCGAAATCAGTCACCGGGCGCGCATCATTGCCGCCAATAACATCCTCAACGCGCTGTTCATGGTCGTCGGCGCGCTCGGCGCGGCGGCGGCGCTCGGCGCCGGGCTGTCGATTCCGGCGCTGTTCGGCATCGCGGCGCTGCTCAACGCGGCGGTGGCGGTGTACATCTACGGACTGGTGCCGGAGTTCCTGCTCCGCTTCGTCGCCTGGCTGCTGGTCAAGGCGGTGTACCGGCTGCGCAGCGAGGGCGTCGAGCACATCCCGCTGAACGGCCCGGCACTGCTCGTCGCCAACCATGTCAGTTTCGCCGACGCGGTGATCCTGATGGGGGCGTCGCCGCGGCCGATCCGCTTCGTCATGGATCACCGCATCTTCCGCACCCCGCTGCTCGGTTTCGTCTTCCGCCATTGCGGCGCAATTCCCATCGCTTCGGCCAAGGAAGACCCTGCGCTGATGGAGAAGGCTTTCGCCGAGGTCGCGGCGGCGCTCGCCGACGGCCAGTTGGTCGGCATCTTCCCGGAAGGCAACATCACCGCCGACGGCGAATTGCAGCCTTTCCGGCCGGGCGTTGCCCGCATCCTCGCCGCCAACCCGGTGCCGGTAGTGCCGATGGCGCTGTCCGGGCTGTGGGGCAGCTTCTTCTCGCGCATCGACGGGGCGGCGATGAAAACGCCATTCCGGCGCGGCCTGTTCTCGCCGATCACGCTGCGGGTTGGGGCACCCCTGGCGGCGGCGTCGGCAACGCCGGAGGCCCTCGCCGAGCAGGTGCTGGCTTTGCGCGGGGCGGTGAAATGAGCAACGCGGCGGTAGAATTGCGCACTTTCGCCGAAAGTTCCCGATGAGTACAGATCGGAAGAGC
>DILW01000131.1:0-168 GCA_002425245.1 Betaproteobacteria bacterium UBA5582 | reverse complement strand
CGATGCCGAAGTCCAGCGGCTTGCCGCGCGCATGGCCCAGGATGTGTTCGCCGCCTGTTTCCGGCTGGCCGTATCCCCCGACAGCGAAGCCGACGCCGGCGTGCTGGCCGGGATGGCCGAACGTTGCGACAACTGGTGCCGCGCCGCCGGCAGCGACGATGCCCGGGC
>DILW01000194.1:756-30116 GCA_002425245.1 Betaproteobacteria bacterium UBA5582 | reverse complement strand
TTCATCGGCCTGCCGGATACCGCCAGCGCTGGCGACCTCCTTCTGGTCAGGGTCAATGGCACGGCCCGGTTGCCGATCCTGCTCACCGCCGCCGACATCGCCAACGGCCAGGTGGCCCTGAGCGGCATCGCCAGTCCCGGCGACGGCAACACGCTCAGCATTGCCGCCCAGTTGCGCGACCCGGCCGGCAACCTGAGCCCGAATGGCGAGGCCAGTGCCATCATCGACACCACGGTGTTCGCCGATCTCGGCATTCGCATCGTCGAAGACCGCAATGACGACGGCTTCATTGCCATTGCCGAGTTGCGCGACAACGACATCGACGTCCGCGTCACCCTGCCGCGCGGTGCTGCCGTCGGCGATTCGCTGACCGTTTCGGCCAGCGGCAACGTCGACCAGGTGGTGACCCTGAGCGCCGCCCACCTGGCGGCCGGCTACATCGACTTCAAGTTCAACCCGACTGCCGACAATACCGACTTCGTCGCCACCGCCCGCATCGTCGACAACGCCGGCAACAGCGCCGGGCCGGTCAGCGACAGCGCCCGGCTGATGCTGAGTGAGCCGGGGGTGCCCATCGTCACCCTGGTCGAAGATCGTAACAACGACGGCTGGATCAACGCGGCCGAACTCCAGGGCGGGATCGACGTCAGCATCACCCTGCCGGGTACCGCCAACGCGGGTGACAGCCTGCTGGTCAGCGTCAATGGCAGTGCGCTACCGCCGCGCGTGCTCAGCCTCGACGACATCCGTCGGGGCAGCATCGAGCTGAGCGTTGCCAGCCCGGGCGAAGGACAGCGCATCGAAGTCAGCGCCCAGGTCCGCGACCCTGCCGGCAACCTCGGCAAGGCGGGCAGTGACTGGGCTGTCGTCGACACTCAGGCGCCCAACGGCGGTGCTGCCCCGAGCGTGGTGATTACCGAGGATGCCAACAACGACGGTTTCATCAACCGCCAGGAACTGCAAGGCGATGTCGATGTGCGCATCAGCTTCGACCCGGCCAAGGTCGATGTTGGCGACGTCGTCAGGGTCAGCAACGACGGTGGTCGTAGCGTCCGCGAAATCACGATTGCAGCTGCCGACAAGGCGAACGGTTTCGTTACCGTCCAGTACCCGCCGCAAGCGGACGGCAGCACGATCAAGGTCGAGGCCTGGCTGGTCGATGCGGCCGGCAACGCGACACCGCGTGCTGCCGACCAGGCGGTGTTCGCCACCTCCCTGAGCATCGCCGACCTTACCATCAGCGTTTCCGAAGAGGGACTGGCCAACGGCATCAAGGACAATCTGCCCAATCCGAACGACGACCTCACCGACGACGCCTTCGCCCGCGGCAGCCTGAACGTGGCCAATGGCGGCGCGGCACTCAGCTTCACGCTGCTGGCGCCGGGCGAGGAGCTTTGCTCGAACGGGGTGCGCATCGTCTGGTCGGGCGACGGCAGCGAAGCCTCGCCCTTGATCGGCCGCGCCGGCCCGCTCGGCCCGGAAGTCATCTGTGCCCGGATCGATGCCCAGGGTAATTACGAAGTCCGCCTGCTTGCTCCGGTCGATCATGCCAACCCCGGCGGTGAGGACGTCGCCAGGCTCCACTTCACGGTTCGTGCCAGCGACGGCAACCAGCAGGCCGAAGCGCAAATGACGCTGCGCATCGAGGACGACGCACCGTTCGCGCGTACCCAGGAAATTCGCGTCGGCCAAGGCGATGGTGTCGATAGCAACCTGCTGATCATGCTCGACGTTTCGGCCAGCATGCGCCAGGACACGGGGCTGCGCGACCTGAACGGGCAGCCGCTCAGCCGCCTCGATCTGGCCAAACTGGCGATCCGCGACCTGCTCGATCGCCACCAGGCGCTGGGCGAGGTCATGGTCCGTCTGGTCATTTTCGGCAACGATGGCCAGGCCATCGGCGCCCGCTGGCTGAGTGTGGCCGAAGCCCGGGCGGCGCTGGATGGCATTGACGCCAGCAACGATGCCTCCAACTACGATGCCGCCCTGCTCGCTGCCCGCGCCGCCTATGCCGATGCCGGCCGGCTGGCATCGGCACAGAACGTCTCCTATTTCTTCTCCGATGGCGAGCCAACCATCGACAGCAGCGGCCATCCGTTCAATTATCCCGGTCAGTACGACCCCTTCCTGGGCGACGGTATCGATCGCAGCGAAGAAGCCCAATGGCGCGCCTTCCTTGAGCAGAATGACATTACTTCGCAGGCGGTTGGCGTCGGCCCGCGCAGCTTCGTCATCCCCAACCCGCTCAACCCGATTGCCTGGGACGGCGCCGCCGAAGCGGACCTGAACGCTTACTGGATCGGCGATTACAACGAAATGGCCTGTGTCTTTGCCGCCACCGTTGGCGGCGCCACGACGCTGGACGGCAGCCTGGGCGGTTTCGGTGCCGACGGCGGGCATGTCGCTGTCGTCGAAATCGGCGGCTATAGCTTTGCCTACGATGCGCTGACCAATACCCTGGCGGTGAGCGGTAGTTCGACCACCGTCAGCGCCTGGCGCTTCGACCCGGTGGCGCGGGCGCTGATCCTGGAAACCAGTGTCGGCGAACGCATCGAACTCGGCCTGTGTGATGGCAGCTACCGCTATCACACTGACGTGACACCGCCCCGAGGTCACCGAACCGACATCCACTACACCCTGGTCGACGGCGACGGCGATCAGGCCAGCGGCGCGCTCGGCTTCGTCGGCACCGGCGAGACGACCCCGCCCAACCAGGCGCCAGTCACCGGCATTGAAGTTGGCAACAACCTGCTCGGCATCATCGGTCTGGACGCGCTTGACCTGATCGACCTTGGCACGCGCACCCGCTTCAGCGCCTTCGATGCCAACAACGACATGGTCAAACTCGAGATCGCCTACCGTTCGCTGGTCAATCTCGGCCCCTATCATCTGAAAGCTTCGCATGCACTGGCGGAAGAGCTTGGCCTGAACCTGGCAATCGTCAACGACCCGGGCCTGCTCGGTCTGCTCCTGCCCAGCTCAACGCTGGTGATCACCGCCCGGGATGGCGGTACCCTGGACAATCTGGCGGTCAACGAACTGCTCGCCACGGTCCACTACGAGCAATCCCTGCTCGACCTCAGCGTCCTCAGCGCCACCAGCATCACCGCCACCGACAGCCACGGCCTGAGCCATAGCAGCAGCGTCGGTTCGCTGGCCGAGGTCGGATTGCTCAGCAGCCCCGACCAGGACGGCCGCATCGTCGAAGGCAGCGGCGACCACGAGGTTCTGAGGGCCACGGAAGCGGACAGCCGCATCTACGGCTACGGCGGCGACGATGTTCTGGTCGGTAGCGCCGGCAGCGACCTGCTACGCGGCGGTAGCGGCAACGACAGCCTGATCGGGGAAGGCGGCAACGACCTGCTGATCGGTGGTCAGGGCAACGATCGACTCTGGGGCGGCGCCGGCAGCGACGTCTTCCGCTGGGAATTCGGCGACCAGGGCACGGTAAACGCGCCGGCAGTGGACCGCATCGCCGATTTCAACCTGACCGCCGCCGTCGGTGCTGGCGGCGACGTACTCGACCTGCGCGACCTGCTGCAAGGCGAGTACCACGACGGCAGCGATCCCGGCAACCTGACCCAGTACCTGCATTTCGAGACGCGCGCCGAAGGTACCGTCATCCACATCAACCCCAAGGGCGATGGTGCCGCAACCACCCAGCAAATCGTCCTCGAAGGCGTGGATCTCAGCCAGGGTGGCGTCCTTGCCGGCAACACCCAGATCATCCAAAACCTCTTGCAGCAGGGAAAGCTGCTGGTCGATTGAAATACCAATATCGGAGATTCATCATGGAAAAAACCCTGACCTATACCACCGGGCAAGACATCCGCGACCTGCGCAACCGCCTCGGCATGCTGCAGAGTGACTTCTGGAAACGCATTCTGGTGACTCAGTCCGGCGGCTCGCGTTACGAAACCGGGCGCACCATCCCTCACCAGGTGCTGCTGTTGATCCAGCTTACCTACGGCGAGGCCAAGGAAGCCGAACGGCTGTTCAAGGAACTGCGCAACGGCAAGTCGGTGGAAAAGCTGGAGGCCGTGCGTCTGCAGAAAAGTTCGCGGCGCCGCCCGCGGCCCAGCCAGTTGCAAATGGGGACGGTGTAAGTCGGCGTTCGGAATACGGCCTGGCGCTTGCGGCAGTCGGGCAAAAAAACAAAAACCGGTTAGGTGCTGATCACCTAACCGGTTGTTTTATCTGGCCCGCCCGGCGCGATTCGAACGCACGACCCCTGCCTTCGGAGGGCAGTACTCTATCCAGCTGAGCTACGGGCGGAAAGGCCGACATTCTACCTGCAGGTGGCCACTTGCGTCCATGACCTTTAATCACCTATCGTTGCCGCTTTGCCCTCAAGAAGCCGCGCTCGATGACGAACGACAAATCCTACGAACTCAGCCCTGAAGACCTGCAAAAGGTTGTCACCTCGGTCGAGCTTCCGAGTTGCCCCGCCAGTGCGATGGAGACGCTGAAGGAAGCGCAGAAGGATGAACCCGACCTGCGTCAGCTGGCGAAGCTGATTGCCGCCGATCCGATGATGTCGGCAGCCGCACTGAAGCTGGCGAACTCGCCGGTATTCGGCGGGCGCCAGCAGGTTTCCAGCGTGCCCAAGGCGGTCGAGCGTCTGGGGATCAAGAACATCGTCTGCGTGGTCGTGGCTTCGGCGCTGCGCAGCAGCATCAGCGGCCTGCCCGCTGCGTGGCTGGAAGCCTTCTGGAAGCGCACCGGCCAGCAGGCGGCGGCAGCAGCGATGATTGCCCGTCAGCAGTACGGTATTTCCCCCGATGCGACCTACACCTACACGCTTTTCCACAACGCTGCGATGCCCCTGATGATGAAGCGTTTTCCCGATTACGCGGAGGTTCTCGATGCGTGCCAGCGGGAAGGGCGGCTCCTGGTCGAAGCCGAGGAACGTTTCTTCCCCTGCAGCCATCCGGTGGTCGGCTCGCTGCTGGTGCGCAACTGGGGTTTGCCGGCCATCCTCGGTCAGGCCATCCGCTTCCACCATGAGCCGGATGCTTATGACCTGCCGGACCGGACCCTGCCGGGGGGCGCGCTGTCCTTCATCGCGGTCACCCAGGTGGCCGATACCTTGCTCAGCCAAGTGCAGGAAAGCGTGGATGTCGAGGTCGGCGAGGCTCTGTTCCAGCGCGCACTCGACTACCTGGGGATCGCCAGCGACGACCTGGACGACCTGCGTCAGAAGATTGCCGCAGCGATCACCGAGACCGACTGAGCGGCGCCGCTAATCAAGCAGGGTGCGCGCCGCTTCGTAGCGCTGGGCGAAGTAGCGACTGTTCATGTCCTCGATGCGCACCCGGCCGTTGGTCGACGGTGCGTGAATGAAACGGCCGTCACCGATGTACAGCCCGACGTGGGAGAACGGCCGGTTCATGGTGTTGAAGAAAACCAGATCGCCCGGTTGCAGCTGGTCCCGGGCCACCGGCCGCCCCTGCCGGGCGATGTCGGCGGCGCTGCCCTGGACCCGCCGTCCGGTGGCCCGGTCGAAGATGTAGCTGACCATGCCGCTGCAGTCGAGTCCGGCTTCGGGATTCTTGCCGCCAAAGCGGTAGCCGGTGTCGATCAGCGACATGGCGTAGATCACCACCTCGGCAGCCTCGCCGCTGACCGTCCGTGGGCCCTGGGGTATAGTTGCCCTGCCGTCGGTGCCGCGCGGCAAGGGGCTGCCGCAGGCACCAAGCAGCAGGGTGACGATCAGCAGGGCGCAGGAGAGGGAGAGGCGCACAATTCAGGTCGTTTCTTGAAGTGGCTTATAACTTAACGTTTTTACAGGATTTTTCAAGTCCATGAACTTGCACAACCCGGATCTTCTCCGTACTGCCAACCTGATCGACGGGCAGTGGGTCAATGCCGACGACGGCGCTACCCTGACTGTTGTCGATCCGGCCGATGGTCGTCAGATCGCCACCGTTCCCCGTTGCGGCGCAGCCGAGACACAGCGCGCCATCGCCGCTGCCGACGCCGCCCTGCCGGCCTGGCGGGCGCTGACCGCGCGACGTCGGGCGCAGTTGCTGCAGGCCTGGAACAAGCTGATTCTCGACCACACCGACGATCTCGCCACCCTGATCACGGCCGAGGGCGGCAAGCCGCTGGCCGAAGCCAAGGGCGAGGCGATCTATGGCGCCTCGTTTGTCGAATGGTTTGCCGAGGAAGGTAAACGCACTTACGGGGAGACCATCCCCAGCCCGGCGTCGACCACCCGCTTGCTGGTGGTCAAGCAGCCGGTCGGCGTGTGCGCGGCGATCACGCCGTGGAATTTCCCGCTGGCGATGATCACGCGCAAGGTGGCGCCGGCGCTCGCTGCCGGCTGTACCGTCGTCGTCAAGCCGGCCGAGTCGACGCCGCTGACCGCGCTGGCGCTGGCCGTACTGGCCGAGCAGGCGGGTTTCCCGGCTGGCGTGATCAACGTCGTCACCGGTGATCCGGCGGCCATTGGCGGCGAGCTGTGCGCCAGCCCGATCGTGCGCAAACTCTCCTTCACCGGTTCGACTGCGGTCGGCCGCCTGCTGATGGCCCAGTGTGCACCCACCCTCAAGAAGCTGTCGCTGGAACTGGGCGGCAACGCGCCCTTCATCGTCTTCGACGATGCCGATGTCGATGCCGCGGTCGACGGTGCCATCGCTGCCAAGTACCGCAACACCGGCCAGACCTGCGTGTGTGCCAACCGCTTCCTGGTCCAGTCCGGAATCTATGAGGCCTTTGCCACGCGCCTGGCCGAACGCAGCCGCCAGCTCAAGGTTGGCGCCGGTCGTGAAAGCGGCGTCGTCCAGGGGCCGTTGATCAACGCTGCCGGCCTGGCCAAGGTCGAGGCTCACGTCGCCGACGCCGTTGCCAAGGGCGCTCGCGTGCTTTGCGGTGGCGCCCGCCACGAACGCGGCGGCAACTTCTTCCAGCCGACCGTGCTTGCCGATGTGCGCAGCGACATGAAGGTCGCCCGCGAGGAAACCTTCGGCCCGCTGGCCCCCTTGTTCCGCTTCGACACCGAAGCGGAAGCGATCGCCATGGCCAACGACACCGAGTTCGGCCTCGCCGCCTACTTCTTCACCCGCGACGTCGGCCGCTGCTGGCGCGTCGGCGAAGCGCTGGAGTACGGCATGGTCGGCGTCAACACCGGGATGATCTCGAACGAGGTGGCACCCTTCGGCGGCATCAAGCAATCGGGGATCGGCCGCGAAGGGTCGAAATACGGGATCGAGGAATACCTGGAGGTGAAATACCTCTGTTTTGACGTGCGCTGATGAAGTTCGTCCTGCTCGCCTGCTTCCTGTTCGCGGGTGTGCTGGCCTTGCTCGCCTGGCGACAGGCATGGCGGACGCGCTTCATCAGGCACTTCCCGTTGCGGGAAAGGCTGGACCGCCGGCTTGCGGCCCGCCGTCCGGAGTTCACTGCCGCCCAGCGTAACGAGGTGTTCGCGGGCTTGCGCGATTTCTTCCTGATCTGCAACAAGGCCGGCCGGCAGTCGGTGGCGATGCCATCGCAGGCGGCCGGCGATGCTTGGCGCGAGTTCGCACTATCGGGCAGCCATTACCGGCAGTTCTGCGACCGGGCCTTTGGCCGCTTTCTGGAGCACACGCCGACCGAGCTGGTGCGCGCCCCCGCCGAGGCCGGCGCAAGCCTGAGGCGTGCCTGGCGGCTGGCCTGCGAGCACGAGGGGATAGACCCGAAATGGCCGTCACGCCTGCCGCGGCTGTTCGGGCTCGACGCGGCCCTGGGCCTTGCCGGCGGCTGGCGCTATCAGCGCGATTGCCGCAGCACTGGCGCTGCCGATGGCGATGCTTACCCCGCCAGCCCCAGCGACCTCTACTACGGCTATGGCAGCGATGTGAGCACCGCCTTCTCTGGCAGCAGCGATTGCGGTGGGGGCGATGCTGGCGGCGGTGGTGACGGCGGAGGTGGTGGCGGCGACTGAAGCCCGGTTCAGCCGAACTTCTTCAGCAACTCGGCTTTCTTGGCATCGAATTCGGCCTGGCTGAGCACGCCCTTGCCGACCAGAGCGTGCAGCTTTTCCAGTGTGGCGACCAGTTCGTCGGCGCCGCCGGCCAGCGTCGGCGGCGTTGCGCCGGCCATCGCCTGGCCGATCATCTGCCCGAAGCCGAGGCCGGCACCCATGGCCGCCAGTCCGCCTTCGTTGCGCGCGGCGTCGGGAATGCTGCTGGCGACCTGGTACTGGGTATAGCGCTGCAGGTCGCCGAGCATGCCCATGCTGATGCGCTGGTCCAGGGTTTTCTGCAACTCGTCGGGCAGGGAAAAGTTCTGCACGACCAGGGAATCGAGTTCCAGTCCGAGTTCGGCAAACAACGGTGCGGCCCGTTCGCGCATGGCCCGGCCCAGGGCATCCTGGTTTGCCGCCAGATCAAGGAAGGGGATGCCGGATTCCGCGAACAGCGTGCTCAGACCGCCGATCAGGGTGTTACGCAGCTGGCCCTCCAGGTCATCGCGCCCGTAATGTTCACGGGTGCCGGAAACCTTCTGGTGAAAACGCAGCGGATCGCTCAGATGATAGGCGTAGATGCCGTAGGCACGCAGGCGGACGGCACCGAACTCGGCATCGCGGATGACGATGGGGGTGGCTGTTCCCCAGGTGCGATCAAGTTGCAGCCGGGTCGAGAAGAAATAGACATCGCTCTTGAAGGGCGATGCAAACAGTTTGTCCCAGTGACGCAGGTTGGTTAGTAGCGGCAGGGTCGCCGTGTTCAGGCGGTAGCGCCCCGGCGAGAATACATCGGCTACCTGTCCCTCATCGACGAAAAGCGCCAGCTGCGATTCACGCACGGTGAGGCTGGCGCCGTTCTGGATTTCGTTGTCCTGCATCGGGTAGCGCCAGGCCAGCGTGCCGTCGTCGGTCTCGGTCCATTCAAGGACATCGATGAACTGCTTCCTGATGAATCCCGTCAGTGACATTCCTTTTTCTCCTGCTTTCGGTACCAGTCGATAAACTCTGCCAGCGGCAGCGGCCTGGAGTAAAGATAGCCCTGCGCAGCAGTGCAGCCGAGCGCCAGCAGTTGGCTACGCTGGTCGTCGTCTTCGACGCCCTCGGCCAGTGGCAGCATGCCGAGGTCCCGGGTGAGGTCGACGATGGTCCTGACCACCCGCAGACTTTCGGCCGAGTCGGACATGGCGACGACAAAGGAGCGATCAATCTTGATCTCGTTGATTGGCAGGTTGACCAGGTAGCTGAGCGAGGAATAACCGGTGCCGAAGTCGTCCAGGGCCAGGCGGCAGCCCAGCGCCCGGATGCGTTGCATGATTGACAGGCCGGTGTTGCGATCAACCAGCAGTGCCGATTCGGTCAGTTCGAAGGTGAACCTCTGCCCGGGGAGCTTCCAGGTATCCAGGCATTGGGCGATCAACTCGGGCAGATCTTCGTCAGCCATGTCGCCGGCAGTGAAGTTTGCCGACAGGCTGATGTCGATTCCGGCGGCGTCGAGTTCGCTGGCCAGCCGCATGACCGTGCGCAGCAACCAGTCGGTGTATAGCGCACGCCAGCCGTTTTCCTCGATCATCCGGATCACTGTCGGCGCCGTCGCTGCTCTGCCAGCGGAGCAGCAACTCGGCGCCAGCGCATTGCCCCGTGAGCATGTCGACCTGGGGCTGCAGATAAAGCTCCAGTGCATCCTGTTGCAAGGCCTTGTGCAGGGCGTCGATCTGCCGGGAACGCAATTGCCAGTTCTCGCCCAGGCCGGCTTCGAACCAGGCGAAGGGCTGCTGCCGGCTGCCAGCCGACCAGCGTGCAAGGCGCGCTGCGTGCAGGGCCCCTTCGGGGTCGGAGGCATGCTGTGGCAGCATCGCGGCGCCGATGGTTGCGCGAACCATGATCGAGATACCGCTGAACAGGGGCAGGGGTTCGGCCAGCATCTGGCCGATATGGGTCGCCGCCAGTGCAGGCTGCGACAGGCTGAGCACATCGGGTAGAACGACCAGCCATTCACCTTCGCGTCCGATGAACACCTTGTCGGCCGGACGCAGGCGATCGGCGATGCGGGTCGCCAGCATGGCCGGCAAGTGCTGCAGGTCGTTGGCAGCGAGGTGAGTGTAGGAATCGCGGTTGACCACCGAGATCGAGAGCAGTCCGAACGCTCGATCAGTCGTCAGCAACTCGCGCAAGGTACGCAGTGCGGCAAGTTCGCCGGGGATGCCATCCCTGTCCTGGCGTGCTTCGTCGCCCATTTCGATGGCGAAGCTGACCGCTGCGATGACGCTGCGGCGCAGGCAGGAGAATAGAGCCAGGACGACGCGTCCGACGTTTTCCCGACCATCGATCAGCTCTTCCTCGCAACGCGAGACGAAGGCAAAGAACAGACGCAGCAAGTCGACCTGAGCGTAGCCGCTGCCCAGCAATCCCTGCCAGTCGCGCACCCAATGCTGCTGCCAGTCACGGTCAGCCAGCGAGCTCGGCAGGTCTTCGGTCAAGGTCAGGAAATCCAGCAGGATGGGATCATTGGCCATGGTCGGCCGCATTTCGCGTACCGCCATGCGCCAGATGCCGCTCAAACTGGCGAGCGACACCAAGTCTTCGGCGTTCAGTTCGAACGCCGAAAAGTCGATGTAGCCGCCGTCATCATCCGAGATAGTAGTCATGGGCGGACAAACCGTAAGCATCGTTGGGCAGGGCCTGCGCGATGCGTACCTCGGCGTGTTCCGGGGCGCGCAGGTCGACCACCTGGTAGGTATGGATCGGCGCCTTGTCCGCATCAAGCATCAGCAGGATGCGCGGGCGCGAGCGTTGGACCCGGTTGTGCTGGACCACTACGCCGACGTGTCCGGTATTCAGTTCCACCAGCGTGCCGATCGGGTAAAGGCCAACACACTGGACGAATTGCTCCATCAGGGGCGCGCTGAACTTGCGCCCACGCAAGGAGAACAATTCCTCAAGCGCCTGTTGATGGCCGATGGCGCTGCGGTAGGGTTTGTTGCGCAGCATTGCGCAGAAGGAGTCGACCAGGCCGGCGATTTCGGCAGCCAGCCCGATCTTTTCTCCCTGCAGCCCCTGCGGGTAGCCGCTGCCGTCCCAGCGCTCGTGGTGACGCGAGACGATCTGCAGGACTTCGGGGGGCAGGTTGACCTGCTGCATCAGGATTTCCAGCGAACTGGCGACATGCGACTGGATCAGGTGCCGTTGCTCTGCGTCCAGCGGTTCGGTGGACGCGAGCAACTCGTGTGGCACCTGGGTCTTGCCCACATCCTGCAGCAGGCCGGCCATGCCCAGTTCGAGCAGGCGTTGTCCGCGCCAGCCGATATGCGTGCCGAGCAGCAAGGCATGGACGAGCACGTCCATGGCGTGATCGAAGCTGTATTCGTCCAGGCTCTTCAGTCGCAGCAACCACATGACGGCGTCGGGATTGCGCTGCAGGCTGCCGGCGACGTCGCGTACGCCTTCGCGTACGTTGCTGAAATCGAAATGCTTTTCGGTGCTGGCGTGCTCGAAGCTCTTGCGCAGGGCTTCAAGCAGGTTGTCGTAACGCGGCTCGATGTAGCCCAGTTCACGCGTCAGCGCCTGCACATGCTCATCTCCCTCCTGGCCGTGGAGGAAGGCCAGAAAGCGCCGCCGACGCTTCTGCCGGGCGATTTGTTCGGCGGTAAACAGCGAGCGCTGGCGGGCAGCTTCTTCCTCTTCTTCAAGGTTGCTGCCGGGCAGTGGGGCTGAGCGCAGGGCACGGTCCTTGCGCTCCTTGGGCGGGGCGTAGTGCTCGTTCAGTGAACGCGTGCGGTCGATCTGGACGAAGCGGCATTTCTGCTGAAACTGGTCGATCTGGGCCGGCGACGAAATCACGAAGCCCTGCAGGGCAAAAGTCAGGTCAGTCCACGGGCAGTCCGGTTCGACGACGAACATGCCGATCTTGAGTTCGGCAACCGGGATGATTTCCATAAGTGACTGATTCTCTGTTCAGGGTTCGTTGGCGAGCACTTGCAGGCCCGCCAGTGGAAGATTCTCTACCTGCCTGCAAGGTATGACAAGCCGTTTGGCAATATCCGCTGCATTGCCCCCGGACAGCAGGCAGACCCGATCGTCCCCGGGCAGCCGGTGCCAGGCTCGTTCAATGGCGCCGAGCTGGGCTTCGATGGCGCCGCTGACGATGGCGTCGTCGGTGGAGCGCGGCCAGTCTGCATGTGCCCCGCCGGCATACGGCAGGCCGGCGGTCTTCTCGGCCAGTGCCGACAGCATCAGTTGCTGCCCGGGCAGAATCAGGCCGCCGAGAAAGCGGCCGTCATCGGCCAGGCTGTCGATGGTCGTCGCCGTGCCGGCCATGACCACCAGCGATGCCTGCGGGCCAAGCGCCCGGGCGCCGATCAGGGCGCACCAGCGATCGACGCCGAGCTGCGCCGGATTGAGGTAGCCGTTGCGCACACCGCCGGCTGCCGCGGTCGAAGTGACCACCACCAGCCGTTCGGCCCAGCCGCCTAGCGCTTGCCGGATCGCCAGTTCGGCACCCGCGCCGGCGACATTGGCCAGCATCACCCGCGCCGGCGTCGGCCATTCCTGCTGCAGCGCGCTCAGGGCTGCACTCTCGGCATGCGCCAGGGCGCCTTGCCGGCACCAGTCGCCATCGGCCCACAGGCCGTACTTGATGCGACTGTTGCCGCTGTCGATACACAGGATCATGCGGCACGCAGGCTGAGGTCGCCGGCCAGGATCCGGGCCAGCCCGGCGGAAGTTTCCAGGAGCAGGGCGCCATCGTCGTCCACGCCGCGACAGATCCCAGACTGCGCCGGTTCGCCGTCGGCCAGCAGCTGTACCGGCCGGTCCTGCCAGGCGTGCCAGCTCAGCCAGTCGGCCTTCACTGCGGTAAAACCGTGGGTGGCGAATTGATCGAGAACCTCGGCCAAAGCAGTCAGGATGCCGGCCAGTACGACGTGTCGATCAGGGACGATGGCCAGCGCCTGGTCAAGGCCGGCCACCTGTTGGGGCAACTCGCCGGCCGGTGCGCGCAGGTTGAGGCCGATGCCGATGCAGGCCTGGGTGCCGCGCCGATCACTGGCCAGTTCAACCAGAATGCCGGCCAGCTTGGCAAAACCGTCGGCTTCGGCGAGGAGGATGTCGTTCGGCCACTTCAGCCGGATTCCTGTTGCGCCAAGGTGATTCAGCGCCTTCGCCAGCGCCACGCCGACCGCCAGCGACAGGCCGCCGGGAATGCGTCCGGGCGGCAGGCGCCAGAGCAGCGAGAAGGTCAGGCTGTCACCGGCCGCCGACAGCCAGCTGCGGCCTCGGCGCCCACGGCCGGCCAGCTGGGTGTCGGCGACAATCACCGTGCCGGGCGGAGTTCCCTGGGCGGCGCGACGCAGCAGTTCGCTGCTGGTCGAATCACAGCTGTCGAGGGCATCGACATCGAAGCGGCCGGCCAACGCGGCCAGTCTTTCCTTGAGTAGTACGGGATCAATCAGGGGCATGCACAGATTTTACTCTGCCGCCGACTCCTTGCCGCCATCGATACCCAGATCGGCGATCTTGCGCGTGATCGTGTTGCGTCCGATGCCCAGCGCCTGCGCCGCCTCGATGCGCCGACCGCCGGTGTGGGCCAGCGCCCGCGCGATCAGGATACGCTCGAAAGTCTGCGACAGGAGGCCGTGCACGTCCGGTACGCCGCGCGCCAGCAGGCGGTCGACCTCGCCTTCCAGTGCCTTCTCCCAATCGCCGACCAGCATCTGCGGCGGCGCCTCACGCAACTCGCTGGGCAGGTCGCCGACTTCGACCTGCTGGCCCGGCGCCATCACCGTTAGCCAGTGGCAGAGATTTTCCAGTTGCCGGACGTTGCCCTGGAACTCCAGGCCGCACAGATACTTGAGCGCGGCCTCCGACAGGCGCTTGGGCTCGACGCCGAGTTCGCGCGCGCTCTTTTGCAGGAAGTGGCGGGTCAGCAGCGGAATGTCCTCGCGCCTTTCGCGTAGCGACGGCAGGCGGATGCGGATGACGTTCAAACGGTGGAACAGGTCTTCGCGGAACAGGCCGTCCTTGACCCGGTTTTCCAGGTTCTGGTGGGTGGCGGCGATGACGCGGACGTTGGCCTTGATCGGCGAATGCCCGCCGACCCGGTAGAAGTGGCCATCCGAGAGCACGCGCAGCAGGCGGGTCTGCAACTCCGAAGGCATGTCGCCGATTTCGTCGAGGAACAGGGTGCCGCCCTCGGCCTGCTCGAAACGGCCGCGCCGCTGCGCCTGGGCGCCGGTGAAGGCGCCGCGCTCGTGGCCGAACAGCTCGGATTCAAGCAGATCCTTGGGGATGGCCGCGGTGTTGATGGCGACGAAGGGCCGCTCGGCACGCGGGCTGTGCCGGTGCAGGGCGCGTGCCACCAACTCCTTGCCCGAACCGGACTCGCCGGTGATCAGCACGGTGGCGTGCGACAGGGCGAGGCGGCCGATGGCGCGGAAGACTTCCTGCATCGCCGGCGCCTGGCCGAGAATCTCGGGGACCAGGCCCTCTTCCTCGGCTGCACCGCTTTGGTGCATCGACTCGTCGATGGCGCGCCGGATCAACTCCAGCGCCTGGTCGACGTCGAAGGGCTTGGGCAGGTATTCGAACGCGCCGCCCTGGAAGGCGGCAACCGCGCTTTCCAGATCGGAATAGGCGGTCATGATGATGACCGGCACGCCCGGGTGGCGGGTTTTCACTTCCTGCAGCAGTTCCAGGCCGGACTGGCCGGGCATGCGGATGTCAGACATCAGCACCTGTGGCGGTTCGCAGCCCGACTCCAGGCAGGTGATTGCCTCGCTTGCCGAAGCATAGCTTTCGAAAGGAATGCCTTCGCGGGACAGGGTCTTTTCCAGCACCCATCTTATCGAGCGGTCGTCGTCAACAATCCATACCGGTTTCATGACCTGATGCCTCATCTGTTCTTCAAGTGAGGTGAAGCTAGCAAGACTCAGGCCGGCTCCACCGGCAGGCGCAGGGTGAATACCGTCTGCCCCGGGCGACTGTGGCAATCGATGCTGCCCTGATGGTGCTGGATGAAGTTCTGGGCAATCGTCAGACCGAGCCCGTTACCGCCTTCGCGACCGGAAACCAGGGGGTAAAACATGCGTTCGCGGATTTCGTCGGGAATTCCCGGGCCATTGTCGATGACCTTGATTTCCAGCGCCAGGCGGTAGCGCTTCTTGGCCAGGGTGACCTGGCGTAGGGCTCGCGTGCGCAGGACGATCTCGCCCTGGCCGGCCATCGCCTGGGCGGCATTGCGGGCGATGTTGAGCACTGCCTGGATCAGTTGCTCGCGGTCGCCGACCAGTTCCGGCAGGCTGGTGTCGTAGTCGCGGCGAACCTTCAGTCCTTCGGAAAACTCGGCAGTCAGCAGGCTGCGCACGCGCTCCAGGATTTCGTGGATATTGACGGTGGCCGGCAGCATCGCCCGGTGCGGGGTGAGCAGGCGCTGCATCAGATCCTGCAGGCGGTCCGCCTCCTTGATGATGACCTGGGTGTATTCCTTGAGCGAGGGATTGCCCAGCTCGTGCTCCAGCAATTGCGCCGCGCCGCGGATGCCGCCGAGCGGATTCTTGATTTCGTGCGCCAGATTGCGGATCAGCTCGCGGTTGGCCTGCTGCTGTTCGAGCAGGCGCTCCTCGCGAGTGGCCGCCAGATGGTGGTCGATTGGCTGCAATTCGAGCAGCAGGCGCATGCCGGCGGCGATGTCCGGGCGCAGCGGGGTGACTGTGCAGTTCAGGTGCAGGGTCTCGCCGTCGGCGCGTCCGAGCGAGATGTTCTGGCCGGTGTAGCCCCAGTTGTTGTGCAGGCCGTTGTCGATCGCCGACTGCAGGGTGGCCGAGCACTTGCAGATTTCGCCCAGACGGCGCCCGACCACACTGCGACTGCTCACCGCGAGCAGGTTTTCGCCGGCCGGATTGAGATAGCGGACGGCCTGGGCATCATCGATCAGGAGCACTGCCGAAGCGAGCAGGTCAAGCCCGGCGAAATTGGCGTGGGTGACGTTCATGGTTTCTCGGCAACTGGCCCCGGTCAGCGCAGGTTGGCCAGTTCCCGCTGGATCGCCTGGAGGTTGCGTTCATGCTGGGCTACCCGGTCGCGGTAGGGGGCGGCGCGCTCCAGGCCGCCGCTGCTGGCTTCGCGTTCGGCCAGTTCCTTGCGTGCCAGGTCCAGCTTGCGCTGTTCGCCGGCCAGTTCCTGTTCAAGTATGTGTCGGCGATCGGCGTCGCGGGCACGCTGGGCATCCTGACCGACGCGCGGGAAATCGGCCGGGGTCGGGTTGGCCGAGGCCTTGGTGGCCGGCCGTGGTGCGGGTACGCTGTTGCGCTCTTCGCTGACGATGACCTGACATTTGTTGTGCACCCGGGTATTGGAGATCAACACGCCGCCGCCGGCCTCGGTGCACCGGTAGATGGTCTGGGCGGAAAGCGTCAATGGCGCAAACGCGCAAATCAGGGCGAGCAGTTTCGGTGTCATTGGCATGGTCCCTCGAGAGCTTCGGAGTTTACTGGGTAAACGCTGCGCGGTCGAAAAGGTGAACAAAAAAGGGCGGGAAATCCCGCCCTTTTGCCATACCTGTCTGGATCAGCAGGAGTAGTACAGATCGAACTCGACCGGGTGCGTGGTCATGCGGATCTTGTTCACTTCGTCCATCTTCAGGGCGATGAAGGCATCGATCCAGTCGTTGGAGAAGACACCGCCACGGGTCAGGAACTCGCGATCCTTGTCCAGGTTTTCCAGGGCTTCCTCGAGCGACGCGCAGACGGTCGGGATCTTTGCATCCTCTTCCGGCGGCAGGTCGTACAGGTTCTTGTCAGCCGGATCGCCCGGGTGGATCTTGTTCTGGATACCGTCGAGGCCGGCCATCAGCAGGGCGGCGAAGCACAGGTACGGGTTGGCGATCGGATCCGGGAAGCGGGTTTCGATGCGACGGGCCTTGGTCGAGGCAACGAACGGGATACGGATCGAGGCCGAACGGTTCTTGGCCGAGTAGGCCAGCTTGACCGGGGCTTCGTAGTGCGGGACCAGACGCTTGTAGGAGTTGGTACCCGGGTTGGTGATCGCGTTCAGGGCCTTGGCGTGCTTGATGATGCCGCCGATGTAGTAGAGGGCCAGTTCGGACAGGCCGGCGTACTGGTCACCGGCGAACAGGTTCTTGCCGTCCTTCCAGACCGACTGGTGAACGTGCATGCCCGAGCCGTTGTCGCCGACGATCGGCTTCGGCATGAAGGTGGCGGTCTTGCCGTACTGGTGCGCGACGTTGTGGGTCACGTACTTCTGGATCTGGGTCCAGTCGGCGCGCTGAACCAGCGTGCTGAACTTGGTACCGATTTCGCACTGACCAGCGTTGGCCACTTCGTGGTGATGCACTTCGACCGGCACGCCCAGGGATTCGAGCGTCAGGACCATGGCCGAACGGATGTCGTGCAGGCTATCGACCGGCGGGACCGGGAAGTAGCCGCCCTTGACGGCCGGACGGTGACCGGTGGCGCCGTTGGTGTCGTTCTTTTCGCCGGAATTCCAGGCCGCTTCGGCGGAATGGATCTTCAGCGAGCAGCCGGACATGTCGACCGACCATTCGACGCCGTCGAAGATGAAGAATTCGGGTTCCGGACCGAAGAAGGCGGTGTCGCCGATGCCGGAGGACTTCAGGTAGGCTTCGGCGCGCTTGGCGATCGAGCGCGGGTCGCGGTCGTAACCACGGCCATCGGCCGGATCGACGACGTCGCAGGTCAGGACGACGGTGGTTTCGTCGAAGAAGGGGTCGACGTAGGCGGTGGACGGGTCCGGCATCAGCAGCATGTCGGAAGCCTGGATGCCCTTCCAGCCGGCGATCGAGGAACCGTCAAAGGCGTGACCGTTTTCAAACTTGTCTTCGTCGAAGTGCGAAATCGGCACGGTGACGTGCTGTTCCTTGCCACGGGTGTCGGTGAAGCGGAAATCGACGAACTTGGCGTCGTTTTCCTTGATCATGTTGATCACGTCTTGCGGGGTTGCCATACGCGTAAGTCTCCTAAGAAAACAGGGTGCCGGCCAGTGCGGCACAAAACAGTAAGTCGCAGCGACGGGGATTTAGCAGAAAGCATGCCAATGCCTGAACACTTGAATTTCCATTGTGCCACAACGGCATCTGTGATTTGGGCAGAAAAGTTTCGCACCAAAACAATGCACCAAGACGGTGCTTGCACTTCTATGGTGCATAAACCTGGATTACGCGCAAATTCCGCACCATTGGTAACGCTTTCAGGCGCTCCTTAAACCTCGGGGCGATGTCGTGTTCGGGCATCGCGCCAGCGGCGAAATGGAGTTCGACCTCGATGGCGCCGGCGACGTAGTGCAGGACAACCCGCTCCGGTCGAGGCAGGTCGGCGATCCGGGCGTCGATCAGCGGCATCAGCACTTCGCGTCCGGGCAGATTGGCAACTGCCTGGTCGATCGCCGATTCACCCTCGGGGTCCACGTGAACCAGCACGTCGAGTACCTCCGGATGCTGGTTCAGCACGCGGGCCCGCGCCAGCTCCGCGATGCGGTGTCCTTCCGAGACGCTGATCCAGGGCTCGACCTGGACATGGGCATCAACCAATACCTGATGCGCCATGCGCCGTGTGCGCAGCTCATGCAGGCCGAGCACCCCTGGCGTAGCGAGGAGGCTGTTGCGAATGGCGGCGAGCTGCGTTTCGTCGAGTCCGGTATCGATCAGTTCCTTGATCGAATCCCAAGCCAGCATGGCGCCCATGCGCAGGATCATGAAGCCCATCAGGGCTGCCGCCAGCAGATCGAGAAAGCCCCAGCCAAGCAGGGCGCCGCCGATGCCGATCACCACCACCAGCGCCGATGCCGCGTCGGCGCGGGTATGCAGGGCGTTGGCGGTGAGCAGTTGTGAACGCAGGCGGCGGGCGATAGCGATCAGGTAACGGTAAAGGCCTTCCTTGGCCAGCACCGTGAGCACGGCAGTCCAGAAAGCCAGCATGCCGACCATCGGGCTGTCGTTCCCGGCATGCAGCCGCCAGCCGGAATCCCAGACGATGCCGGCGCCGATCAGGATCAGCGAGGTGCCCAGCACCAGGGTGGCTGCAGTTTCCACCCGGGCATGTCCGTACGGGTGGGCGCGGTCGGCGGGCACGGCGCTCTGGCGACTGGCCCAGATGACCAGGAAATCCGAGAGTAGATCGGAAAAGGAGTGCAGGCCATGGGCGATCAGCGATTGCGAATGCGCCAGCCAGCCAATCACCAGTTGGGCGACGGTCAGCGCCAGGTTGACGACAACGCTGACCCAGGTGGCTTTCTGCGCCTCCCTGGCCCGGTCGGCAATGCTGCCACCGGGCGGCGACTGGCCGTCTCTCATGAACTCTGTCCTATACTGTAGGGCCTAGATTTTAGCAGCGAAATACCATGGGCAAACTCGCAGACATATTGGCCATCGCACATACCCGTGCCCAGGGCTTGGAACGCCCCTACCAGGGCGAACTGACGCCGCGCGAAGCCTTTGAAATCTGGCAGGCGGCGCCCGGCGCCCGTATCGTCGACGTCCGCACCCGTGCCGAATGGGACTGGGTCGGGCGCATTCCCGGCGCTGTCGAGATCGAATGGAACCAGTACCCGGGCGGCGTGCGCAACCCGCACTTCCTTGCCGAGTTGAAGCGTCAGATCGATCCGGAGGCGCTGGTCATGTTCATCTGCCGCAGCGGCGTGCGCTCGATCGGTGCTGCTGCGGCCGCCAGCGAAGCGGGCTACACCAATTGCTATAACGTTCTTGAGGGCTTCGAGGGCGACAAGGACGCCAACGGCCACCGCAACACCGTCGGCGGCTGGCGACGTGCCGGATTGCCCTGGCATCAGGGATAATTCGCCCGCCCATTTTTTTGCCTTCACGGCGCGTCGACCGCGCGATTCACCGGAAACAGCATGCACACCGCGACCATCTCCTTCGACCCGTTCAACAAACTCTCCGACGACGCCTGCCAGGAGCGCATCCGCGCCGCCCGCGCCAAGCTCGGCAAGCGCGCCGTGATCCTCGGCCACCACTACCAGCGCGCCGATGTCTACCAGCACGCCGACCTCACCGGCGATTCGCTCAAGCTCTCCAAGCTGGCAGCGCAGACCGATTCCGAGTACGTGATCTTCTGCGGCGTGCATTTCATGGCCGAAGTCGCCGACATCATGACTGCGCCGAACCAGATCGCCATCCTGCCCGACCTCGCCGCCGGCTGCTCGATGGCCGACATGGCCAACCTGGCCAAGGTCGAACGCTGCTGGCGCGAGCTGGCTTCGGTGCTCGATGTTGAGAACGAGGTCACGCCGGTCACCTACATCAACTCGGCGGCCGACCTGAAGGCCTTCTGCGGCGAACACGGCGGCATCGTGTGCACCTCGTCGAACGCCGGCACGATCGCCAAATGGGCCTTCGAGCAGCGGCCCAAGGTGCTGTTCTTCCCCGACCAGCACCTCGGCCGCTGGACCGGCCACCAGATGGGCTTCCCGATGGACGAGATGGTCGTCTGGGACCCGGACCTGGAAATGGGCGGTTTAACCGTCGAGCAGATCAAAAAGGCCAGGATCCTGCTGTGGAAGGGGCACTGCTCGGTGCACCAGATGTTCCAGAAGGCGCACATCGACGCCTTCCGCGCCAAGTACCCGGACGGCAAAGTGATCGCTCACCCCGAGTGCAATTTCGAGGTCTGCGCCGCCTCCGATTACGTCGGCTCGACCGAGCACATCGTCAAGACGATCAAGGAAGCCCCGGCCGGCACGCGCTGGCTGGTCGGCACCGAGTTGAACCTGGTCGACCGCCTGGCCAAGGAAGTGTTGCCGCAAGGCAAGATCGTCCAGTTCATGGCGACCACCGTCTGCATGTGCTCGACGATGCAGCGCATCGACCCGCAACACTTGGCGTGGACGCTGGAAAACCTGGTCGAGGGCAAGGTGGTCAATCAGATCAAGGTGCCGGAACACGAGGTCAGGTTTGCCCGCCTGGCGCTCGACCGCATGCTGGCGATCTCCTGACCGCCGCGCCATGAGCCAGCCCGCGCTGCACATCGCTACCTACAACATCCACAAGGGTTTCTCGCAGTTCAACCGGCGGATGATGGTGCATGAGTTGCGCGAGCGGCTGCGCAGCCTCAACCCGGACATCGTCTTCCTGCAGGAAGTCCAGGGCCTGCACCTCGGCCACGCCGAGCGGCATGCCGACTGGCCGGGGCGGCCGCAGCACGAGTTTCTCGCCGACGAGATCTGGCAGTCGGCCTACGGCCGCAACATGATCTACGACCACGGCCACCACGGCAACGCGATCCTGTCGCGCTTCCCGATCCTGCACGCGCACAACCAGGACGTGACCCACCTGCAGTTCGAGAAGCGCGGCATGCTGCACTGCCGGATCGAGCTGCCGCAAGGGCCGGCCGCGCACTGCGTGTGCGTCCACCTGTCGCTGTTCGGTCATTCCCGGCGGCGCCAGATGGATGCGCTGGCCGATTACCTCGACAGCCTCGACCAGCCCGATGCGCCGCTGATCGTCGCCGGCGATTTCAACGACTGGCGTAGCCGTGCCTGCGAGCATCTGGCCCGTCGCCTGCATCTGCAGGAGGTCTTTTCGCATGCGGTCGGTGGTCGTCCAGTACGCAGTTTTCCGGCGGCGATGCCGATGTTCCGGCTTGATCGCATCTACGTGCGCGGTTTCGAGGTGCAGTCCACCGCCGTGCATTACGGCCCACCGTGGTCGGCGATTTCCGACCACGCGGCGCTCTCGGCTTTCCTGACGAGGCATGGCAGCTGATTTCCTTACCGGCAACCGGCTGACGCTGCTCGAATCCGGGCGCGAGTACTTCCCTGCGCTGCTCGCCGCACTCGCCGGCGCCGAACGCGAGATTTACCTGGAAAGCTACATCTTCGCCGACGACCCTGTCGGCCACGAGGTTGCTTCGGCCCTTTGCGCGGCAGCGCGACGCGGCGTCACTGTCAATGTCACGGTCGACGGCTTCGGGGCGCGCAATTTCGCCGAGGATTTTCGCCCCCGTCTGGCTGAAGCGGGGGTGCGCTCGCTATTCTACCGGCCGGAGATCGGTCGCTTCCATTTGCAACGACACCGCTTGCGCCGCCTGCATCGCAAGCTGGTAGTGATCGACGGGCGCATCGCCTTCGTCGGTGGCATCAACATCGTCGACGACGACAATGCGCCGGAGGCGATGCGTCCGCGCTACGACTACGCGGTGCGCGTCGAAGGCCCGGTGCTGGCGCAGGTGCACCACGCAGCACGGCGGATGTGGGAAATCGTCACCTGGGTCAATTTCCGTCGGCGCTTCCGCCTGGCGCCCATCGTCAAGCCCTGTTGCGATGCCGCAGGCGAGCAGCTGGCCGCGTTCCTGATTCGCGACAACATCCGTCACCGCAACGACATCATGAATGCGTACATCGATGCGATCGAAGCAGCCGACCGGGAAATCCTGATTGCCAACGCCTACTTCCTGCCCGGCATCCGTTTCGGGCGCGCCCTCTTTGCTGCCGCCCGGCGCGGCGTGCGTGTTGTAGTGCTGCTGCAGGGCAAGACCGACCACCCGTTGCTTCGTTTCGCCACCCAGGCCTTGTACGCCGCTGGCCTCAAGACTGGCATCCGCATTTTCGAGTACGAACGGAGCTTCATGCACGCAAAGGTTGCCGTTATCGACGGCGAATGGGCGACCGTCGGTTCCTCGAACATCGACCCTTTCAGCCTGCTGCTGGCCAAGGAGGCCAATCTGGTCGTGCGCGACCGGCGTTTTGCCGGCGAACTGCACGCCAGTCTGCTGGCGGCGATGGCGGAAGGGAGTCGGGAGATGCTGGCCGAGGATATCCTGCGTCAGTCCTGGTACTCACGCCTGCTGCGCTGGCTGAGCTATGGCATCGTCAGGTTGCTGGTCGGTATTGCCGGCTATGGCGATCGCCATTGGCGGGCCGAGGACCGGGTCAAGCCGCCGCTGGAGCGCTGATTGCCGTCTGTCTGGGAAGCGCGGTAAACGACCAGTGGCCGAGGGCCCACTCCCAAACCTCGGCGACCGTCGCCCGGCTCAATTCAACCGGTACCGATTGCCCGAGGAAGGCCAATGCCCGCACCAGTTCGGCCGCCGCCTTGCCACTTTCCAGTGCCGGCGCCAGTGTCTGCTTCGACCACTTTTCGCCGGCCGTGTTGGTCGCGACTGGGAGATGTGCGTAACGCGGCGTTGGATAGCCAAGACAGCGCTGCAGCCAGATCTGGCGCGGCGTCGAGGCAAGCAGGTCGGCGCCGCGGACGACATCGGTGATGCCCTGGAAATGGTCGTCGACGACCACCGCCAGCTGGTAGGCGAACAGCCCATCGGCACGGCGCAGGACGAAATCGCCGACATCGTCTTCAAGGTGCTGGACGACCTCACCCTGCAGGCGGTCGACGAAGGCCAGCGGAACATTGTCGACACGCAACCGCCAGGCCCGTGGTGCCGCGCCTGACGCCAAGCCCTCGCGGCAGGTGCCAGGATAGACCAGGCTGCCATCGATCGCCGGCCGCTTTGCTCGGGCGGCGATTTCCTTGCGCGAGCAGGCACAGGGATAAGCCAGCCCGGCCGCATTCAGTTCGGCCAGCGCCGCCGCGTAGGCGTCGTCGCGCGTGCTCTGCCAGAGCACTTCCCCGTCCCGAGCAAAACCAAAGGCATCAAGGGTGCGCAGGATGTCGTCGGCAGCACCGGGGATATTGCGCTCGGCATCGACGTCCTCCATGCGCACCAGCCATTCCCCGCCGTGCGCCCTGGCATCGAGGTAACTGGCGACGGCAGCGATCAGGGAGCCGAAATGCAGCGCCCCGGTTGGCGAGGGGGCGAAGCGGCCGCGGTAATGTTGGGCGTCCGAAACCTGGTCGGCCGGTTGAATTTTGTTACACACGCGGTGAAACCCGGTAGCATAATTAGCACTCCAATGATCCGAGTGCTAAAATCAGTTCATCAGATGAAGGAGGATTCTACGCTATGACCCATGCCCTGGCGCTTCCCGTTCCCTCAGTCGTTGGCAACATCGACGCCTACATTCAGGCGGCGAATCGTTACCCGATGCTGTCCGAGGCGGAAGAAACGCGGCTGGCCGAGCGTTTCCGCGATGACGGCGATGTCGATGCCGCGCGTCAGCTCGTCCTTTCGCACCTGCGTCTCGTCATTTCCATCGCCCGTGGTTACCTCGGCTATGGCCTGCCGCATGCCGACCTGATCCAGGAAGGCAACATCGGCCTGATGAAGGCGGTCAAACGCTTCGATCCGGCGCGTGGCGTTCGCCTGGTGTCGTTCGCCATGCACTGGATCAAGGCCGAAATCCACGAGTACATCCTCAAGAACTGGCGCCTGGTCAAGGTCGCCACGACCAAAGCCCAGCGCAAGCTGTTCTTCAATCTGCGCAGCTTGAAGGCCGATTACGAAGGCGTCGATACGCTGTCCGGCAGCCAGGCCGGTGAGGTGGCAGCCCGCCTGGGCGTCAAGCAGGAAGAAGTGGTCGAGATGGAAACCCGTCTGTCCGGCCGCGACCTCGCCCTTGAAGGCAATCCGGATGACGGCGAGGATGCCTTCGCGCCGATCGATTATCTGGCCGACAGCCGTTACGAGCCGACCCGCGTCCTCGAAAACAAGGCTGCCGCCCGCCTCCAGGACGAGGGTCTGCACACCGCCCTGGCAGCCCTCGACCCGCGTAGTCGGCGGATCGTCGAGGCTCGCTGGCTGCACGACGGTGATGCAGCGACCCTGCATGACCTGGCGGCAGAATTCGACGTTTCCGCTGAGCGCATTCGGCAGATCGAGGCCAAGGCTTTGCAGAAAATGCGCGGATTGTTGGTCGCCGCCTGAGGCGAACGGCTCTGGCGTCGAGGTATGGGGTATTACTGAGGTAGTACCAACGTCCAATGGACACTTCTCCTGCAGGGAATATGATGGGACCGTACACCTATTCCCATCGACTGGAGAAAGATCATGTCCCAAGCCATTGCCAAGGTTGCCAACGTTTCCGGAGAAGTGTTCGCCAGGAGTGCCGACGGCACGGTTCGTCGTCTGCGCGAGGGCGACTCGGTCATGGAAGGCGAGAGCGTCATCTCCGGTCAGAGCGGTCGGGCGACGCTGATTCTCACTGACGGTCGCAACGTGACTGTCGGTCCCCGCGAATCGGTTGCCGTGAATTCCGAAATGGCGGCCGATCCGGCGCCGAGCAAGGAAGATAGCGCCTTCTTCGCCAAGCCGAAGGAAACCCGCACTCTGGCCCGCGCCCTGCAGACTGGCCTCAATCCGGACGACATCATCGAAGAGGATCCGGCGGCCGCGGGTCAGCCGGGTGATGGTACCGAGGGTCACAGCTTCGTCGAGTTCCTGCGCGTGGTCGAAGCCGTCGATGGGCAGAATGTCTATGACCTCTCCCCGGCCAATCTCGCTGTTCTCGATCTGCCAGCCGAACAACCCGATCTGCCGGCAGCTCCGCCGGTTCCCGATACCACCCCGCCCAATGGTGGCGCAGCTCCCTTGGTATTCATCACCGACGATACCAACAACGACGGCTTTGTTAACCTGGTTGAAGCCCAGGGCGATGCCGATGTCCGCATTGAATTCGACGGTGCTCTGGTCGAGATTGGCGATACCGTTCGTGCCACCGATGGCACCACCACCCGCGACATCGTCATCACCGCGGCCGACAAGGCCAATGGTTTTGTGACCACCAGTTTCCCGATGCCCGCCGATGGCTCCAGTCTGACCATTGAAGCCTTCCTGTTCGATCCAGCGGGCAACAAGTCCGATACCGGTACCGACTTCGCCAAGATCGACCTGTCCACGCTTCAAGGCCTGGTTGTTACCCTGACCGAAGATCAGAACAACGACGGCTTCATCAACGCCAGCGAACTCAACGGTACCATCGGCGTCGAGGTCACCTTGCCCAAGGATGCCGTCGCAGGCGATCTGGTCACCATCAATGCCACCGGCAATTCGGCTCAGACCATTACCCTGACGCAACCGCAGATTGATGCGGGCAAGCTGGTTCTCGAATTCAACGCGCCGCCCAACGGCACCAAGTTCGACGTGACCGCCCAGGTGGCCGACGCCGCTGGCAACAAGTCCAACATCGCCACCGATTCGGCGACCGTCAGCACCACTGCGCCCGCTCTCAGCGTTCAGCTTGACCCGGCTTCCGACAGCGGCACCAAGGGCGACAACCTGACCAACGACAACACCCCGACCCTGACCGGTCGCAGCGATCCCGGTACCCGGATCACCGTCGTCATCCCGAGTACCGGCGAGCAACTCACCACCACCACCGATGGCAACGGCAACTGGCAGGTCACGCCGACGCAGCCTTTGCCCGACGGTAGCACCAAGGTCGAAATCACCTCCACCGACACCATCGGCAATTTCAGCAAGACCGACCTGCCGCTGACCATTGATACCACCAAGTTCGCCAACATGGCCGTCGCGCTCAGCGAAGACCAGAACAACGACGGCTTCATCAACGCTGCCGAACTCCAGGGGAACATCGATGTCCGCGTCACCCTGCCCAGTGGCGCAACTGCCGGCGACACGCTGACCGTCTCGGCCAGCGGCAACCCGGCCCAGACGATCACCCTGACCGCAGCCCAGATTGGCGCCGGTTTCGTTGATCTGGCCTTCGTGCCCACGGCCAACAATACCGATTTCGTCGTCAATGCCTCGATCGCCGATGCCGCTGGCAACAGTGCCGGCCCGGTCAGCGACAGCGCGCGCATCCAGTTGTCGCCGCCCGACGCACCGGTCGTCACCCTGACCGAAGACGGCAATGGCGACGGCTGGATCAATGCCGCCGAGCTGCAGGGCAACATCGATGCCAGCGTCGGCCTCCCGCCGGGAACGGTCGCCGGCAGCACCCTGCTGGTCACGGTCAACGGTGTTGCTCAGCCGCCGATCACCCTGACGGCTGCCGATATCGCCAACAAGAGCGTCAGCCTGCCAGGTATTCCCAGCCCGGGTGACGGCGCCACTGTCACTGTTACCGCCCAGATCCGCGACAATGCCGGTAATCTTGGCAGCGTTGGCAGCAACAGTGCGCGCATCGACCTGACCGCACCCGGCGTCAAGGCCCAACTCGATCCCTCTTCGGACAGCGGTCTCCTTGGCGACGGTATCACCAACGACAACACGCCGACCATCAGCGGTACCTCCGAAGCCGGCGCCAGCATCACGGTGACCATGCCGACCGGTGAAATCCTCAAGACCACCGCTGGTCCGAACGGTAACTGGTCGGTTACCCCGGTGCAGCCGCTTGCTGAAGGCGCCACCAAGGTTAACGTCACGGCCAGCGATGTTGCTGGCAACACCTCCAGTACCCAGGTCGACCTGACCATTGACACGGGCATTCCGAACAACAAGCTGGCGCCGGCCGTCACCATCGTCGAGGATGCCAACGGCGACGGTTTCATCAATCGCGCCGAAGCTAACGGCCCGGCCGATGTCCGCGTTTCCTTCAACAAGGATAACGTCCAGATCGGCGATACGGTGCGCGTCACCGACGGCACCACCACCCGCGATATCGTCGTCAGCGCTGCCGACAAGGTTAACGGTTTTGTCACCACCAGCTTCGACATGCCCGCCAACGGCGACAAGCTGAACGTTTCCGCCTTCATTTTCGACACCGCCGGCAACCAGTCGGCGCCGGGCAGCGCCAGCGCCACCGTCGATATCACCGAATTCACCGGTCTGGGTATCCGTATCGCCGAAGATGCCAACGACGATGGCTTCATCAACATCGCCGAGCTCAAGGACAACGACATCGATGTTCGCGTCACCATCCCGCAGGGTGCTGCGGTTGGCGACACGCTGACGGTGACGGCGGTCGGCAACGTGGACAAGGTGTTCACGCTGACGGCGGCGCAGATTGCTGCCGGCTTCATCGACACCAAGTTCAACCCGACGGCGAACAACACCGACTTCAAGGTGACCGCATCGATCACCGACGCGGCTGGCAATAATTCCGGTCCGGTCGAGGACACCGCACGCATCCAGTTGTCGGCACCGGCCGAACCCATCGTCAACATCGACGAAGACGTCAACAACGACGGCTACATCAATGCTGCCGAACTGCAAGGTCTGATCAACGTCAGCGTCGCCCTCCCGGCGACGGCCCTGGCTGGCAACACCTTGCTGACGACGGTCAACGGTGTCGCCCAAGCCCCCATCACCATCACCCAGGCCGACATCCTCAAGGGCTCCATCGCCCTGCCGGGTATCGCCAATCCGGGCGACGGCACCACCCTGACCGTCACCGCACAGGTCCGCGACGCGGCTGGCAACCTTGGCAATGTCGGTAGCGACTCGGCCAAGATCGACACCAGCATTCCTAACGGTGGCGTGGCGCCGGACGTCTTCATCACCGACGACGCCAACAACGACGGCTTCATCAACCGCGCCGAAGCCAATGGCCCGGCCGATGTCCGCGTCGAATTCAACAAGGACAAGGTCGATGTGGGTGATACCGTGCGCGTCACCGACGGCACGATTTCCCGCGACATCGTGGTGACCGCGACCGACAAGGCCAACGGTTTTGTCACCACCAACTTCCCGATGCCGGCCAACGGCGGTACCATCAACGTCAGCGCCTTCATCTTCGATCCGGCCGGCAACAAGTCCGGTACCGGCACCGACTTTGCCAAGGTTGACCTGTCCGCGCTTCAGGATCTCGCGCTGGTCATCACCGAAGATGAGAACAACGACGGCTTCATCAACGCCACCGAACTCAAGGGGGCGATTGGTGTCGAGATCACCCTGCCGAAGGATGCGGTTGCTGGCGACCTGATCACGATCAATGCCACCGGCAATGCCGCCCAGACGATCACCCTGATCCAGCCGCAGATTGATGCGGGCAAGCTGGTTGTCGAATTCAATGCGCCGCCCAATGGCACCAAGTTCGAGGCGACCGCGCAGGTGACCGACGCCGCCGGCAACAAGTCCAACGTGGCCACCGACTCGGCAACGGTTTCGACCAACCCGCCGGGCGCACCGGTGATCACCATCACCGAGGATGCCAACAAGGATGGCCTGATCAGCCGTGCCGAACTGCAAGGCGACATCGACGTCAAGATCGCTGTCCCGGCAGGTGCCAGTGTTGGCGACACGCTCCTGGTTTCGGTCAATGGCGTGGCCCGTCCCCCGGTCACCCTGACTCAGGACAACCTCACCAATGGTGTCAGCCTCGCCCTGGCCAACCCGGGCGACGGCCAGAAGCTTGACATCACTGCCCAGGTCCGTGACGGCGCCGGCAATTTTGGCCCGACCGGCTCGGCCAGCGCCACGATTGACACCACCGAGTTCAAGAACTTGGCGGTGGCCATCACCGAAGACACCAACAACGACGGCTTCATCAACCAGGCGGAACTCAAGGACAACGACATCGATGTTCGCGTCACCATCCCGCAGGGCGCTGCGGTTGGCGACACGCTGAC
>DILW01000194.1:0-365 GCA_002425245.1 Betaproteobacteria bacterium UBA5582 | reverse complement strand
CGACGAGGACGCCAACAACGACGGCTACATCAACGCGGCCGAACTGCAAGGTCTGATCAACGTCAGCGTTGCCCTCCCGGCGACGGCCCTGGCTGGCAATACCCTGCTGACGACGGTGAATGGTGTTGCCCAGGCGCCGATCGTGATCACCCAGGCCGACATCCTCAAGGGTTCGATTACCCTGCCGGGCATCACCAACCCGGGCGAAGGCACCACCCTGACCGTCACCGCGCAGATTCGTGACGCGGCCGGTAACCTTGGCAATGTCGGCACCGACTCGGCCAAGATCGACACCAGCGTTCCTAACGGTGGCGTGCCGCCGGATGTCTTCATCACCGACGATGCCAACAACGACGGCTTCATCA
>DILW01000021.1 GCA_002425245.1 Betaproteobacteria bacterium UBA5582 | reverse complement strand
GAGCAGGCGGCGGTCGGTTTCGAGCTGGGTTTCGCCCGGGCCGCGCATGCCGATCCCGCCGCGCTGCCGCTCGAGGTGAGTCCAGCCGCGAACCAGGCGGGTGGCCAGGTGTTCGAGCTGGGCCAGCTCAACCTGCAACTTGCCTTCGGCACTGGCGGCGCGCAAGGCGAAGATGTCAAGGATCAGGCTGTTGCGGTCGACCACCCGGCATTTCAGTTCCTGTTCGAGGTTGCGTTGCTGCACCGGCGACAGGGCGTGATTGAAGATCACCAGCTGCGCGTTGCCGGCAGCAACCATGGCACCGATCTCGTCAACCTTGCCCCTGCCGGCAAAGGTTCTCGGATCGGGGCTGTGCCGTCGGCCGCGCACTTCGGCGACGACCACGCCACCAGCGGATTCGGTGAGCAGCCGGAGCTCCTCAAGCTGATCCTCGACATCGGCCTGGCCGAAATCAAGTTGCACGACAACGGCGCGCTCGCCAGCGGCGGGGCGCTCAATCATGATCTTGTCTTGCGGGAGAAAAACTTGCCCCAAGGACGCGGGGCAAGTGGATGAAGCGTTTTATTCTGCGGCCTGCTCTTGCTGAATATTGACCGGGCGGGCCGGCACGACCGTGGAGATGGCGTGCTTGTACACCATCTGGGTGACGGTGTTCTTGAGCAGAACGACATATTGGTCGAAAGACTCGACCTGACCCTGCAGCTTGATGCCGTTTACGAGATAGATGGAAACGGGAACATGCTCGCGGCGCAAGGCGTTAAGAAAGGGGTCTTGTAAGAGTTGCCCTTTGTTGCTCATGGTGTGGACTCCATGTGTGTTGTTATGAGGGTCCTAATGTACCCAAAATAGGAAAATGCTGCTGAAAATTTTGTGGTTTTTTTGTGACTCAGCGCTGCTCCTTGTCGGCAAAGGGATTCTTGCCCGCGACGAACTGGATGCGCAACGGCGTCCCCTGGAGGTGGAAGGCTTCCCGGAAGGTATGTTCCAGGTAGCGACGGTAACTGTCGGCGATCTGATCGACGGCGTTGCCATGGATGACGATGATCGGCGGGTTTGAACCGCCCTGGTGCGCGTAACGCGGCTTGGGCCGGAACAGGCCATGCTTGGGCGGCGCCTGGCGGGCAATGGCATCGGCCAGCACGCGCGTCAGGCGCGGCGTGGACAACTTGGTCATGGCAGCGGCGTAAGCCGCATCGACCGACTTGAACAGGTTCACCAGACCGACGTTTTCCAGCGCGGAAATGAAATGGAACTTGGCAAAATCGAGGAACTTCAGCTTGCGCTGCAGCATCTGCCGGGTCTGTTCGCGGACGTAGGGATCAAGCCCGTCCCACTTGTTGACCGCAACCACCAGCGCCCGCCCAGACTGGACGATGAAGTCGGCGATGTGCGCGTCCTGGTCGGAAATGTCGGCCCGGGCGTCGACCATCAGGATGACCACGTTGGCGTCCTCGATCGACTGCAGCGTCTTCACCACCGAAAACTTCTCGATCGCCTCGAACACCTTGCCACGCTTGCGCATGCCGGCGGTATCGACGAGCACATACTTGCGCCCGGCGCGCTCGAAATCGATCTCGATCGAATCGCGCGTCGTTCCCGGCGCATCGAAGGCGATCACCCGCTCTTCGCCGAGCAGGGTATTGATCAGCGTGGACTTGCCGACATTGGGCCGGCCGACGATGGCCACGCGGACGGCGTCGGAATGCCATTCGTCGTCTTCCGGATCGTCGAAACCTTCGAGCGCCAGCTCGACCAGACCGCGCACGCCTTCGCCATGCGCCGCCGAGATGGCATTCGGCTCACCCAGGCCAAGTTCGTGGAAATCGGCTTCGACCATGCCAGCGTTCAGACCTTCGGCCTTGTTGACTGCAACCAGCACCGGCCGGTCGATGCGCCGCAGCTTGTTGGCGATTTCCTTGTCGTGCGGGGTCAGACCGGTGCGCCCGTCGACCACGAAGATGACCGCGTCGGCCTCGGCAATCGCCTGCTCGGTCTGGCGTGCCATTTCGTGCAGGATGCCATCCTTCACGAGCGGTTCGAAACCGCCGGTGTCGACCACCAGGAAAGGCTTCTTGCCCAGCTTGCCGTGGCCGTAGTGACGGTCACGGGTCAAACCCGGCACGTCGGCGACGATGGCGTCGCGCGACTTGGTCAGGCGGTTGAACAGGGTCGATTTGCCGACATTGGGGCGTCCGACCAGAACGATGGTAGGTTTCATTGGATCTCGATTGCGCGGACGTCGCCGCCCGTCGACTGGGTCAGGACACGGTCGCCGACCAGGGTGGGTTTGGCCAGCACAGGAGTACTGTCGGTCTTGACCCGATCGACGAATGCGCCCTCCTCGCGGGACAGGAAATGGACGTAGCCTTCGCGGTCGCCCACGGCGAGCAGGCTGCCACGCACGGCCGGCGCCGTCACCCCGCGATAACGCAGCTTGTCCTGCTTCCACAGGCTGCTGCCGCTGAGGCGATCAAGGCCGTAGACCACCCCTTCGTCGTCGGTCACGAACAGGTAGCGTCCGTCAAGCGCCAAGCCGCGGGCCGAAGAAATGTCGCGCGACCACACCAGGGTACCGCCCTGCCCCATATCGAAGCAGGCCAGCTTGCCCTGGAAGGCGACGGCGCAAATCTGCGTGCCGTCGATGGCCGGCGGCGCGACCACATCGGCGACGCGATCCAGCTCGGTCGTCCCCTTGGGCTGGGCGACGGCACCTTCCCAGACCGGCGCGCCGTTCTGCAGCGACAAGGCAATCAGCTTGCCACCGGGAAAACCGGCAAACAGATAACGGTCGGCAAACACCGGCGAACCGGTGGAGCGCACGGCCAGGCTGGGCATCGGCCGTTCGTACATCCATCTGCGCGTACCGTTGTCGGCATCGAACAGGAAAACCCGGTTGTCGCCGCTGCGCACTGCCACACCTTCGCTGCTGACAGCCGGCGCGGCCAGAATCTCGCTGCTGACCTGCGCCTGCCACAAAGGCTTGCCGGTATCGGCGGCAAAGGCCAGCACGCCACCCTTGGCGGTACCGACCACGACCATGCTGGCGTCGGCACCGACGCCAGCTGACAAGGACTGACCGACTTCAATCTTCCAGGCAATGCGTCCTTCTTCGATACGGTAGAGCACCCCCTTCTGGTTGGCGACAAAAACAGCATTGCCAACCACTGCCGGCGAGAAGACGGCACCGCCGGCCTTGCCGACATCAAGCGACCAGGCGCTGCGCACACCCGCCGCGCTGGTAGTCAGCGCCGGCAGCGGCGACATCTTCGGTGCCGACGAAGCAAAGGGGTTAACCGTATCGAGAACACTGCTCATGGTCGAACAGCCGCTGGTCAGCAAGGCGCCAGCCACGAGCACGGGCAACAGGCGGCGACTCATGCTGCCTCTCCGACGCTATCGAGTTTCTGCTGCAGCAATTCGCGTGCAGGACCGCTTGCCTTGCTGCCAATCTTGTCCAGTGCGGCCTGGTAGGCGGTACGGGCTTCGGCAGATTTGCCCTGGGCGACCAGGATATCGCCCTTCAACTCCGCGAAGCGGGCGACGAAAGCGCTTGCCGGCGCTGCCTCCAAGGCTTTCAGCGCCTCGTCGTAGGCTTTCTCGTCGAGCAGTACCGCGCCCAGACGCAGGCGGGCGATATCGCGCAGTTCGTCCCTGGCGTTGTCGGCCACCCACCCGAGCTGCGCCTTGGCCGTCTTCAGGTCACCGGCATCGAAGGAATGACGTGCTGCCAGGAGAGCACCAAGCGCGGCATAACCACTGCGTCCGTACTTTTCGGTCAGCTCGCCGGCACTGGACTTGATCCGCTGGGCGTCGCCTGCCTGGACCGCCTGCTCGAGGGAAGCGAACACCGCGGCCGCCTTGGCCGTTTCGTTGTTCTGATACCAGTTCCAGCCCTGCCAGCCGGCCGCCGCCAGCGCCGCTGCCGCCAGCAACGAGGTGACCAGGTTGCCGTACATCTGCCACCAGGTTTTCAGCGTGTCGATCTGTTCCTGTTCTTCGAGGTCGTAGTGCGCCATGCTGTTTATTCCTCTTCGTCCGAATCAATCATGTGGTCGATGATGGCTTCCGCCAACTCGTCGACCTTCAGTTTACGTTGGGCCACGCCTTCTTCGCGCAATGCCTTCAATTGTGCCTCGCCGGTCGCCGCTTCGTCGTCGCCGATGATCACCGCGAAAGCAGCGCCGCTGCCGTCGGCCTTCTTCATCTGCGACTTGAAGGAGCCACCGCCGCAGTGCAGCAGCACGTCCAGCCCCTGGTCGCGCAGGCCTTCGGCGACGCGGAAAGCCAGTCGGCCGGCGGCCTCGCCCTGGTGCACGACATAGACGTCGGGCGCCGGCTCGGCCGGCGCGCCGCCGGAATCCTTGATCAAGGCGATCAGCCGTTCGACGCCCATGGCAAAGCCACAGGCCGGCGTCGGCTTGCCGCCGAGTTGTTCGACCAGGCCGTCGTAGCGCCCGCCGGCGCAGACCGTACCCTGGGCACCGAGCTTGTCGGTGACCCATTCGAAGACGGTCAGGTTGTAGTAATCGAGACCGCGCACCAGGCGCGGGTTGATGGTGAACGGCTGGCCGGCGTCGCGCAACACCTGCTGCACGCCCTCGAAATGCGCCAGCGATTCGGCGCCGAGGAAGTCGATCAGCTTCGGCGCCGCCGCGCAGATGTCCTGCAGCGCCGGGTTCTTGGTATCGAGGATGCGCAGCGGGTTGGTGTACAGACGACGCTTGGCGTCCTCGTCGAGCACCTCGACGTGCTGCTCCAGGTAGGCGATCAGCGCGGCGCGATGTTCGGCGCGCTCGGCCGGCTGACCGAGGCTGTTGATCTGCAGTTCGATGCCGTCGAGGCCGAGGTCGGCCCACAGGCGGGCGCCCATCAGGATCAATTCGGCATCGATGTCCGGCCCGGCGATGCCGAAAGTCTCGACGCCGACCTGGTGGAACTGCCGGTAACGCCCCTTCTGCGGCCGCTCGTGGCGGAACATCTGGCCGATGTAGTAGAGGCGCTGCGTCTGCCGCGCCGCCAGGTTGTGCTCGATGACGGCGCGCACGCAGCCGGCCGTGCCTTCCGGGCGCAAGGTCAGCGCTTCGCCGTTGAGAGCGTCGACGAAGGAATACATTTCCTTCTCGACGATGTCGGTGACCTCGCCGATGGCGCGCTTGAACAGCGGCGTCGGTTCGACGATGGGCATGCGGATCGGCTTGTAACCGTAGCCTTTCAGCCAGGTGCGGACGGTATCTTCAAACAACTCCCAGAATGCCGCTTCTTCCGGCAGGATGTCATTCATCCCGCGCACGGCTTGCAAAGTCTGACTCATGCTTGCAGTTTCTTCTTGTAGGTGCGCTGGACGTAGCGCTCAATGATGTCCTTGAATTCGTTGGCGATGTTGTCGCCCTTGAGGGTCACGGTCTTCTCGCCGTCCTCGTAGACCGGCGCCGACGGCGCTTCACCGGTGCCCGGCAGCGAGATGCCGATGTTGGCGTGCTTCGATTCGCCCGGACCATTGACGATGCAACCCATGACGGCCAGCGTCATGTTCTCGGCGCCGTCGTAATGCAGTTTCCATTCCGGCATGCGGGCGCGCACGAAGTCCTGCACCTCGCCGGCCAGTTCCTGGAAGAAGGTCGAGGTCGTCCGGCCGCAACCGGGACAGGCCGCGACCATCGGCGTGAACGCGCGCAGGCCCATGGTCTGCAGGATTTCCTGAGCGACGATGACTTCCTGGCTGCGCGAGCCGCCCGGTTCCGGCGTCAGCGAGACGCGGATGGTGTCGCCGATGCCTTCCTGCAGGAGCACGGACAGCGCGGCGGTCGACGCGACGATGCCCTTCGAGCCCATGCCGGCCTCGGTCAGGCCGAGGTGTAGCGCGTAGTCGGCGCGCCGCGCCAGTTCGCGGTAAATGGCGATCAGGTCCTGGACGCTCGACACCTTGCACGAGAGGATGATCTTCTCGCCAGCGAGGCCGACTTCCTCGGCCCTGGCAGCGGATTCGAGGGCCGAGGTGACCATCGCGTGGCGCATCATTTCGGTCGCATCGAGCGGCTCGGCACGCTTGCTGTTCTCGTCCATGATCCGCGCCAGCAATTCCTGGTCGAGGCTGCCCCAGTTCACGCCGATGCGCACCGGCTTGTCGTAGCGGCAGGCGAGTTCGACCATCTGCGCGAACTGCTCGTCCTTCTTCTTGCCGAAACCAACGTTACCGGGATTGATCCGGTACTTGGCCAGCGCCTCGGCGCAGGCCGGGTGCTCGGTGAGGAGGCGATGGCCGTTGTAGTGGAAGTCGCCGATCAACGGCACGTTGCAATTCATCTTGTCGAGATGATCGCGGATCTTCGGCACGGCCGCCGCCGCTTCCATCGTATTGACCGTGATCCGGACCAGTTCGGAACCGGCCCGCGCCAGCTCGGCGCACTGGATGGCGGTGGCCAGGTAATCGGCGGTGTCGGTGTTGGTCATCGACTGGACGACTACCGGCGCGCTGCCGCCGAGGCGGACGTGGCCGATGGCGGTGGCACGGGTGGGACGTTTGGCAACGGCAGTCACGGCTTACTCCACCTTCAGACGGGCAACATCACCGCGGGTGTGCGGCGCCAGGTCGAGCAGTTTGCCCTGGGCCAGCACACTGACCCCCGGGGCATAGCCGATGACCACCGACAGCGGTCCCTTGCCGGAAACTTCCTGCTCGCTACCGGCGGGCAGGCGTTGCGAAAAGATGATGACATCGTCGCGGTCGCGCACCTCGATCCACGAAGCGCCACTGAGCGAAAAACGCATCCGCGTCGGCTTCGCCACCGCTTCGCTTGTTACCGCAGGCGTAGCAACCACTGCTGCGGGCTCAACCGGCGCCGGCGCAATCGTCGGGACGGGTACCGATGCTGGCGCTTCGACAGTTTCGGACGACGGAGTTGGCGGAACGATCAGTTGTTGCGGCGTGGTATCCGGCGGGAACAGGGCTTCCTGGGCCGGCGCTGCCGGGGTTTCTGAAGTCACCGTCGGCGTTTCGCCGTTGAGCATCCCTTGCAGGTTGTCACGCAGGGCGTTGAGATCGTTGGGCAGCAAGAAATAGGCGAGACCGGCCAGCACCAGCAGGAGGCCACCGATACCGATCACTAGCCCGTCCCGTGACTTGGAGGCACTGCTGATCTCGGTAGGCGACGTTTCCGGCACGGCCAGCGTATTGGCCGGTTTTTCCAGCAAACCATCCAGCCGCGCCATCAGGGGCGACGGGTCGACGTCCACCAGGCGGGCATAGTTACGGACGAAGCCCCGGATGAAAGTCGCCCCCGGGAGCACCGACCAGTCGTCGCGCTCCAGCGCTTCCACCTGCCGAACCCCCAGCTTGAGCGCCTGGGCAATATCCGTCAGTTGCAGGGAGCGCGCCTCGCGCGCCTGGCGCAGGGCACGCCCGACGGTGGGCAATTCATCCTGCGGAGGCACCTGATACTCGGGTTGTTGCTCTTCGTTGATCTGCTGACTCATTGAAAATTGCCCTTGAGGAATTCCTGATACTCGGCCGAAGTCGGATAGCGGCCACGCAACTGGGCGGCAAAACCGCTTTCTGCCCTTTTATCACCCAACCGTCGCTCCAGCCGGATGCCCAGCCAGAGCGCTTCAGCGGTGGGCGGCTCCATCATCCGCAGCGCGTCGTTGAGATAAACCCTCGATTCGTCGAGGTTGCCGCGCTGGTAGAAAATACGCGCCAGCGCAAGACGTGCCGGAACGGCACCATTTCGTGAGACACGCACCGCCTGCAGCAGGTAGCTCTGGGCCTGATCGAGATCACCGGCTTTCAGCAGGCAGTTGCCGGCATTGGTATAGGCCCGATCTGGCGTCTCATAGAGGGGATCGCGCAGAGCGCGCTCGAAGTACTGGATGGACTGGCGCTCCTTCCCGGTATCGCAGAGGAACCAGCCGTAGTTGTTATTGACTTCGGGGTCATTGGGCGCCAGAGAGAGCGCCCGCGCAAAGTCGCTTTCGGCCTTGCCGTACTCGCGCAGGGAGGCATAAACCAGGCCGCGGACGCTATTCGCCGGGTAGTGCCGGCTGTCGATCTGCAACGCCATCGCCAGATGCTCTAGCGCGATCGCCGCGCTGCCCGCCTGAAAGTAGAGCGCACCGAGTTCGGTATGGATCTTGGCCCGACTTTGCGGATCAGCCACGGTCATGGTGGCATCGCCGACACCACTGCCCTGTGGCGGTTGACCGGTCATCTCGTACTGAGCCGCAAGCTGGCCGCTCAACCCGCAGGCCAGCAGCAAGACGGAAAGCCGTTTCATCATGTCCGCACCTCCTGTATTGGAATCAACGTCGCCGTACGCCGGGTCTTGTCCTTGACCTGCCCGGCCAGCTGGCCGCAGGCCGCGTCGATGTCGTCGCCGCGCGTCTTGCGCGTGGTGGTGACGATGCCGGCCTGAATCAGGATTTCTCCGAATCGGCGCACGCGTTCCGCCGGCGAGCGCCGGAACGGCGAACCGGGGAAGGGATTGAAGGGAATCAGGTTGAACTTGCACGGCACCTCGCGCACCAGCGCCAGCAATTCGCGGGCATGGGCATCGCTGTCGTTGATGCCGGCCATCATGGTGTATTCGAAGGTGATGAAGTCGCGCGGCGCCTTTTCCAGGTAACGCTGGCAGGCAGCCATCAGCATTTTCAGGGGATACTTCTGATTGATCGGCACCAGCTGGTCGCGCAAGGCATCGTTCGGTGCGTGCAGCGACACCGCCAGGGCCACCGGGCAGTCCTCGCGCAGACGGTCGATCACCGGCACCAGGCCGGAAGTGGAAACGGTCACCCGGCGCCGCGACAGCCCGTAGGCATTGTCATCGAGCATCAGGCGCAGGGCGGCGACGGTGTTGTCGTAGTTGGCGAGCGGCTCGCCCATGCCCATCATGACCACGTTGGAGATCACCCGCTCGTCGCCATGCACGGCGCCCAGCGCGTTGTTGGCCTGCCACAGCTGGCCGATGATTTCCGCCACCGTCAGGTTGCGGTTGAAACCTTGCTTGCCGGTCGAACAGAAGGCGCAATCGAGCGCACAACCGGCCTGTGTGGAAATGCACAGGGTGCCGCGATCATCCTCGGGAATGAACACCGTCTCGACCGCGTTGCCATTGCCGACGTCGATCAGGAACTTGCGCGTCCCGTCGTCCGACAGCTTGTCGGAGACCACCGTCGGCGGCGCCACGACCGCCCGCGCCTTGAGCTTCTCGCGAAGACTCTTGGCGATGTCGGTCATGGCATCGAAATCCGCCACCCCGGAACGATGCATCCAGCGCAGCACCTGGCGCGCCCGAAAAGGCTTTTCGCCCTGCTCGGCAAACCAGGCGGTCAGGCCGTCGGCATCTAAATCAAGGAGATTCTGCATCTGCATCCCGGGGTTCATGCCCGCCCCGCGGGCGGGCTCGCCAATCAACGACCGGCGTAGGTGTTCATGCCCGGGAAGAAGAAAGCGATTTCCACGGCAGCGGTTTCCGGGGCGTCGGAGCCATGCACGGCATTGGCGTCGATCGACTCGGCGAAATCGGCACGGATGGTGCCCTTGTCGGCCTTCTTCGGGTCGGTGGCGCCCATCAGCTCACGGTTCTTGGCGATGGCGTTCTCGCCTTCCAGGCACTGGATCATCACCGGGCCGGAAGTCATGAAGGAAACCAGATCCTTGAAGAAGGGACGTTCCTTGTGCACGGCGTAGAACTGGCCGGCTTCCTGCTCGGACAGCCAGGTCATGCGGGCGGCGATGACCTTCAGGCCGGCACCTTCGAAACGGGAGTAGATCTGGCCGATGACGTTCTTCTTGACGGCGTCGGGTTTGATGATGGAAAGGGTGCGCTCGATGGCCATTTGCTTGCTCCGAAAAAGCTAGTCAGTTGAAAAACGTGGAATTTTAGCAGATAAGCAGACGACTTGACCGATCACTGCGCCGCCGGCGCCTTGAGCAGGGGCTCGCGCAGCAGCACGAAATCGCGCGGCGCGACGTATTGCAGCAACTCCTTGCCATCGGCATCGACCACCACGTCCAGCCCGCGCTCGGGATAGAGCAGATGAACACGCTTGTCCGATACCGGCAGACGCTCGGCTGGCTGACCGAAGCGTTGAACGATGGTCGCCTCGTCGAGATTGACCGTGGGAATGACGCTGACTGCCTTGACCTTCATTTCCCCGACCGCCGCCAGATCGTCCGCATGCAGACGAATCTTGCGCGTCGTGCTCTCCATGTGTTCAGCCTTGATCGCCCGCTCGCGCATGGCGGCAACCGCCTCCGGCGCAGCATCGACCGTCAGGATGACCCGGGCCATGACAAAGCCGAGCGGCAACTGCGCGTAGTAAACCTCAATCGAGCCTACCTCGTCGGGAGCAGCGATGATGGCAACTTCCGGTTCGCCACCGAGCACCCCGCGCACCTCGGCCAAGGTCTGCTGACCCGGACGAATGCCGAACACGCGACTGCCGCCCTGGCCATCGACTTCGATCTGCCAGGGCAGATTGACATTGGGATCAACGCCCGCCTGCTTGCCAATCCCGGGAACCAGGAAAGGAATGACCAGGGCAGCGAGAATCAGGGCAATCACGGAGAGGGCGAATTTCATTGACGTCAGGCCTAGTGGACGGGGCAGGGATTGTGCCACAGGCGCCCCGCCAAAATGAAAAAAGGCCGCGACTCGGAAGAGTCGCGGCCCGGAACCTGAATTCCCGTACTACATCATGCCCAGCGTCCGCGGCAGCCAGAGCGAGATTTCCGGCACGTAGGTGATGAAGATCAGGAAGACCAGCATCGCGTACAGCCACGGCAGCACTGCCACCGACATCTCGGACAGGCCGCGGCGGGTGATGCCGCTGGCGACGAACAGGTTGAGACCGACCGGCGGCGTGATCATGCCGATTTCCATGTTCACCGTGATGATGATGCCGAAGTGCACCGGATCGATGCCCAGCGCGACGGCAACCGGGAACAGGATCGGCGCCAGGATCAGGATGATCGACGACGGCTCCATGAAGTTGCCGGCAACCAGCAGCAGGATGTTGACGATGACCAGGAAACCAACCGGCCCCAGACCCAGATGGACGATCCAGTCAGCAATGTCCTGCGGGATCTGCTCCGAGGTCAGGATGAAGCTGAACAGGATCGCACTGGCGATGATGAACAGCAGCATCGAGCTCATGTTGGCCGAGTCGAGCAGCACCTTGGGGATCTGCTTGAAGGTCAGGTCCTTGTACACGAACACCGCAATGAAGAAGGCGTAGACCGCAGACATCGCTGCCGCTTCGGTCGGCGTGAACATGCCGGAGTAGATCCCGCCCATGACCACTACGATCAGCATCAAACCCCAGAAAGCTTCGCGGAAAGTGCGCAGACGCTCGCCCCAGGAGGCTTTGGGCAGGGTCGGATAGCCGCCCTTGCGCGCCTGCCACCAGGTGGTGACACCCAACGTCAGCGCCAGCAGCAGGCCGGGAATGACGCCAGCCATGAACAGCGCGCCGACCGACGAGTTGGTCGTCACCGCATACATCACCATGACGATCGACGGCGGAATCAGAATCCCCAGACCGCCGGCCGAAGCAACGACACCGGCAGCGAACTTCATCGGGAAGCCCTGCTTGAGCATGGCCGGAATCAGGATCGAGCCGATCGCCACCACGGTTGCCGGCGACGAACCGGACACCGCCGCGAACAGCGCGCAGGCCAGCACCGCCGACATGCCGAGACCGCCGGTCAGGTGACCGACCATCGAGGTGGCGAAGTTGATCATGCGCCGGGCAACGCCGCCGTGGGTGAGGAAGTTGCCGGCCAGGATGAAGAAGGGGATCGCCATGATCTCGAACTTCTCGATGCCGGTGAACATCTTCAGGGCCACCGAAGCGATCGGCGTATCGGTGAAAGCGAACATGAAGCCGAGAACGGTCAGGCCGAGGGCGACGCCGACCGGCATGCCGATGACCATCAGGGTCAGCAGCAGGCCAAAGATAATCAGTGCGCTCATCGCTTATTTCTCCTCTTTCTTGTCGTCGACCGCGGGGTGCTGTTTCTCCCACTCGCGCTCGGACAGGCCGGCATGGGCATGCTCGCGCTGCTCGGCGATGGCGATCGCCTCGCCGACAACCAGCACTTCGCCCTCTTCCAGGCCTTCGACATGACCGTGGTCATGGGTCGGCAACTCGCCGCTGCGGGCAAACTTGATCATCACCTGGATGAAACGGAAGCACATCAGGAAGGAACCCAGCGGCACCGCCGAATACACGATCCAGGTCGGCCATTCGAGGTCAGGTGTGGTCGGCCCTTCGAAGTGGGCACCCGTGTCGCTGCCGAGCAGGCTCAAAGTTTCGTAAGCCATGCCGTTTTCCCAGACGAAAGCAGCACCGAAAATACCGATCACGCCGGTGAACAGGACGCCGCAGAACAAGCCAAGCTGCACCATGACCGCCCGCGGCTTGGTCGGCAGCTTGTTGATCACGATATCGACGCCAACGTGGATGCCGGTACGCACGCCGTAAGCAGCGCCGAACTTGGCCATCCAGACGAAAAGAATGATGCAGAATTCCTGGGCCCAGCCCATGTTGATTTCGAGCAGCCAGTCCTGCACCCCCGGAATCTCGAAACCCGTGCCGTAGCGATGTACCACGGAAACGAAGATGACCACAGTCGCCACCGCCATCAGGGTGCCGATGATGAACTCTTCCAGCCGGTCAATGATTTTTCCCATATCCCCTCTCCTTGCAAAAACGCCCGCTGCGGCAAAGCGCAACAGCGGGCGTCGGAGGTCAAATGTTGCTTACAGCTTGTTCGGATCGAAACCGGTGGCCTTGTAGACCGCGTCGATGGTTTCCTTGCCGATACGGCTTTCCATCTTCTTGTGCACCGGCACCAGGGCCTTCTTGAAGGCCGAACGTTCAGCCGCGCTCGGGGTATGAATCTGGGTCTTGCCGCTCTTGCGGACATTTTCCAGCGCCGTGTCGTTTTCCACCTTGGCGATCTGGTTGGCGTAACGGGTCGCCTGCACCATGGCTTCGTCAAGCTGCTTGCGGATGTCGGCCGGCAGACCGTCCCAGAACTTCTTGTTGACGATCACCGCGTAGCCCAGGTAACCATGCTCGGTCAGCGTCAGGTGCTTCTGCACTTCGTGCATCTTCTGGGTGTAGAGGTTGGAGATCGGGTTCTCGGTACCATCGACAACGCCAGTCTGCAGCGCCTGATAGACTTCAGAGAAGGCCATCACCTGCGGCAGCGCCTTCAGCGCGCGGATCTGCTCTTCGAGCACCTTGGACGACTGGATGCGCAGCTTCTTGCCCTTCAGGTCATCCGGCATCTTGATCGGCGTGTTCGCCGAGAAGGACTTGAAACCGTTATCCCAGAAAGCCAGGCCGCTGATCCCCTTGGGTTCGAGCTTGGCCAGCAGGCTCTTGCCGACCGGGCCGGTGGTGACCTTGTGCAGGTCGGCGTAGCCGTTGAAGATGTAGGGCAGGTCGAAAACCTCGAATTCCTTGACGCCGAGCGGGCCGAACTTGGCCAGCGACGGGGCCAGCATCTGCACGGCACCCAGCTGCAGCGCTTCCATTTCTTCCTTGTCCTTGTACAGCGTCGAGTTCGCGTACACCTCGACCTTGACCTTGCCCTTGGTCAGTTCGGCGGCCTTCTGGGCAAAGAAGTCGGCGGCCTTGCCCTTGGGCGTGTCATTGGCGACGACGTGGCTGAACTTGATCACGATCGGCTGCTGCGCGTAGGCACCGAGCGAAACGGCACAGGCAAACAGGCCGACGAGAAGCTTGGAAACTTTCATGGATATCTCCTCCAGAGTTGTATGGGCCGCAATGGCAAAATTGCGACTGGATGAAAGTATTACGAAACGAATAAACCCTGCGTATTGTGGATATCCACATTCGACCCGTCGGGTTAACATCGCACCATGCACGTACCGAGCTCCCCCCTGCACCCGGAACGCCGCCGCCTGCGCTGGCTGCTGGCGCTGCCCAAGTTCGGCATGATCCTGCTGATGGCGGCGCTGTTCGCGCTGCTCTGGCTGCTCCAGCATTCCGAAAAGGAGGAACAGCGCAACATCCTGATCAAGGACGTGCTCTGGCTGGAGCAGAACCTGCGCTTCCACCTCGAAGGCAACCGCGACCTGCTGCAGCAGCTGGCAGTGGACATGGTCTCGCCCCAGGAACGCGACCGCCTGTTCCGCGTGCGCTCGACCCACCTGCTCAAGAACAGCCCGGAAATTTCCCAGATCAGCTGGCTCGACCCGCTCGGCCGCCCGCTCGCCTCACTCCCCGGGTACGAGGCCAACGAGGAACAGCGGCGCATTGCCGAACACCGCGCCCGCGCTTTCGAAATCACCCGAAAGCTCGGCAAACCGACCTATAGCGAGCCGTACACGAACAGCGCCCGCGAAAGCCAGGTTGATCTTCTGGTCCCGATTTACGACGAGGCACACCTGATCGGCATGCTGCTCGCCAGCTACCCGCTCAACGACCTGCTCACCAACCAGGTTCCCTGGTGGTTCACCGAGAAGTACAAGGTCGAGATCGTCGATGACAACGACACCCTCTACGCCACAAAAACCCACCTCGAAGGTGTCAACGCCGACAGCTACCAGATACCCTTCGAGCCGCCCGGACACGGGCTGCGCCTTAAAGTCAGCAACTACCCCAACGACCAGGGAATTCTTCAACGACTGTTGACCGCCTCCATCCTGTTGCTGGCCGGTGGGGTTTTCTGGAGCCTGTGGCTGGTCCGCGACCTGATGCAGAAAAGCAGTCGTGCCGAACAGGCCCTGCGTGCCGAGCACGCATTCCGTGCCGCCATGGAGGACTCGCTGACCGTCGGCATGCGCGCCCGCGACCTCAACGGCCGGGTAATCTACGTCAACCCGGCGTTCTGCAAGATGACCGGTTTTTCCGCCGAGGAACTGGTCGATCACGAGCCGCCGATGCCCTACTGGGCGCCTGAGCACCTCGACGACACGCAGGCCATGCACCAAGCAGTCATGGCGGGACTGGCCCCGAGCGATGGTTTCGAGATCACCTTCATGCGCAAGAACGGCGAGCGCTTCCGGGCTCTCGTCTACGAAGCAAAACTGATTGACGGCAACGGCCGGCACACCGGCTGGATGGCTTCGGTACTCGACATCACCGAGCGCGAACGTGCCGAGGAACTGGCGCGCCAGCAGCAGGAACAACTGCAATTCACCGCCCGCCTGGTGACCCTGGGCGAAATGGCGTCGACCCTGGCCCACGAACTCAATCAGCCGCTGGCCGCGATCGCCAGCTACAACACCGGCTGCCTCAACCTGCTCAACAATGACAATCTTTCCTGCGCCGAACTCAAACCCGCGCTGGAGAAGATCGGCGTCCAGGCCCAGCGCGCTGGCAAGATCATCCGCCGGGTCCACGATTTCGTGCGCAAGAGCGAACCGAAACGCGCCCCCTGTGCGCTGGGCGAAGTCATCGACGACTGCCTCGGTTTTGTCGAGCCCGAGGCGCGCAAGCGGCAAATCCGCATCGAAGCATCGATTCCCGACCTGCCACTGCTGCCGGCCGACCGCCTGATGCTTGAACAGGTGCTGCTCAACCTGATGCGCAATGCCATGGACGCCATGTGCGAAACACCGCTTCCCCACCGGCTGCTCCGCCTGAACGCCCGCATCGATGGCAGCGAGGTTCGCGTCAGCGTCAGCGATAACGGTTGCGGCATTGCCGCCGAGATCAAGGACAAGCTTTATACCGCCTTCTTCACCACCAAGCAGGAAGGCATGGGCGTTGGTCTGTCGATCTGCCGCTCGATCATCGAATTTCACCGCGGCCGGCTGTGGGCGGAAAACAATCCGGATTCCCCGACTGGCAGCGGCACGCTATTCATCTTCACCCTACCCCTGGAAAGCACATGAACACGCCGAAAGCCCATCTGGTCGACGACGATGAAGCGATTCGCGATGCCTTGAGCTGGCTACTCAGTTCACGCGGTCTGCCCAGTGCCACCTATCCGGCCGCTGAGGATTTCCTGGCGGCATGGACGCCCGCCACCTGCGGCTGCGTGGTGCTCGACATGCGCATGAACGGGATGAGTGGCCTCGACTGCTTCGACGCCCTGCTCGATCGTGGCTCGACCCTGCCGGTGATCTTCCTCACCGGCCACGGCGACGTCCCGCTGGCCGTGGCCACGCTCAAGCGTGGCGCCTTCGATTTCTTCGAAAAACCCCTGAACGACAACGAACTGGCCACCCGGATCGGCGAAGCGATGGCGCTCGACGCCCTGCAGCGCGCCGCCAACGCCACTCTGGATTCGGTCAACGCCCGCGTCTCCAGGCTGACCACCCGCGAACGCCAGATCATGGATCTGGTACTGGCCGGAAAATATAACAAGGTCATCGCCGACGAACTGAACATCAGCATGCGCACCGTCGAAGTGCACCGCGCCAACCTGTTCGAGAAGATGCAAGTGAAGACCGCGGTAGAACTGGCCAATCTGTTCAAGACTGGGCGCTGATGCTTCCCTTGCCGCGCATTTTTCGCTAGCATCGCAACACTATTCGTGGGAGCTTCCCACCCCTTACGCATATCGATCCCTGAGACCAAGAGGAATACATGAGCGAGCACATCCATTACGTCACCGACGACACTTTCGAAGCCGAAGTACTGCAGTCGCAGCAACCGGTGCTCGTCGACTACTGGGCCGAATGGTGCGGACCCTGCAAGATGATCGCCCCGATCCTCGACGAAATTGCCGCCGAGTATGCCGGCAAGCTGAAGGTCGCCAAGGTCAACATCGACGAAAACCAGCAGACGCCGTCCAAGTTCGGCATCCGCGGCATCCCGACGCTGATGATCTTCAAGAACGGCAATGTCGAAGCCACCAAGGTCGGCGCCCTGTCCAAGTCGCAACTCGCCGCCTTTATTGACAGCACCCTGTAATATCCGTAGTCTGCTGCCCTGAAGGTGCGGTCCGCGCCTTCAGGCTGACGCAACCGGCCACGCGCCCCGGCGTCTCTTCCCTCCCTTAAAAGCCCTCTAGCTCCTGCGCCCCGATCATCGGGCTGTCGCCCGCGCTTACACTCCGGCGCCACACACACTCCCAATGCAACTCTCAGAACTCAAGACCTTACACGTCAGCAAATTGCTGGACATGGCGACCGAACTCGTCATCGAAAACGCCAACCGCATGCGCAAGCAGGAGCTGATCTACGCGATCCTCAAGGCCAAGGCGAAGAACGGCGACACCATCTACGGTGACGGCACCCTGGAAGTGCTGCCGGACGGCTACGGCTTCCTCCGTTCATCGGACACCTCCTACCTGTCCAACCCGGACGACATCTACGTCTCCCCGTCCCAGGTCCGCCGCTTCAACCTGCGCACCGGCGACACCGTCGAAGGCGAGATCCGCACCCCCAAGGACGGCGAACGCTACGTCGCCCTGACCAAGCTGCAATCGATCAACGGTTTCCCGCCGGAAGCGAACAAGAACAAGATCATGTTCGAGAACCTGACGCCGTTGCACCCGACGCGTCACCTCAAGCTCGAACGCGACATCAAGTCCGACGAGAACATCACCAGCCGCGTCATCGACATGATTGCCCCGATCGGCTGTGGCCAGCGCGGCCTGCTCGTCGCCCCGCCGAAAACCGGCAAGACCGTGATGCTGCAGAACATCGCCCACGCGATCACCGCCAACCACCCGGAAGTCGTGCTCATCGTCCTGCTGATCGACGAGCGGCCGGAAGAAGTCACCGAAATGACCCGCACGGTCAAGGGCGAAGTCGTCGCCTCGACCTTCGACGAACCCGCCTCGCGCCACGTCGCCGTCGCCGAAATGGTCATCGAAAAGGCCAAGCGTCTGGTCGAACACAAGAAGGACGTGGCCATCCTGCTCGACTCGATCACCCGCCTCGCCCGCGCCTACAACACCGTCCAGCCTGCCTCCGGCAAGGTGCTCACCGGCGGTGTCGACGCCAACGCCCTGCAGAAGCCGAAGCGCTTCTTCGGCGCCGCGCGCAACATCGAGGAAGGCGGCTCGCTGACCATCCTCGCCACCGCGCTGATCGACACCGGCTCGCGCATGGACGAAGTCATCTACGAAGAATTCAAGGGCACCGGCAACTCGGAAATCCACCTCGACCGCCGCATGGCCGAGAAGCGGATGTACCCGGCGGTCAACGTCAACCGCTCCGGCACCCGCCGTGAGGAACTGCTGCTCAAGCCCGACGTCCTGCAGAAGATGTGGGTCCTGCGCAAGCTCTGCTACCCGATGGACGACCTCGAAGCGATGGAATTCCTGCTCGACAAGGTCAAGTCGACCAAGGGCAACGCCGAATTCTTCGACGCCATGCGCCGCGGCTGAAAAATGTATTGCAAGCGCGTGATTATTCAACGATAATCTCGCGCTTCCCAGATCGGCCAATACCGCCGGTCGCTTGATTAAAGGATACGAAATGAAAGCCAGCATTCACCCGAATTACCACGACGTGCAAGTGACCTGCTCCTGCGGCAACGTCTTCACCACCAAGTCCACGATGCCGAAGAACGACTTCCACATTGAAGTCTGCGCCGCCTGCCACCCGTTCTACACCGGCAAGCAGAAGATCGTCGACACCGCCGGCCGTGTCGAGAAGTTCCGCCAGCGCTATGGCATGAAGTAAGCCGGTCGGCACGGTGTGCATGATGCGACTGAAAGCGGCTTCGGCCGCTTTTTGCGTTCTGGCGGCGACACGACGGTATCATTGAACACTCCCCGATCAGGATGAGGCAAACGTGACTTCCCAAGCTTTCCGCCGTATCGCAATGACCGTTCTCGGCGCGCTGGCGCTGGCGCACTGCGCGCAGAATCCGGTGACGGGCGGCAAGGATTTCGTGCTGATGTCGGAGCAGCAGGAAGTCCAGATGGGTGCGCAGGCACACCAGGATGTGCTGAAGGAATACGCGGCACTGGACAATCCGGCGTTGCAGGCCTATGTCGACGAGGTCGGCCAGCGGCTGGCGAAACAGAGCCATCGGCCGAACCTGCCATGGCATTTCACCGTGGTCGACAGCCCCGACGTCAATGCCTTCGCCCTGCCGGGCGGCTATGTCTACATCACCCGCGGCATCATGGCCTATCTGAATTCCGAGGCCGAGCTGGCGGGGGTGGTGGGGCATGAAATCGGCCATGTCACCGCGCGCCACGGGGTGCGCCAGCAAAGCGCGTCCACCGCGGCAGGGCTGGGCGCGGTGCTGGGCTCGATTCTGGTGCCGGGGATGAACAGTCAGGCGGGCGCATCGCTGCTGCAAACGCTGGCGCAGGCCTGGACTGCCGGCTACGGGCGCGAGCACGAACTGGAATCCGACCGCCTCGGCGCCGAATACCTGGCCCGGGCCGGCTACAACCCGCAGGCAATGATCGAGGTCATCGGCGTGCTGAAAAACCAGGAGCTGTTTGCCGCCGAACAGGCCAAGCGCGGCGGCCGCCAGCCGCGCACCTATCACGGCACTTTCGACTCTCACCCGAGCAACGATGCGCGCCTCAAGCAGGTGGTGGGCGAGGCCGGCAAGTACACCGTCGCCAATCCGCGCGACGGCCGCAACGATTTCCTGCAGAAAATGGCCGGTGTGTATTTTGGCGACAGCCCCGACCAGGGCGTGATCCGCAACAATGCCCTGCTGCACGAAAAACTCGGGCTGGCGCTACAGTTTCCACCCGGCTGGCAGGTACGTAATCGCCCCGACCGGGTGGTGGCGACGAGCCCCCAGGGCGACGCGCTGGTCGAGCTGCAGCAGGGGCCGAAAAGCGACAAACCGCTGGAGACGCTGCAGAAAGGACTCAAGCTGGATGCCGGCGCGCGTTACGACAGCGGCAATCTTGGCGGCCATCCGGCCGCATTCGCGGCGGGCGCGCAGCAGGGCAAACCGGTGGTGGTGGCGGCCGTGGTGTTCAACGGCACGCAGTACCTGATCGCAGGCATGGCCAAGGACAAGCCCACGTACGAGCGCGAGCGCAGCGCCCTGCGCGCGGCGATCAACAGCTTCCACG
>DILW01000048.1 GCA_002425245.1 Betaproteobacteria bacterium UBA5582 | reverse complement strand
CTATTGGAGCCCATGTTCGTCCTCTCTAATGTCAGTTCTCCTCTCTCATTTCGCTACTCCTCTCTCATCTTTTTTTTTTTTTTTTTTTTTTTTAATGATACGGCGCCCCCCGAGATCTACCCTCTTCCCCCACCCGACGCTCTTCCGATCTGGGCTTCGGCGGCCGGGGCCGGCGCAGCAGCGCCAGCGACGGCGGCGGTGTCGATGCGGGCGATCAGTTCGCCGGAAACAACGGTCTCACCGTCAGCCTTGATGATTTCGACCAGCACACCAGCGCCGGGCGACGGAACTTCGAGGACGACCTTGTCGGTTTCGATGTCGATCAGGATTTCGTCGCGAGCGACGGCTTCGCCGATCTTCTTCTTCCAGGAGGCCAGCGTGCCTTCGGCGACGGATTCGGACAGTTGCGGAACTTGGACTTCGATAATGCTCATGGTGACTCCACTCTGCTTTAGTTATCAGTACTCGATCTTGCCCAGGGCGGACTCGATCAGTGCCTTTTGTTGCTCGTTGTGCTTGGCCAGGTAGCCAACCGCCGGGGACGAGGAAGCCGGGCGGGACACCAGCAGCATCTTCTGCTTGCTGCCGAGTTGCGAATCCAGGTGGTGACGCGAGGCGATCCAGTACCAGGCACCCTGGTTGCGGGGTTCTTCCTGGGCCCAGACGATTTCGGTCGCCTTCGGATACTTCGCCAGTTCCTGCTCAAGCGATTCCTTCGGGAAGGGATACAGCTGCTCGAGACGGACGATGGCAATATCGTTGATCTTCTTCTCGCGACGGGCATTGACCAGGTCGTAGTAAACCTTGCCGCAGCAGAGCACGACGCGCTTGACCTTCTTCGCATCGAGTTCGTCCACTTCGCCGATGACGCGCTTGAATTCGCCGTTGGCCAGTTCATCCAGCGACGAAGCAGCGTCCTTGTGACGCAGCAGCGACTTCGGCGACATGACGACCAGCGGCTTGCGCTGCATGCGCACCGCCTGACGGCGCAGCATGTGGAAGACCTGAGCGGCCGTGGTCGGCACGCAGACTTCCATGTTCATCTCGGCGCACAGCTGCATGAAGCGCTCCAGGCGGGCGGACGAGTGCTCAGGACCCTGACCTTCGTAGCCATGCGGCAACAGCATGACCAGGCCGCAGGCGCGGCCCCACTTGGCCTCGCCGGAAGCGATGAACTGGTCGATGACGACCTGGGCACCGTTGGCGAAGTCACCGAACTGACCTTCCCAGATCACCAGCTCGTACGGGTTGGCCGAGGCGTAGCCGTAGTCGAAGGCGAGGACGGCCTCTTCGGACAGCACCGAGTCATAGCACTGGAAACCGGCCTGCTTTTCCTGCAGGTTCTTCAGCGGATGGTAGGTGCCGATATCCCAGTTGGTGCGATTCTGGTCATGGAAGGCGGCATGACGGTGGAAGAAGGTGCCACGGCCGACGTCTTCACCGGAGATGCGGACGCCGTAGCCGGAAACCAGCAGCGAGGCGTAGGCCAGGTTTTCGGCCATGCCCCAGTCGACCGGCAGCTTGCCCTCGCCCATGGCGGCACGATCCTCGACGATCTTCTTGACGCGCGAATGCAGCGTGAAGCCTTCCGGCAAGGTAGTCAGGCGCTGGGCCAGGCGTTGCAGTTCGGCAACCGGCACGCGGGTGTCGCAGGTCTCGATGTAGTTCTTCGTCAGGAACGGCGTCCAGTCGATGGTCATCGGATGCTTGTAACCAGCCAGCACCGGGTTGTACAACAGTTCGCCCTTGTCCAGATGCTCGCGGTATTCCTTGATCATCTGGTCCGGACCGTCGGCAGACAGCGTGCCTTCGGCGATCAGCTTGTCGCCGTAGAGCTTGCGCGTCCCCGGATGCTTGGCAATGATCTTGTACATCAACGGCTGCGTGACCATCGGCTCGTCCTGCTCGTTGTGGCCGAGCTTGCGGTAGCAGATGATGTCGACGACGACGTTCTTCTGGAAGGTCTGGCGATACTCGACAGCCAGTTGGGTAACCAGCGCCACAGCTTCCGGATCGTCACCATTGACGTGGAAGATCGGGGCATCGGACATCTTGAAGATGTCGGTACAGTAGTGGCCGGAACGGTAGTCACGCGGGTCGGAGGTGGTGAAACCGACCTGATTGTTGACCACGATGTGCAGCGTGCCGCCGACACCGTAACCGCGCGTCTGCGAGAAATTGAGCATTTCCTGGTTCACGCCCTGACCGGCAACGGCGGCATCACCGTGGATCAGGATGGGCATGACCTTGTGCTTGCTGCCTTCACCGCGACGGACCTGGCGGGCATAGACCGAGCCTTCGACCACCGGGTTGACGATTTCGAGGTGCGACGGGTTGAAAGCCAGCGTCAGGTGGCAGGCGCCGCCAGGCGTGGACACGTCGGACGAGAAGCCCATGTGGTACTTGACGTCGCCGGCCGACAGGTCGCTCTTCTTCTTGCCTTCGAATTCGGCGAAGAGCATCGACGGCGCCTTGCCCAGGGTGTTGACCAGGACATTCAAACGACCACGGTGGGCCATGCCGACAACGACTTCGTCAACGCCCATGGCGCCGCCGGTGCGGACAGCCTCGTCCATGGCAACGATCAGCGATTCGCCGCCTTCAAGCGAGAAACGCTTCTGGCCGACATACTTGGTGTGCAGGTAGCGCTCCAGGGTCTCGGCAGCCGTCAGGCGCTCGAGGATGCGCTTCTTCTGATCAACATTGAAGGTCGGACGCGAACGGATGCTTTCCAGCTTTTCCTGCAGCCAGCGCTTCTCGTTGTAGTCGCTCATGTACATGTACTCGACACCAATGGTGCCGCAGTAGGTTTGCTTGAGCGTTTCAAGGATGTCGCTGAGCTTGGCGTTTTCCGGCAAACCCTTGAGCGAACCGACGTTGAAGGCCTGGTTCAGGTCAGCGTCGGTGAAACCGTAAAAGGACGGCTCCAGTTCATCGAGCTTCGGGCGCGGCAGGCGCTTGAGCGGATCGAGATCAGCCCAGCGGGTGCCGAGCGAACGGTAAGCGGTGACCAGTTGGCCAACAGCCGACTGCTTCTTGTGTTCGGTCGTCGACGAAGCCGGCACAGCTGGCTTGAAACCGCCGCTCTTGGCCAGTTCGGCAAAGGCCGAGACCACCGGCGCATGCGCCACATCGCGGGCGACGAAGCCGGGCATCTGGGCCAGGTGATCAAAGTAATCGCGCCACTCGGCCGAAACCGAGGTCGGATCGTTGAGGTAATTTTCGTAAATCTCTTCGACGAAAGGTGCATTACCGCCAAAGTAAAGCGTGCTGTCGAATTTTTCGTTCATCGTAGTCATAGGCGTCCCCACCAGGGTCTGTTATGTGTCGCTGCGGATGCAGTCCGACAATTCTCCGCATGTAAAAAAGGGCGGCCCACGGCCGCCCATTTCTTCTTATTAGCCGCGTTGGGCGAGCGGTACCACGTCGCGCTTCGCTGCACCGATGTACAGTTGCCGCGGACGGCCGATCTTGTATTCCGGATCGGAAATCATTTCTTCCCACTGGGTCATCCAGCCGACGGTGCGGGCCAGCGCGAAGATGCAGGTGAACATCTCGGTCGGGATGCCAATCGCCTTCTGGACGATGCCGGAGTAGAAGTCGACGTTCGGATAGAGCTTCTTCTCGACGAAGTACGGATCTTCCAGGGCGATCTTTTCCAGTTCCATGGCCAGCTTGAACAGGCGATCGTTTTCCAGCCCCAGTTCACCGAGAACTTCGTTGCACACCTTGCGCATCAGTTTGGCACGCGGGTCGAAGTTCTTGTAAACGCGGTGACCGAAGCCCATCAGCTTGAAGGAATCGTTCTTGTCCTTGGCGCGCTTGATGTACTCGCCGACGCGCGAGACGTCACCGATTTCTTCCAGCATCTGCAGGCAGGCTTCGTTCGCACCACCGTGTGCCGGGCCCCACAGGCAGGCGATACCGGCCGAGATGCAGGCGAACGGGTTGGCACCCGACGAACCGGCCAGACGGACGGTCGAGGTCGAGGCGTTCTGCTCGTGGTCGGCATGCAGCGTGAAGATGGTATCCAGGGCATTGACCAGGACCGGGTTCGGCACGTACTTCTCGCACGGATTACCAAACATCATGCGCATGAAGTTGGCGGTGTAATCCAGCTCGTTGTCCGGGTACATGAAGGGCATGCCCTTGTTGTAGTTGTAGGCCATGGCAACGATGGTCGGCAACTTGGCAACAATGCGGTTGAAGCTGATGTTGCGGTGCTCGGCATCCGAGTAATCCATGGCTTCGTGGTAGAAGGCGGACAGGGCGCCGACGACACCGACCATGACCGCCATCGGGTGGGCGTCACGGCGGAAACCGTTGTAGAAGCGGGTCAGCTGGTCATGCACCATCGTGTGCTTCTTGATGGTGTTTTCGAAATTGACCTTCTCGGTCGCGTTCGGCAGCTCGCCATTCTTCAGCAGGTAGGCAACTTCCAGGAAGTTGCAGTTCTCTGCCAGTTGCTCGATGGGGTAACCGCGGTACAGCAGTTCGCCCTTGTCGCCGTCGATGAAGGTGATCGTGGACTTGCAGCTGGCGGTAGACAGGAAACCGGAGTCGTAGGTGAACAGGCCGGTCTTGCCGCCCAGGGTACGGATGTCGACACAGTCGTTGCCGTGCGTCGGGGACATGATCGGGAAATCGACAGGTGCTTGTCCGTCGATGCTCAGAGTTGCCTTGCGTTCGGTCGTCATGGTTTTATTCCCTTTACAGGTGTTGGTTATCACTGCGCTGCCAAAATACGGTCAACGTTACAAAATTAGCCCGCTAACCTTACTGAACACTTACGTAGTTTTTCGACGACGGGCACGAAGCGTGCCTCATCCTCATTACATTCTTCCTTGCCGCTGATCAGGTACCAGAGGTCGTGATCCTCCAGCGCGACCAGATCCACGAACGCCGCCTGCTCTTCCTCGCTCAACTGATCGAATCCGTCATCAAGGAAACGCGTCAGCGTGATGTCGAGCTCGAGCAGTGCGCGGCGGATGCACCGCCAGCGCAGGCGTTCGTAGTCCTGGCGTTCCATCAGACGGCGCGGGCGACCATCATGTCCTTGATCTTGCCGATGGCCTTGGTCGGGTTCAGACCCTTCGGGCACACGTCAACACAGTTCATGATGGTATGGCAACGGAACAGACGGTACGGGTCCTCGAGGTTGTCGAGGCGCTCGTTGGTCGCCTGGTCGCGCGTATCGGCGATGAAGCGGTAAGCAGCCAGCAGGCCGGCCGGGCCGACGAACTTGTCCGGATTCCACCAGAACGACGGGCAGGCCGTCGAGCAGCAGGCACACAGGATGCACTCGTAGAGACCGTTCAGCTCTTCGCGATCATCCGGCGATTGCAGGCGTTCGCGTTCCGGCGGGGGATCGTTGTTGATCAGGTAAGGCTTGATCGAGTGGTACTGCTTGAAGAACTGGGTCATATCGACGATCAGGTCGCGGATGACCGGCAGGCCGGGCAGCGGACGCAGCACGATCGGCTGCTTCAGTTCGTCGATGTCGGTCAGGCAGGCCAGACCGTTCTTGCCGTTGATGTTCATGGCGTCGGAACCGCACACGCCTTCGCGGCAGGAACGACGGTAGGACAGGGTGTCGTCCTTCGCCTTCAGCTTGGTCAGGGCATCAAGCAGCTTGCGATCGGTCGGCTCAAGCTCAACCGAGATGTCCTGCATGTAGGGCGCGTCGTCCTTGTCCGGATCGTAGCGGTAGATGCTGAATTGAACCATGCGTTTGCTCATGTTCTTCTCCGTTAGTACGAACGCGTCTTCAGCGCGATGGGTTCGACAGTCAACGGTTGCATGTTGACCGGCTTGTACGAGATGCTGTTATCGACCGGATTGAACAACGTGTGCTTGAGCCATTCGGCGTCGTTGCGGCCGTTCGGGAATTCCGGGGTATCCGGGGCATCGTCGCGCACGTGGGCGCCGCGCGATTCCTTGCGGGCTTCGGCGGAGAGCATCGTCGCCTTGGCGACCTCGATCAGGTTTTCCATCTCGAGGGCTTCGGTACGGGCCGTGTTCCAGGCCATCGACTTGTCCTTGATCTCGAGCTCGCGGGCAGCTTTCTCGACTTCGAGGATCTTCTCGACACCGGACTTGAGCATGTCGCCGAAACGGAACACACCAGCGTGATTCTGCATCGTGCGCTGCATGGCCAGACGGGTTTCGTGCACGTTGGCACCGCCCTTGCGGTTGTCGATGGCCGAGATGCGGGCCAGCGACTTCTCAGCCGCATCCTTCGGCAGTTCGCGATGCGCCTTGCCGGCCTTGAGATCTTCCACGGCGGAATCACCAGCCGACTTGCCGAAGACCAGCAGGTCGAGCAGTGAGTTGGTACCAAGGCGGTTGGCACCGTGCACCGAGGCACAGGCACATTCACCGGCGGCGTAGAAGCCCGGGACGACGGCATTGAAGTCGCCGTTCTGCGGGGTCACGACTCGACCGGAGTAATGCGTCGGGATGCCGCCCATCTGGTAGTGACAGGTCGGAACGACCGGCAACGGTTCCTTGATGCAATCGACACCGGCGAACTGCAGGCCGATTTCACGGATCCCCGGCAGACGCTTCATGATGGTGTTCGGATCAAGATGGGTGATGTCGAGCAGGACGTAGTCCTTGTTCACACCACAGCCGCGGCCTTCGTTGATTTCGGTGGTCATGGCGCGGGAAACCACGTCGCGGGACGCCAGGTCCTTGGCGTTCGGCGCATAGCGCTCCATGAAGCGTTCCTTGCTGGAGTTGCGCAGAATGCCGCCTTCACCACGAACACCTTCGGTGATCAGCACGCCGGCACCGGCAACGCCGGTCGGGTGGAATTGCCAGAATTCCATGTCTTCGAGCGGGATGCCGGCGCGTGCCGCCATACCCAGGCCGTCACCGGTATTGATGAAGGCATTGGTCGAAGAGTAATAGATGCGGCCGGCCCCGCCGGTCGCGAAGATGGTGGCGCGGGTGTGGAAGATGACAACCTGACCGGTTTCCATTTCCATTGCCGTAACACCGACGACATGGCCTTCCGCATCGCGGATCAGGTCGAGCGCCATCCATTCGACGAAGAACTGGGTGTTGGCCTTGACGTTGCGCTGGTACATCGCGTGCAGCATGGCGTGACCGGTACGGTCGGCAGCAGCACAGGAGCGGCGCACCGGCTTTTCGCCGAAGTTGGACATGTGGCCGCCGAACGGACGCTGGTAAATCTTGCCGTCGTCGGTACGGTCGAAGGGCATGCCGTAGTGTTCGAGCTCAACGACGCATTCGTTGGCCTTGCGCACCATGAATTCGATCGCATCCTGGTCGCCGAGCCAGTCGGAGCCCTTGACGGTATCGTACATGTGCCAATGCCAGTGATCTTCCTCGGAGTTACCGAGCGAAGCGGCGACGCCACCCTGGGCGGCAACGGTATGCGAACGAGTCGGGAAGACCTTGGACAGAACAGCCGTCTTCAGGCCGGCTTCGGACAACTGGATCGCGGAACGCAGGCCGGCGCCACCAGCACCGACGATGACCGCATCAAACTTCAGAACAGGAATACTCACGCTTACAGCCTCCAGAGAATCGCGGCGACCCAGGCGGTGTAACCCACCAGCAGGGCGACAGTCAGCACATGCAGCGACAGGCGAATGCCGGTCGGCTTGACGTAATCCATCCACAGGTCACGCATGCCGATCCAGGCGTGATAGAACAGGCTGACAAAAAACAGGAAGGTCAGGAACTTGATCACACCGATCGCGAAAATCGATTTCCAGGCCTCAAAGCCCGAAGGCTGGACGACAAGCAGGACAGCCACCATCACCGCCGTGTACAGCGCCATGATGACGGCGGTGGCACGCTGGGCGATCCAGTCCTTGAGGCCGTAATGCGCGCCAACAACAATACGATTGATCACAGCAGAACCCCCCACAGGACCAAGGTCAGCGGAATGCTGACAGCAAACACGACCGCCGCCGACTTGCGGGCAGCTTCCTTCTCGATGCCGACGTGCAGATCAAGCAACAGGAAGCGGATACCGGCACAGAAGTGATGAACGAAAGCCCAGATCAGGCCAGCGATGACCACTTTAACCAGCCAGAAGCTGGCAACCGCGGAAAACATCTCAGGCGACTCGAAGCTGGCACCGAACAGCCAGACGATTACCGGGAGGCAGAGAAACAAGCCGGCGCCGCTGACGCGGTGCAGGATTGAAACCTTGCCAGGCAACGGTAGCCTGATAGTTGTCAAGTCCAAGTTTTTTGGACGTTTTTTCTTGATGGACATCTCTGCCATGGACATCATCCCTCGCGTTAGAGTGCGGATTATCCGCTTGTACGTGGTTTGAAAAGAACCATAATTATACAGTTAAAAAGCCCCGGAAGGCGCGCCAAGTAACGCTTTCGCGACTCGACAAAGCCCTCGGTCAGCCAAGGTCATTGCGGTAGTAATGCTTCTCCGTGCAGTACAGTCCGCGCCGCCACTCGACCGGCTTGTTACCGTAGGTGTAAGCAGTCCGCTCAACCAGGAGCAAGGGAGCACCAACCGCCACCCCGAGATGACCGGCACTCTCGGCATCCGCCGCCACCGCGCGCAAATGCTCCTCCGCATTGATCATGCGGACACCGAAATCGCTCTCAAAGAGACTATAGAGGGAACGTTCGCCAGCCCGGAGCGCTTCGAGCGTCAAACCCGAAAAGAGCTCAGCAAGCAAGTAAATCTGATCAAAAACAACGGTTTGCCCCGAAAAGCTCAACAAACGCTTTACATGTATTACCGGGTCAGCGGGCTGCAAACCAAGCACCCCCGCCACCTCGGGTGATGCCGGCACCGTCTCGCACAGGAAAGGATTACTGACCGACTGGACAGCAACACCGTCGTCCGGCAACAGACGCAGGAAACGGTAGAAGGAGCGCGGATCGCTATGCGTTGAAACGAAGGTCCCTTTACCCTGACGGCGAACCAGCAGATTCTCGGCAGCCATTTCGTCTATGGCCTTGCGCACGGTTCCCTGACTGACATTGAAACGCTGCGCCAGTTCACCCTCGCTCGGGATTGCATCACCCGGCCCCCACTCGCCCTGCTCCAGACTGGCAATCAGGAAATCCTTGATCTGCCGGTAGAGCGGACTGAACGTGGGCGCCGCGGAGCGCGCTGCAGGACGGTTTGCTTCTCGGTTCATGGCCTGGAATTTCAGCACAATTCCGGTGCAGCGTCCACGAAAAGTTGTCTTATATAAGACACATGATGAATTGACAGCGCCACGCCGAACTTCTAACATCCTCGCTTCCACTGCCGACCCAACGCAAGCTCAGAAAAATTCGGCAACTGGATGCGCAAACACAATTTAACCAAGCTACTCAAGACCAGGAGCGACTCATGTCCAAAGCCCCCATGCGCGTTGCCGTCACCGGCGCCGCCGGCCAGATCGGTTATAGCCTGCTGTTCCGTATTGCCTCGGGCGAAATGCTCGGCAAGGATCAGCCGGTCATCCTGCAACTGCTCGACCTGCCGCAAGCCCAGAAGGCCGTGCAGGGCGTGATGATGGAACTCGACGACTGCGCCTTCCCGCTGCTCGCCGGCATGGTCGCCACCGACGACCCGAACGTCGCCTTCAAGGACGCCGACGTCTGCCTGCTGGTCGGTGCCCGTCCGCGCGGCCCCGGCATGGAACGTGCCGACCTGCTGACCGCCAACGGCGCGATCTTCACGGTTCAGGGCAAGGCCATCGCTGAAAACGCCAAGGAAGACGTCAAGGTCCTGGTCGTCGGCAACCCCTGCAACACCAACGCCTACATCGCCCGCTCTGCCGCGATCAAGGTTGGCCGCACCAACCCGAACAACTACCACGGCATGCTGCGCCTCGACCACAACCGTGCGCTGACCCAGCTGGCCCAGAAGTCCGGCCGTCCGGTCTCCTCGCTCAAGCAACTGGTCGTCTGGGGCAACCACTCGCCGTCGATGTACGCCGACTACCGTTTCGTCACCTCCAACGGCGACAGCGTCAAGAACATCATCAATGACGCCGCCTGGAACAACGACGTCTTCCTGCCGACCGTCGGCAAGCGCGGCGCCGCCATCATCGACGCCCGCGGCCTGTCGTCCGCTGCTTCGGCTGCCAACGCCGCCATCGACCACATCCGCGACTGGCACCTCGGCTCGACCGAGTGGGTCACGATGGGTATCCCGGCACCGGCCGACAACGGCTACGGCATCCCGGAAGGCCTGGTCTTCGGCTTCCCGTGCGAATGCAAGAACGGTACCTTCACCCTGATCAAGGGCCTGGAGATCGACGACTACGCCAAGAGCAAGATCGCCATCACCCTGAAGGAACTGGAAGACGAGCGCGCTGCCGTCGCCAGCATGCTGTAATCCTTTTCAGCACCCGGAAAGGCCGCGGTAAAATACCGCGGCCTTTTTTCATTTGTCCGACGATATTCCATGCGCCATCCCAAGCACGTCCTGTTCGCGGGTGAAAAGCCCTTCCCCATCCTGCCCGCCGTAGACCACTACGCCGGTTCGGAAAAGCTGATGAAGAAGGCGCTGCAACTGCAGCTGGAACTCGGGCCGATCTTCGATATCACCTGCGACTGCGAGGACGGCGCCCATGCCGGCGCCGAGCGCGAGCACGCCGAAATGGCCGCAGCGCTGATCATGTCCGACGACAACCGCTTCAATCGGGTCGGCGCCCGCATTCACGACGTGACCCACGCCCACTGGCGCCAGGACCTGGAAATCCTGGTCGGCATCGCCGGCCGTCGCCTGCCCTTCATCACCCTGCCTAAGCCCTGCAGCGCTGCCGATGTGCAGACGCAGATCGCCGCCCTGCGCGAGATCGAGCAGGGCGGCGGCATCGCCCAGCCGATTCCCGTTCACGTCCTGATCGAAACTCACGGCGCCCTGCGCGAAGTCTGGCAGATCGCTGCCCTGCCCGGTGTCGAATCGCTCGACTTCGGCCTGATGGACTTCGTTTCCGGTCACCACGGCGCGATTCCCGGCAGCGCCATGAAGAGCCCCGGCCAGTTCGACCATCCGCTGGTCGCCCGCGCCAAATGCGAAATCAGCGCCGCCGCGCTGGCCTGCGGCGTGGTGCCGTCGCACAACGTGACCACCGAACTCAAGGACATTGAATACATCCGCAACGACGCGCTGCGCGCCCGCCGCGAATTCGGCTACCTGCGCATGTGGAGCATCCACCCCAACCAGATCCAGCCCATCGTCGAAGCCATGCGCCCGGATTTTTCCGAAGTCCAGGCCGCCAGCGAAATCCTGATCGCCGCCCAGGACAAGGACTGGGGACCGATCCAGCACGCCGGCAAGCTGCACGACCGCGCCTCCTACCGCTATTACTGGGAGTTGCTCGACCGTGCCCACGTCACCGGCATGGACCTTCCCGACGCAGCGAAGCAGCGTTTCTTTGCCTGAAACCCTGCCCATTCTCTACCGCGACGAGCATATCGTCGCCATCGACAAGCCGGCCAAGCTGCTCGTCCACCGCTCAGAGATCGACCGCCACGAAACGCGTTTCGCGATCCAGATCCTGCGCGACCAGATCGGCCGGAAAGTCTGGCCGGCGCACCGGCTCGACCGGGGCACCTCGGGCATCCTGCTGTTCGGTTTGAGTTCGGAAATCGCCAGCCTGCTCGGTCGGCAGTTTGCCGAGGGTCAGGTCAGCAAACGCTATCTCGCCGTCGTTCGCGGCCATCCGCCGGCAAGCGGCAGCATCGACCACCCGCTGACGCGCCAGCGTGACGATTACGAATTCCAGGGCGAGCGCAGCAGCCAGGAAGCGCAGGCCGCACTGACCCATTTCCGCCGCCTGGCGAGCATCGAACTACCGGTCGAGGTCGACCGCTACCCGGTCAGCCGCTACGCGCTGCTCGAACTGGAGCCGGTGACCGGCCGCAAGCACCAGCTGCGGCGCCACCTCAAGCACATCGCCCACCCGATCATCGGTGACGCCACTTACGGCAAAGGCAGGCACAACCGCTATTTTGCCGAAAACCTGGGCTGCGACCGGCTGCTGCTGGCGTGTACGCAACTGGGCTTCAGCCACCCGGTGGATGGCCGAAGCATCAAGCTGAAATGCCCGCCGGGCGACAGCTTCGCCGCCCTGCTCGAACGTTTCGACTGGCCCCTGGCTCAGTAGCCGATCGACGACTCCAGCGCCTCCATGCGGCGCATGTCATCTTCAAGCTCGACCATGTCGCGGCCCAGGGCATCGCGTGCCGACACCATGCCGATTGCCCGACCGCTGGCATCGATCACCGGCACATGGCGGAAGCCGCCGTCAGCCATCATGAGCAGGGCATGCGACAGGGGCTTGTCCTCACGGATGGTCAGCGGATCGGCAACCATCACGGCCGACAGCGGGGTGCTATCCGGATCCAGGTCGCCAGCCAGAACCTTGTTCAGGGCATCGCGCTCGGTAAAGATACCGGCGATGGCGCCACCATCGAGGACCAACAGAGCGCCGATGCGCTTCTCGGCCATCAACTTGCTGGCAGCGCGGACAGTCGTTTCAGGGGTAGTGGTAACCAGCACGCGACCGGCCAGCACGTCACGAATCAATCTCTTGGGCATGATTTGTCTCCTTGTCGTTATTGGACAGGCAATAGCCTGACAGCCGTATATTGTAGCTTTATGACGACGAGCACAACCTCGGCGGCAGTACGGTCAGCGGCGCAGCTCGTACACCACACGCACCCGGGCATCGGCACGGGGCAATTCGACAAAACCGATCCCCCCGGGATTGGCGGCGACCCAGCGGACGATTTCTTCGGTGGATCCGAGACGCAGCGGTGCCTGCATGCGCCCGGTGAACACCTGGCGCGACCAGTAGGCGTTGATTTCGGACAATTCCTTGCCAACCAGCAGGCGATAAAACCTTGCCCGTACCGGGTCATCATCCTCCAGATCGACCGGGCGAGCTTCGACACCATTGAAAAACTGGCGGTTGCGGCCAAAGAAAATGTTGATAACCTCGTTGCGTGTCATCGCAGCGACACCGCTTCGGGCATTGACGATGACCACCAGTTCGGCACTCGCCACCCCCGCCCCCAAAAAGGCGAAGAGTATGATCAGCGCTTTGATCAGGGGCCTGAACATGTTCGTCAGAATATGAAATCCATGCTGACGGAGAAGACGTCCATCCGCCCACCCCAGCGCGCACGTTCATCCTTGCGATAAGGGAAAAGGGACGAGGACTCGCCGCGAATGCCGTCCCACTGGGCCTTGATGGCAACATTACGAGCAACATCCCAGCGAGCGCCGGCAAAAACCGTACTCTGCTCGGCCCTGGAGTCCTCGATCACGTAGGTGGCCACAGCATCCGCGGCGGCGTTGCCGAGCGAAGGATTGGCGATGTTGCGCGAGCGCACGCGAGAGTAACCAACGAATGGCGTCACTTCACCCAGGCGATAGCCCAGCAACAGGTAACCTGCATTCGAATCACTCAGTGCATTGGTGCCCTGGTCAATGTGATTCAACATCAACTGCGCCTGGAATGGCCCCTTGTCGTAGACCATGCCCAGCGAATAGTAATGGGTACGAGTACCACGTGTTTTCAGGTAATCGGCAGCGACCGCCGGCAGGACTACGCCCTTCTCCCGGGCCAGAACCGAGGCCAGTGGCAGATCGTTGCGAAAGCGGATGTTCGCGTAGCTGGCACGCACCTGCAAACCACCCCACTGGTACTCCAGGTAGGTTCCGGCCATGGGAGAGCGACGGATGTCCCATTGCTCCCTGGCCAGCGGAATAAGCCCCCGTGACAGGCCGTAGAAGACCTTGCCGCGCAACACCCCTTCGCCGAGCGGCAGCGCCAGCGCGGCATCGGCACCGTGAATGCTGTAGAAAGGCAGATGCCAGAAATAATCGCCCGGCGGTCGGACGGTCAGAATGGAATAGCCGACCCAGCGGGAATCCGCCAGCATGAAGAATTCGGTGCCCAGGCGACCGGCGCGCAAGCTGATGTTGGGCGAAGGATCATACTTGACGAAGGCCCAGGCCATTTCGGGGCGAAAAGTACGGTCATAGCGATAACGGCTGAGTACCTGGGCGACGGCCTGCCACTGCGGATTGACCTGCCAGTTGGCCTGCAGACCGAGCACGCTGTCCGTCTTGGCAGTCCAGTGATCGGTCGCACCTCGGGCTTGCGACAGGTCGCGGACGAATTCCACGTCATCAGTGGTCGTGCGGACTGCCCCCAGCGTACCGAAGCCATTGATGCTGAACGAATCCCCGGCATCGGCGGCAACACCACCGGCAGCAAGCAGACCGCACAGCATCAGGACAACAATGCGCAATCGGCGACCGCGCCACGATACGCCCCCCTCATAGCTGAGCATGACCCAGTCCCCCGTTATATCAGCGCGTCAGCGGCTCCGGCAGCGCCAGTTTCTGATCGGTACTGAACTGATAATCCTTGAAAATGTGCTCGGCACTGAGAATCTGGTAGCTGCCGTCAGGCAGTTTGTGGGTCGTGTCCTTGAGCCGCCAGGTCAATTGACCACAGGTCCAGATATCGAAGTTACGCATGTGGGTGCACAGACAGGTCTTGTCCATCACCTTGATTTTGCGCGCTTCCGGATGCGCCGCCACCTCACGGTTGTAGGAGGTGATGTAGGAGCACTTGCCGCTGGCGTCGAGCAGATAGCCGTAGGCTTCGCAATTCGGCCGGATGCCGTCGCCGATGCCGGGGCTGGATTTGATCATGCGCATCGGGTAACCGGTCGGCGAGATCTGGTTGACCTCGATGTCGTCCTCGGTCGCCTTGAAGTATTCCTGCTTGGCGGCGTCGGGCAAGCCGCATTCGGCGGCCACGGTGAAGCGCGTCGCCACCTGGACGGCGGCAGCACCGGCTTCGAGGAACTGGGTCGCATCGGTGCCGGTGAAGATGCCGCCGGCCGGAATCACGGGAATGTCGAGATGTTCGTCCCGCAGGTACTGCATTACTTCGGCGACGATGGTCGCCAGGTCGTACTGCGCCCAGTCCATGCCGAAGCCGAGGTGACCGCCAGCGAGCGGGCCTTCGACGACGACGTAATCGGGCATGCGGTTGGTGCGTGCGCTCTTCTTCAGGAAGAGCTGCAGGGCGCGAACCGAGGAAACGATGATGCCCAGCTTGGCATCGCGGAAACGCGGATGCTCTTCGATCAGGCCGAAGGAACCAAGATGCAGACCGGCGGCCAGGGTGATGCCGTCGATGCCGGCATCGAGCGCGGCCGACATGCGGACCTTGAGGGTCTCGCGCGGCGCATTCATGGTCAGCTTTTCCATGCAGTTGATGAAGACCATGCCGCTGCCCTGCTTGCGCGCCATGGTCGCCTCGACGTGCAGGCGGGTCGCTTCCTCGAGACGGCCAAGATCGAACTTGACCGGTGACTTGTCCTCGTTGTTGACGTTGTACTTGTACAGCGCGAGCTTTTCCTTGACGTGCTTGGTTTCGTAACGCCGGTCGGAGACCGTGTTGATCATCGCATCGGAAATATGGCCGACGCCGCCGAGGCGCGCCGCCTCCAGTGCCAGGTCGGCCGTCGAAATATCGACCCCCATGCCGCCGATCATGATCGGAACCAGCTCGTGCTTGCCGAAACGCAAGCGGAAATCATCAACACGCTTCATCTTTGTCCTTAGTCAAGCTGCCGGGCCGACGTCTCTCTCCAAGCCCGGGCAAGGACGTAATTTTACGCCAATGTCCCGGCGACTGCTCGCCACCATCGGATAAATCAAATATTCGGCATCTGCCGCTTGGTAAAGTTGCCACGTTCTCCACCACGAAAAAACGGTCGCGACATGCGTTTCCTGGATCACCCGCTCTGGCTGGTCGGCTTTCGCCCATTCTTCCTGCTCGGCTGTATTGCCGGCGCCTTGTTGCCCGCTGTCTGGACCCTGCTCTATTCCGGCACCGGTACACTCACTGCCAGTCCGGTCGATCCCCTGCGCTGGCACGCCCACGAAATGTACTTCGGCTTCGGCTGGGCCATACTCGGCGGCTTCCTGCTGACTTCGACCAAGAACTGGGTCAACATCCGCGGCCACCACGGCGCCGCCCTCGCCTGCCTCGCCGCCGCCTGGCTCCTCGAACGCCTGGGCATGGCCTTTGGCGGCAACTGGCCGAAACTGTTGTTCCTGCTCTCGAACAACCTCTTTCTCGGCAGCATCGTCGCCATGCTGCTGTGGACGCTGATCCGCCACCGCCGGCAGGACAGCTACCGCGACAATGCCTTCTTCGTCGTCCTGCTACCCGCATTCATCGTCGCCAAACAACTGATGCTGCACGGTGACTTTGCCGCTGGCAGCAGCATGGCGCTGGCGCTGTTCCGGCTGGCCTTCCTGGTCATGCTGGAACGCACGCTGACCCAGTTCATGAAAGCCGCCTTCCAGGCGCAGATCCTGCGCCAGCCGGTGCTGGACATGCCGATCAAGCTGCTCGGCCTGACGCTGGTCGGCGCCTTCCTGTTGCCGGCGAGCGTTGATGCTGCCCTGTCGCTGACCCTGGCAGCGCTCCTGCTCGTCCGCTTCGCTTTCTGGAAGCCGACACTGGCTTTCCGCCGCATCGACATCGGCATCATGTACGTCGGCTACCTGGCCATCCTCGGCCAACTGTTACTGAGTGCGGTGGCCAAATTCACCGAACCGGGCTGGATTGGCTCGGTGAGCACCCACCTGTTCACCTTCGGCGCCATGGGTTGCATCATCCCGGCGATGATCGTGCGCATTGCCAACGGCCACACCGGCAGAAAGGTGGTGTTTTCGCCCTTCGACCGCGGCATTCTGTACATCATGCTGGCGGCACTGCTCATCCGCGTTGTCGTTCCGCAGTTCGCGCCCGAACTCTACCTGGCCTGCATCCACGCTGCCGCCACCTGCTGGCTGCTGGCCTTCGGACTGCTCGGCTGGCGCTATGCGCCGATGCTGTTGAAGCCGCGCATCGACGGTCGGGAGCACTGATCGCTCAGGGCGCCTGCTCCAGCGCCCGGAACATCGAGCAGCGCCGGAACACTTCCTCGCTCGCCGCCACACGCTTCTGGCTGCAGTATTTGGCGACCAGCTTGGCCAGCCCCTTGATGTCGCGCCCGGAGGCCTGCGGGAAGATGTCGGGCAGGCGCTCGAGCAGCGCCGCGTCGACGGCCAGCCCGAACTGCGCCGCCATCACCCCCCAGATTTTCCGGCGGTCTTCCCGGCTCGGCGGATGGAAGCGGATCAGCGCGATGCAGCGCGAGACGATCGCCTCGTCGATGTCATCAACGCGGTTGGTCGTCAGGAACAACAGTCCGTTGAAATACTCCAGCACGCGCAGGAAAACGCCGACCACCGCGTTCATCGTGATGTTGTCGTCGCGCCGCTTGATGTACACGTCGGCCTCGTCGATCAGCATCACGGCGCCCCAGCGCTGGGCGCGGGTCAGCACTTCCTTCAGCGTTTTTTCCATCTCCGCCACGTTCAGCCCGAGCTGGCCGGAATGCACGCGGTAAAGCGGGCGGCGGATGATCTCCGAGTACACCTCGGCGGTCAGCGTCTTGCCCACCCCCGGTGGCCCGGCGCAGAGCACCGTCGTGCCGCCCGACTTGCCGGCAACGATGTCGTCCATCAGCACGTCCATCTCGGCGGTCAGGATGTCGATCAGGTCGGTCTGCTCCGGCGGCAGCACCAGCTTGTCCTTGAGTTCCGGCTGGTAGGCGTAGGGCGCGATGTCGTCCACATGGACCCAGACGTAATGGTGCAGGTCGAGGTGGAACATCAGGATGAAGAAATGCACCGGCAGTTCGGTGAACAGGCCCTTGGCGATGCCGTCGCGGGTTTCCTCGACTTCCGCCTCTTCCTTGCCGGACAGCCGCGAGTTGCGCTGCACGCGACGCACGAACTTGGCCAGGATATCGCCGGTGGCGTCCATCGCCAGCACGCGCTCGCCGAGAATGCCCTCGTCGTTGACCAGGCGCGCCGGCGAACCGGTCGACGAGAGGACGATCTGGTCCTTGCGCGAATAATCGGTGTCGCGGTGCGTCGCCGTCGGGTTCTCGGCGAACCAGCCGGTGCCGCTGCCGGAAAACTGCGCGCCGTACTGCGCCCGCCACTCGAAATAGCGCGCCGCGCCTTCCTCGTAGGCCGCCAGCAAGGCCGGCGTTTCCTTGACGAAGCCCTTGCCGGCGAGGATTTCGGCGACCGTGTGGCCGGCGATGTCGGGGCCGGAAATGCGCAAGGTCGCCGTCGCCATCTTCGCCCGCGAGTTGGCCCGCAGTTCGAGGAAGATCTTGCCCGTTTCTTCCTCCGACGGCGGCGTGTAATCGAGCCGCGCCACCACCCAGGCCAGCGGCTTGCCGGTGATCGCCGCCGAGAACAGCCAGCCGCGTTCGCTGCCGTCGGCCAGGTAGCGCGCGATGGCCGGCACCGCCATTTCCAGCTCCTCGGCTTCAAAGCGATGCCCAGTCTCGGCCAGCGCCGCGCGCAGCGTCGCAATCTGCGCCGCTTGCGCGCGCAACTCGCGGTCGCCGGCATCGTACTGCGCCTGCAGAAAGTCCAGTTCGGCGGCTTCCAGCTGAGCAAACGAAACCTCGACCCGGTTGCCGAAACGCAACTGCTCGCGCAGGTGCGCCAGGCGCGGAAAGGCTGCGAGCAGCGGTTCGATGTGGCGGCGTTCGATCGACAACTTCATCGGCGGATTCCCCGGAGATTGGCTTGTCGCTTTGTCAAGCCAGTTTCATGCCTTACCGCTCGCCCGCCAAACACCAGAAAAATCATGCGCTTGCGCGCCGACGATTTTGTCGCACCTGCAACACGTGGGACAATCGCGCCCCGTTCCCGGAAAAATCACCATGCACCCGCGCAACAAGAATGCCGACGGCTACGACCTCGCCGCCCTCACCGCGACCTCGGCCGCGCTCGCCAAATACCTGAAGACCACGCCGGCCGGCGAGCCGACCATCGACTTCGCCAACCCGGCGGCGGTCAAGGCGCTCAACCGCGCGCTGCTCATGCACCACTACGGCGTCAAGGGCTGGGAGATTCCGGAAGGCTACCTGTGCCCGCCGATCCCCGGCCGCGCCGACTACCTGCACGCGCTGGCCGACCTGCTCGCCACCTGCAACAAGAAAGCCGTTCCGACCGGCCCCGGCGTGCGCGCGCTCGACATCGGCACCGGCGCCAACCTGGTCTATCCGCTGATCGGCCACGCCGAATACGGCTGGTCCTTCCTCGGCGTCGACATCGACGAAGCGGCGCTCGCCAACGCGCAGAAAATCCTCGCCAAGAACCCGGAACTCGCCGGCAGCATCGAACTGCGCCACCAACCGGTCTGGGACAACATCTTCACCGGCCTGCTGCGCAGCGGCGAAAGCTTCGACGTCTCGCTGTGCAACCCGCCCTTCCACAACTCGCCCGACGAAGTCCTCGCCGTCAGCCAGCGCAAATGGAACAACCTGGGCAAACCCGGCGCCAGGAAGGGCAGCACCCAGCCGCGCCTCAACTTCGGCGGCGGCGGCACCGAACTCTGGTGCAACGGCGGCGAACGCGCCTTCGTCAAATCGATGATCGAGCAAAGCACGCAGATCCCGAAGCGCGTGCTGTGGTTCACCTCGCTGCTCTCGAAAGCCGACAACCTGGTGCACATCGAAGCCGCGCTGAAAAAGGCGAAAGTCATCGAATCGCGCATCCTGCCGATGACCCAGGGCCAGAAACAAAGCCGCATCGTCGCCTGGACCTTCTGCGCCAACGGCGAACGGGAGAAATGGCGGCGGGAGCGGTGGGCAAAGACTGAGGAAATCGCCGCTGAAAGCGGGGAAGGTCCGCCGGGCGAAAACTGACGGCTGGAGCCGGCCGGCCATGATGATCAGCGAATAAAATCAATCAAAACATGTTGATTAATTTCAATTGAACATGTAGATTGTTTTCAGCAAAACATGGCGATCAATCACAACCCAGCAGCTAACCCATGGCGCGACCCCGACTCACCCCCCGACAAAAACTCGCCCGCGCCCTGAGCGAACTGCACGGCGTGCTCGGCGCCGACCGGGGCGTAGTGCGGGGGCCGCAACTGACCAACGCCAATCGCGTGCTGCTGCTGGAAACCGGCTATCTGCGCGAAATTCTCAAGGGCTGGTATTTCGTCTCCGACCCGACGGCCGAGGCCGGCGACACCACCCCGTTCTACGCAAACTTCTGGGAGTACCTGGCGCGCTATCTCGGCGAACGCTTCGCTACCGGCTATTGCCTGACCGCCGAGCATTCGCTGCTGCGGCACGCCCGGCAAACCGTGATCCCGGCCACGGTCAACGTCATGCTCTCCTCCAGCCAGAGCCAGGTGCAGGAACTGGCTTTCGGCCACACGATCGCCATGTTCCCCGGCAAATCGACCTTTCCGACGGAAAGCCAGACGCAGGCCGTCGACGGCCTGCGCTGCATGAGCATCCCGCTTTGCCTGGTCAGCCTGCCGCCCCGCCATTTCGCCACGCACGGCCGCGAAATCCAGATCGTCATGGCGCAGTTGCAGGACCCAGGCCCGCTGGCCGCGCTGGTCGACGTCAACCGCGCCGGCCTGGCCCGCATTCTTTCCGCGTACCGGCAGGTCCAGCGAGGCGATTTCGCCGACGCGGTACTAAGCCAGCTTGCCGGCCTGGGCATCCAGCTCAAGACCGACGAAACCCCGTTTACCGCGACACCGATCTACACCCTCGGGCAACCTGGGCGCTCGCCGCTCTACGCCCGCATCCGCGCGCTGTGGGAACAACACCGGGAAAGCGTGATCGCCTGCCGGCCGGACAATGCTGTTCTCGATCTCAGCCCAACCGATTACCTCGCCCGGGTGCAAGCCATCCGCACCGAGGACGCCTACCACTCGCTGTCCATCGAGCGTTACCGGGTCACGCCGGAACTGATCCGCAAGGTCGCCGACGAAGCCTGGGACCCGGTCAGCGACGCGGCCGATCAAAAACAGGTGGCGGCGATGGCCGCCAAGGGCTACCTGGACGCCTTCGAACTGGTACGCGATGCCGCAGCACAAGCTTACGCGCAGCGCGCAGCGGACCCCGGCCTCTCGGCCCGGCTGTTCGCCACCCAGCACCAGACCTGGTACCAGAAACTCTTCGGGCCATCGGTCGATGCCGGGATCCTCAGCGTCGCCGACCTCGTCGGCTATCGCCGCCAGCACGTCTTCCTGCGTGGCTCGCTGCACTCGCCGCCACACCACGACGCCGTCCTCGACGGCATGACGGCCCTGTGCGAATGCTTGACCACTGAGCCCGACGCCTTCGTGCGCGCTGTACTCGGCCACTGGCTATTCGGCTTCGTTCATCCGTACATGGACGGCAACGGCCGCAGCGCACGATTCACCATGAACGTCCTGCTGGCCGGCGGCGGCTATCCGTGGACGGTCATCCGCGTCGACGACCGCGACGAATACATGCGCGCCCTTGAATCAGCCAGCGCGAACGACGACCTGACGGCATTCGCCCAATTCATTGCGGCGCAGGTTGCACGGGCGGCAGCTTCGTTGAACCAATGATCGGCACTAGCGCTAGACAAGGTTCCTGCCGCCTCCCGGTCAAACCCAACTCAGAAAAACCCGGAGTCCTACGCCCCCTGCCGAACCGGCAGGCAAATCGTAAACGTGCTGCCCTTGCCCGGCACGCTGTCGACCTCGATGCGACCGCCGTGTTTCTCGACGATGCCGTAAGTGACCGACAAGCCCAGACCTACCCCCTTGCCTACCGGCTTGGTGGTAAAAAAAGGATCGAAAATCCGGTCCAGGTGTTCGGGCGCGATGCCGGCACCGGTGTCGCTTACGCTGATGAACACCTGGCCGTCCTGACAACGCGTCCGCAGCGTGATGGTGCCGTGCTCGGGAATGGCCTGCGCAGCGTTGAGCAGCAGGTTGAGGAACACCTGGTTCAACTGTGATGGCAGGCAGTAAATCTCCGGCAACTGGCCATAATCGCGTTCGATATCGGCCTTGTACCTGATTTCGCTCGACACCACGTTGAGGGTGCTCTCCAGGCCGGCATGGATGTCTACCGTATGCCAGTCCGCATCCCCCTCCCGCGAGAAATCGCGCAGATCCTGAACGATGCGCCGGACGCGCGCGGTTCCGTCGATCGACTCGGTAATCAATGATGGCAGGTCTTCGCGCAGGAAAGGCAGTTCGATCCTGTCCCTGAGTGCCTTGATCCCTTCGCGCGAGCTCACCGGCAGTTCAGGCTCCAGATGCTGGTAAGCATCGATCAGCTCGAACAGATCGCCGATGTACTGTTTCAGGGTGCCGAGGTTGGAATTGACGAAGCCGATCGGATTATTCACCTCATGCGCCACACCTGCGGCCAACTGGCCGATGGACGCCAGTTTCTCGGCTTGCAGGAGCTGATTGTGCGCCTCTTCCAGCTGCTTGATCAGAACACGCTGTTCCTCGCGCTCCCGGGTCAGGTCGCGATTGATGCGCTCGTTCTCGCGCAAGGCCGCTTGCAGCTCGGCAGTGCGGCGACGAACCTGGTTTTCCAGCGTCACCGCGTTCTGGAACAGGCCGAAGTTACTCCGCCGCGCACCGGCCTCGCGTTCGGCATGATTCATCAACGCAGTAACGATCTTGTTCAAGCGGACGATTTCCGCCCGCAACTCGGCTTCACTGTCAGGAAGTACCGATTCAGTCATGATCGGCCTCCGCGCAACCAATGACGATGCCGGTCAAGGTCTGGTTGATATGCACGCCGCCGATCTGTTCGCCATAGGTGCTGAAACCGAGAGCCCGAAAACGCTGAAACAAGGCACTTGCTGCGGCCTTCCTGCCGTTACGCGACATTTCCAGTTTGCGCAGGATACAGTCGCAGACCAGCGCACCCTCGATATTTCCGAGCTCCCGCTCGGCTTCGGCAAACGCCGTCTCCATCCTGGCCAGCAGATCGACGCCGTGAGCCACACGCAAGACGACCCCTTCGTCGATCGCACAATAAAAACTCAGGCTACCGTCCGGATTGGCGTGTTGAATGGAACGCACGAATTCGTCGCCTTCGATCATCACGACCACCGGCCGGCTGGCGAAATGCCTGGGGGTCAGCTGTCCGGGGGCGACACCAATCAGCCGGGCATATTCTTCCACCGCTGGCCGGCCATTGATTTCGCGAACGATGCGTCGTGGCGCATCGACTTCGGTAACCACCATACGTTCGCTATCGGCAACAAAATGCTGACTGCGCAGGATGCGGAAAGGCAGCGCTGTGGACATCAGCAACAAGAGCGCACTGTCGGTATGAAAACGCCCTTCGTGAAATACCCAGGTACGCTGAAATTTCAGATCATCGCCGGCCGAACCGCCGAACATCGGCACCGCCCCGAGCCCGTCCTGGAACGCATGGGCCACCGGCTCCTCGCGCAGGGACAAGCCGTCGATCAACATCAGCCCGAATGCCTTTCCGCCGTACCGACGCGCCTCAAGGCGATCAAGCAGGCCTTCGGCAAAAGCGCGTCCGGCAGCGATATCGAAAGTACTCAGGGTATCGATACGGCCCGCCTCGGCAGCAAATGCCTGTGCCGAAAAACCAACGCCGACCAGGGAATGGGCCAGATAACCCGACGGTCCGATTTCACCGGCGGAAGTGCAACCGACTACCGGCACCCCGGCAAAACAGCGATTGATTTCGTCGGCCAGCGCATCCAGATCGTACGCCGACGAACAGAAAAACAGCAGCATTTCCAGCCCCGGCCGCGCCACCTGCGCATGAAGCTCCGCCACCGCCGCTCTCGCCTCGACCGCATCCGAATGTCCACGGTGCATGTATCTGGCGGCTTTCATTTTCATCTCCCCCGCATGTAATGTTAAGCACGCAACGACCAGTATCCCGCATCGATTGTATTAGTCAATTGCCTCCACCATGGAGGCAACACCGTTTAACTTGGTCGACCCCGTATAATCGCCCGGTTTTGTACTGGAAATATGCCTGTGTCCGACCGTCTTGCCGTCCTCCCTCAATACCTCCTGCCCAAACTTGCACTGACCCGCCTCGCCGGCTGGCTGGCTTCGGCTGAAGCCGGTGCGCTGACAACCGCGGTGATCCGCTGGTTTGTCGGGCGCTACGGGGTGAACATGGCCGAGGCAGCCAATCCGGACGTCGCCAGCTACAAGAGCTTCAACGAGTTTTTCACCCGGCCGCTCAAGGACAACGCCCGCCTGCCGGCCGCTGCCGACTTCCTCTGCCCGGTGGATGGGGCGATCAGCCAGTTTGGCGCGATCGAGCGCGACCAGGTGTTCCAGGCCAAGGGCCACAGTTATTCGACTACCGCCCTGGTCGGTGGCGACCGCGAACTGGCCGCACAGTTCGAGAACGGCAGTTTCGCCACGCTTTACCTCAGCCCGCGCGACTACCACCGCATCCACATGCCCTGCGACGGCCAGTTGACGCGGATGATCCACGTTCCCGGCGCGCTGTTCTCGGTCAACCCGACCACCGCCCGCGGCGTGCCCGGCTTGTTCGCGCGCAACGAGCGCGTCGTCTGCGTCTTCGACACCGCCAGCGGTCCCTTCGTGCTGGTACTGGTCGGTGCCACCATCGTCGGCAGCATGGCCACCGTCTGGCATGGCACGGTCAATCCGCCGCGCCCGGGCGTCGTCCGCGAATGGCGCTACAACGGCGAGACCGTGGTCAGGCTGAAGAAGGGCGAGGAAATGGGCCGTTTCCTGCTCGGCTCCACCGTGGTCATGCTGTTTCCGAAGAACACGCTTGCCTTCAACCCCGACTGGGCGCCCGCCCGCGCCATCCGCATGGGCGAAGCGATGGGCAACAAGGCTGGCTGAGCGGATGGGCGCAGCCGATTCGGTGCGGCGCCGCAAGGGCGTCGCCACGCTGGACGAACTGGGTGATTTCGACACCATCATCGATGTCCGCTCACCGGCCGAGTTCGCCGATGATCACATTCCCGGCGCCATTTCCTGCCCGGTGCTCGACGATGCGCAGCGCGCCGAGATCGGCACCCTGTACAAGCAGGTGTCGCCCTTCGTCGCCAAGAAGCTGGGTGCCGCCTACATTTCGGCCAACATCGCCAGCCACCTGCGCGAGCGCTTTCTCGACCGCGACAAGGGCTGGCGCCCGCTGATCGTTTGCTGGCGCGGCGGCATGCGCTCGGGCGCGATGACCACCGTGTTCCGCTCGATCGGCTGGGATGCCTGCCAGCTCGACGGCGGCTACAAGACTTTCCGCAGCCATGTGCTGGACAGCCTGGAAACCCTGCCCGGCCGTTTCCGCTTCCAGCTCATCAACGGTCCGACCGGCTCGGCCAAGACCCGCATCCTGCAGGCGGTCGCCGCCCGTGGCGGACAGGTTCTCGACCTCGAGGAGCTGGCCTGCCACAAGGGTTCGGTGCTCGGCCGCCTTCCCGGCCAGCCGCAACCCTCGCAGAAGTGGTTCGAAACCTGTATCTGGCACCAGTTGCGCGCTTTCGACCCGGCCCGCCCGGTGTTCGTCGAAGCCGAATCACGCAAGATCGGCAAGCTACGCCTGCCGGAAGCGCTGTTTACAGCCATGCAGGCGGCCGGCGCCTGGCAGATCGAAGCCGGCCTGGCCGAGCGGGTCGCTTTCCTGCTGCGCGACTACGATTACTTCACACTCGACCCGGCCAGCCTCAAGCAACATCTCGACACCCTGCGCCCACTGGTTGGCAGCGAACAACTTGCCTGCTGGCATGAGCAGATCGATGCTCAGGATTTCCCGGCGCTCACCGAATCGTTGCTGCGCCTGCATTACGATCCGCTCTACGCGCGTGCCCGGCAGCGCGACTACGCCGTCGCACCCAGCCGCAGCCTCACCGCCCATACCCTCGACGCCGGCGACATCGCCCGGCTCGCCACCCTGCTAATGGAGTCCGCATGAACAAGCAAAGCGCCATCCTGCTGATGCGCAGCATCAGCGCCCTCGCCATCTTCCTGCCGATGCTGTGGATCGCCTGGGCATACACACCGGTGCCGCTACTGATCACCCTCGGCGTTGCCGCTGCGCTGGTTTCCATCCGCATCGGTCAGGCCGGCGAAGCCCGCTACGGGCGCCGCGTCGCGGTCACCGAAATGCTCCCCCTCGGCCGCAAAGGCGACCGGCAAATGTTGATCGGCGGCATCGCCGGCTACCTGATGATCGTCTTCTTCGGTCTCGCCGCCTGGCTAGGTTTCAGCGACTGAAATGCAGATTTGGGTCGATGCCGACGCCTGCCCCGGCGTCATCAAGGAAATCATCTACCGCGCCGCCGAGCGCAAGCAGATCCGCACCACCCTGGTCGCCAACCAGATGCTGCGCACGCCGCCGTCTAGGTTCATCCGCGCCATCCAGGTAGCCAGCGGTTTCGATGTCGCCGACGCGCACATCGTCGACCAACTGGCCGCTGGCGACCTCGTCGTCACCGCCGACATCCCGCTGGCCGCGCAAGTCATCGAGCGCGGCGCCCACGCGCTCAACCCACGCGGCGAGCTGTACACCACCGCGACCATCCGTGAGCGCCTGAACATGCGTGACTTCATGGAAGGCCTGCGCGCTGCCGGCATCGAAACCGGCGGTCCGGCAGTCTTCAGCCAGGCCGACCGGCAGGCCTTCGCCAACCAGCTCGACCGTTTCCTGGCCAAGCTTCCCGGCTAGTCCTTGCGACCGTGCCCGGTGCGCTGCTGCGTCGCCGCCAGGATACCGCGCAGGATATTGACCTCGTCCCGTTCCAGTTGGGCCCGCCCGAACAGGCGGCGCAACTTGGGCAGCAGACGGCCGGGCTGGGCCGGGTTGAAGAAGCCGGTCTCGGTCATCACCGCTTCCAGGTGGCCGTACAGGCCCTCGATCTCGTCGTGGGTGGCCGGTGGTGCGGTGAATGGGGTGGTCAGTTGCTCGCGCAGCGGCGCGGCACCCGAAAACGCCGCCATCCGGCATTCGTAGCAGAGCACCTGGACGGCGGCGCCAAGGTTCAAGGAACTGAAATCGGGATTGGTCGGGATGGTGACCGCGGCCTGACACTGCAACACTTCCTCGTTGGAGAGCCCCATCGTCTCGTTGCCGAAGACCAGCGCCACCTCACCCTGGCCGGCATAGTCGAGCAGACGCGACATGGTCTCACGCGGCGTCCCGACGGCCGGCCCGAGATCGCGCTGCCGCGCCGACAGCGCCACGGCGAAGACACTGCCGTGCAAGGCTTCGGCCAGCGTAGCGCTGACTTTCGCGGCGGCCAGCAGATCGACCGCGCCGGTCGCCCGGGTATCGGCTTCCGGATCGGGAAACTGTTTCGGGCTGACCAGACGCAGGTCGGACAGGCCCATGGTCTTCATTGCCCGCGCCGCCGCGCCGATGTTTCCCGGGTGGCTGGGGCGGCACAACACCACCCTGATGCGGGACAACAGGACTTCTGGTTTCATGGTGTAAAATCCGCGCTTTCCAAATATGAATCGGCTGGCCGTGGCCAACCGATCGCTCTTTCATAAGCCATGCATCCAGTCATCAATATCGCCGTCAAGGCCGCGCGTCGCGCCGGCCAGATCATCAACCGCGCTTCCAACGACCTCGACATGCTCAAGGTCGCGACCAAGCAGCCGAACGACTTCGTCACCGAAGTGGACAAGGCCGCCGAAGCGGCGATCATCGAAGTACTGAGCGAGGCTTATCCGAATTACGGCATTCTAGCAGAGGAGTCCGGCGCCACTCCCGCCAGGGCCGGCCGCGACGCCGAATACCAGTGGATCATCGATCCGCTCGACGGCACCACCAATTTCATCCACGGTCTGCCGCAGTACGCCGTGTCGATTGCCCTGGCCCGCGGCAACGTCCTCGAACACGCAGTGGTCTTCGACCCCAACCGCAACGAACTGTTCACCGCCTCCAAGGGCGCCGGCGCCTTCCTCAACGAACGCCGCATCCGCGTTTCCCGGCGCATCAAGCTCGGCGATGCGCTGATCGGCACCGGCTTCCCCTACCGTGAATTCGACAAGATCGACCTCTACCTGTCGATCTTCAAGGAACTGGCGCAGAAAACCGCCGGCCAGCGCCGCCCCGGCGCCGCCTCGCTCGACCTCGCCTACGTCGCCTGCGGCCGTTACGACGGCTTCTGGGAATTCGGGCTGGCGCCGTGGGACATGGCTGCCGGCGCCCTGCTCATCTCCGAGGCTGGTGGCCTGGTCAGCGACCTGCGCGGCGAAGCCAACTACCTGGAGACCGGCAACGTCATCGCCGGCACGCCCAAGGTCTTCGCCCCGCTACTCAAGCTGATCGAGGAAAAGCTGCCAGAATCGGTACGCGGCTGAACGAGCACCTCGCCCCCAGGAAAAAGCGCCCCGGTGGCGCTTTTTTTGTTTCCATGCCATGCCGATATGCCAGAATGAACTCCAGAAGAAAACCTAGGAGGGAATCATGGACGGCATACCGAAATCCGCATCCAGTTCGCGCCTGAACGGGATTTTTCTGGCGCTGCTCGTCAGCCTCGGGCTGAACGCCTGTTCGCTGCGCGTCGACGAGGTCAAGCGCGAAGACTTCCCCTCAACGGCACCCCACCCCGCACCCAAACCAATCCCCAGACCCGCACCGGCAGCGCCAGCCCCGATGCCCCCGCAGGTCATGCCGCCACCGCCTCCGATCCCGGCCGCGCCGGGCTCCCCCCGCAAAAACCGCCCGCCGCGCCCGCTCCATCCGGCAACCGCCACGGCGGGCGCAGAAGCGCCACCGGCCGCCGCCGGAGCTGCGCCCAGCGAACTGGACACCTGGCTGGCCCAGGTCAGCGCCCCGGAACGCATGCTCATCCCCGGACCACCGCAACTGATGCGCGTCTGGATCGGCGCGCCGGCCTACAAACCCGTTCCCGGCGCCGGCACCCACAGCGCCGAGGTGAGCCTGCCAGCGCTCAGTCACGCCGTGAAGATCACCCCGATTGCACCGGGCCTGGAAATCAGCCCGCCCGAAAGCGCCTGCGAAACCATCCACGAAACCGGCGCCGAAAAGGTTTTCACGCTGAAGGCCAGCAAGCGCGGCAACTACACGGTCGGCGCCGAGGTCGCCCTTTACGAAAACCCCGACTGCACCGGCAAACGCATTCCCAAGACCACCAATACCGTGCAGGTCGAAGTCACCGTGGACGTGCTGGAAGAAGCCAGGGAAGCCGGCGACGTGGCACGCAAGGACAGCTTCGACGCCATCCTCGCCCTGTGGAAGGAAATTCTCGGCATCCTGGCAGCAAGCCTGATCCTCGTCTTCCGCAAGCGCCTCGGTCAGCTGCTCGGGATCAAACAGGAATGATGGCCATCCGGAAGAGGTCCGCTACCGTTCAGGCGTAAGTATCTAGTTGACGCCCGCTGTCCGACGCTGACGAAGCCCCATAAGCCGCCTCCAGGCGGCGGCTGTCGTCGCGCCCGGAACCGTCCTCGCCGGCAGATCTTTGTTGTGCCAGTTCAGCCCGCGCCTGCTGTTCCATCTGGGTGGCGGCAGCAGCCACTGCTCGGTCCTGCGGCGACGGGTCGGCCGGCGCCAGCGCCGCAGCACGGATGCGGCCAGCCCGGTCGATGGTTTCCTCGGGCGTCCGTCCTGGCGAGGTGTCAATCCCGACTTCGCCGGCAACTGCGTAATTCTGACCATCGGGCCCGCGTTCGTAGGTGTAGCTGGCACCCGAGGTGATCACACCGCCGCCGGCCGCCACGTGCGCCATCTCATGTTGGCGAACCTTGCGGTCGGTCTGCTTCAGCTTGTCGACCACCGCCAGTTCTTCCGCACTCAGCTGACCAGCCGCTTCGTCGGCACGCGCCTTGCCGATCGCCCGCGCCTCCTCCCGGCCAGGACGTTCGCCGTAGGCCGGATAGCTCGCAGAAGCGGAAGAAACCCCAGAAATCATCATGGAATCAAGGCAATGCGCCACAGCTGGACGATTTCATGATAGGCCAGCACCTGGCAAAAAACCAAGGCTTTCGTTCAGTTGCAGAGAATCTGGCTACCCTTCATGCGGCAGTCCATGCCTCCGCCTGCGCCGAGATTGGTCGTCGGCGCCGCGGCGGGCCTGGTCGGTTGCTGCTGGGCGCAGCCGCCCTTGCCGCAATCGAGCGGGACCTGCTGCTGGGGACGATGTGGCGGCGGCACAAACACCGGACGAGCCCCCTGGTGTACCACCGGTCGGGCCGCAGCCAGGACTCGCTGCCCGGCTTCGGGATCGCCGGTGCAGGTCGAGGCGATCAGCGCATTGCGGTCGGCGTCGATGGTATCGAGTATCTGCTGACGACAGTTGGCGAAGCCGCCGGCGTCGCGCGGCGGCCGGGCGCAGATTTCCCCCAGCGCCGCCTGTTGCGCTGGTGTCAGACGGGCGTTGCGGGCGAGATCGGTACACTCCTTGCGCTGCTCCGGACTGGCGCCTTCCACCGGCACCGGCGGCAAGGCGTTGGCCGCCTGAGGCGGCTTCGCCGCAGCAGCCTCTTCCTCGATGCGCTGCAGTTCGAGTTGGCGCTGACGGTGCGCCGCGCGCGCCTGGGCCTGGCGTTCCTCGCTGATCGCCTCGCCGGGCACCGCTTTCAGCGTACGCTCGGCGCCTTCGCAGGGGCGTTCGTAGAACACCGTGCGCCCGTCGGGCGTCCGGCACTTGTAAGCCTGGGCAGCGACCAGGGGCGAGGCCAGCAGCAGCGAGAGCAGCAGCAGTGGGAAGCGGGGGTCGCGCATCATCGGTCGCTCCGGATCAGTGGCAGCGGGCGGCCCGTCCGGGATGACGACCGACGGGCCCAAGGCTACGAAGCATTATAGTCGCGCCGTCAGACCCGGAACTGTTCGATGCGCTGCCGCATCGCGGCCGAGCACGCTTCCAGGCTGCGGGTCGCGGCCAGGGTGGCGTTGGCCACCGCCGAACTCGCTTCGGCGGTATGCGCCACCTGTTCGACGCCGCTGGCGATGGTCTGCCCGGCGGTCGACTGTTCGGCAATACCGCCCGCCACATCGGCAAAGACGACGGCGGCTTCCTTGGCGGCGTCGCGGATGGTGTCGATCGCCTCGCCGGCCTGACCGCCCAGTCCGGTACCCTGGTCGGCGTCGCGCAGCGCCACCTGCATCTGCTGCGCGGCGAACTCGGCGTTCTTCTTGATCGAATTGATCTTGCCCTCGATCTCGCGCGTCGCCGTCGCCGTCCGTTCGGCCAGCTTGCGCACTTCGTCGGCGACGACGGCGAAGCCGCGTCCCTGCTCGCCAGCGCGTGCCGCTTCGATGGCGGCATTGAGTGCCAGCAGGTTGGTCTGGCCGGCGATATCCTTGATCACGTTGGCGATGCTGGAAATCTGCTTGGCCCGCTCTTCGAGGGCATGAATCCGCGTCGATGCATCGGAGACCGTTTCCGATATCTGCTGGATCGCCTGCGAGGCTTGATCGACACGGGCCGAGCCCTGGCCCGATAGTTCGACGGCAGCCACTGAATCCTGGGAGGTATCGCGGGCGCTGTCGGAAATGTGGTTGGAGCTGACGGTCAGCTCCTCGATGGCCGCCGCCATTGCCGACGTTGCATCCGATTGCTGCTCGGCCGCGCGGGCCACTTCCTCGGAGGCAGTGGCGATATGTTCGGCATTGTCGACCAGACGGTTGGCGTCGCTGTTGATTTCGCTGACCATCTTGCGCAGCGCCTGGGTCATGCCGCCGAGTGTATTGAGCAGGCTGCCCGGTGGTGCCTGATTGATGTTGGCGGTCAGGTCGCCATTGGCGATGCGCTCCATGATCTCGCTGGCCGCCTTGGGTTCGCCGCCGAGTTGATGCAGGATGCTGCGGCTGACCAGGAAGCCGAACACTACCAGGGAGGCAAGGAGTGCCGAGGAAATCCCGCCGAGCAGCCAGGCCACCTGGCGGAACTCCTTGTCCACATCGTCGATGTAGATGCCGGTGCCGACCACCCAGTTCCACGGCGTGAACAGCGTTGTGTAGCCGAGTTTCGGTTCGGGGTTCTGCTGTCCGGCACGCGGGAACCAATAATCGACGAAACCGCCGCCGGCCTTGGCCGCGGCAATCAGTTCGCGGATGATGTATTTGCCATGCGTGTCCTGCATGTCCAGCTTCTGCTGGCCTTCCAGCTTCGGGTTGCCACCGTGCAGGAAATAGACGCCCTCGGTGTCGAAGCCGAAATAGTAGTCGTCCTCGCCATAGCGCAAATCGCGCAGGCTGTCGCGGGCGGCAGTCTTGGCTTCTTCTTCCGAAATCCGGCCGCTGCTGGCCTGTTGGTGATAATGCTTGACGATGCCGACCGCGACCTGAACCAGATCGCGGGTTTTCTGCTTGCGGTCTTCAAGCATGCTGTCCTTGAGTTGGAACAGCGAAACCATGCAGAGAACTATCAGTCCGACCAAGGTAAGACCGACCAGGAGTTGCATGCGGGTGACAACGCGAAGTTGGGCCAAAGCGCTCATAGCTAATATCCCTGTTAGTAGTAGGTTTTATGCGACAAGAATATCAGAAGATTGTGACTAAGTGATGTATGTACTAATAATATAGTAATTGTTAATTTTGTTATAGTTTAATCGAGTCGAAAGCGCACCGGTAGCAGGGACTCTGTCGGTGCGTCGGCCGGCAGCGAGCGCAAGCGCCTGACGGCGCGCAGCGCTGCCTCGTCGAGCAGCGGGTGGCCGCTGCTTTCCTCGATCCGGGCGGCGACGACCTGGCCGCTTTCATCGAGCATCAGCAGGACCAGGGCTTCGCCCTCCAGGCCGCGGCGAATGGCCTCCTCGGGATAGAACAGACCTTCGCGCTGCTGGGCAGAGAACTGCTCGCTCACTGCCTCGGTCCAACTGGCGGCTTTCGACCGATGCGTCTGCGCTGGTGGCTTTTTCGGAGGAGAACTGGCAGCTGACTTGGGGACGGACTGGGGCTCTGGCTCCGGCAGCAGGAGTTCAGGCGTCGCCGTCGGAAGCGCTGGCAGATTCAGCCGGGCTTGCAGTGGGGGCGTGGTCGGCGCTGGTGTGGGCGGGTGCGTGGCCCAGCCCTCGATCAAGGGGAGCAGGTGCAACAGCAGCGAAGCCGCAAGCGCGCCCAGAAGCGGGCGCAGCCTTCCCGGCATGAGAGAATGGCGGTAGTTCGCATCAAGCAGGTAAGTCAATGAAGGGTTATTCCAGGAAACTCAGTGCAGCAATGATAATCGCGATGGCGCTGGTTTGCCCCGTCCATGCCCAGTGGTGGCAGGGCGGGACAGTCAGGCTGCCCGACCCGGTGACTTTCGTTAATCAGATTGAGCTTGGTGATCTGAAGGTTGCCACGGCCTGGCTTGATGCCGGCTTGCCCCCCGATTTCATGGGGAGCCGGATCGGTTCCGGTCTGATGATCGGAGCCTGGGAGGGGAACATCGAGATGATGCGCCTGTTTTTGTCGCGCGGTGGCAGTCTCGAGCTGCGCAACGCCAACGGCGAAACGGCGCTGGCTCTGGCTTCCTGGCGCGGGCATACGGCGGCGGTGAAGTGGCTGGTCGAACGTGGCGCACGCCTGAATGCCAGCGGCAAACACTGGTCACCCCTGCATTACGCCGTTTTCGGCGGGCACGAGGCGACGACCGACTACCTGCTGGCGCAGGGGGCGGATATCGAGGCGCGTACACCAAATGGCTCCAGCGTGCTGATGATGGCGGTGTATGAGGGACACGAAGCCCTGGTGCGCAAGCTGGTGGACCGTGGCGCCCGCCGCGATGTGCGCAACGACTGGGGCGATGGCGCCATGGAATGGGCGATGCGCAACAACCAGCTTGGCATTGCTCGACTGGTGGGGAATCCCGAAGAGTTCAAGCTGGCTGCCAGCAAGCCTCGTGATAGCTGGGGGCAGCCGCAGGCGTCGCTGCCGATGACGGCGGAACTGGACGCCCTGCTGCAAACGCGCAAGGCCTTGATCGAGCGCGGCATGTCCACCGAAGTGGTCGATCGGCGCATTGCGGCGGAGCGGGTTCTGCAGTTGCGTGAGCGTCTGGACCGCAACCTGCCGCAGCGGGCAGCAACGCTGGAAGTTACCGCCAAGCGCGGTTCGCCCGGCGAGCAATCAGTGCGAGTGATCCGTAGCGGAACACCGGCCAACACCGGCGACAAGCAGTTCAATGTGCCGCCCCCGACATACTTCGGCAAGCCGAAGATGCCGCCGCCACCGGCGATGCGCAGTTATTGACGAGAGTGCCCAGAGGCCGGATTGCCAAGCACTGCAAGCTGGTGCAGACTGGGCGGAAACCATACATCGCGGGGAGCAGGCATGTTGTACGTGGTCAGGGACGCCGAGGGAAAAATCAGCGAAATGCATCCGACGCCGGTCGGCGAAACCAGCGAGGCCTTGCCCGCGGATAACCCCGAAGTGCTGCAGTTCATCCACGAACGCTGGCGCCAGAACGAGCTGAGTCAGCTCGACCGCGATTTCGTCCGGGTCATCGAGGATACGATAGAACTGCTGATTGCCAAGGGGGTGATCCTGTTCACCGACCTGCCGCCCAAGGTGCAGGAGAAATTCCTGATGCGCAAGGAGGTTCGCCAGCGCACTGCCTTTGGCAGCAACCTTGGTCGCGACGACGACATCATTCGTCTTTAGTTGTCTCCATCACTACCCTGACCAGTTCGGCCAGGGTGCGTGCGCCCATCTTGTCCATCACCCGGGCGCGGTGGGCCTCCACTGTCTTCATGCTGATATCGAGTTCGTCGGCGATCTGCTTGTTCAGCTTGCCGGCGACGACCAGATTCATGACCTCGCGCTCGCGCTGGGTGAGCTGATCCAGGCGCTGGGCGATGGCGTCGGTGCGCCGGCGTCGCGTCGCATGTTCGCAATCGAGCGATAGAGCACGCCGGATGCGTTCAAGCAGGTCCTCATTGTGGAAGGGCTTCTCGATGAAGTCGCAGGCGCCGCGTTGCAGGGCGGCCACGGCCATGGGTACGTCGCCATGGCCGGTGACGAAAATCACCGGCAGACATGAACCGCGATCCGCCAGGTGCTCGTGCAGCTCTAGTCCGCTCATCTCCGGCATGCGCACGTCGAGTACCAGGCAACCGCGCATGTCGTCGCGGTGAGCGGCCAGGAACTGTTCGCCCGAACTGAAGCAGGCCACGGCGTAGCCTTCACCTTCGAGCAGCCATTTCATCGAGTCGCGCATGGCTTCGTCGTCGTCGACGACGTAGATCACTTGTTCTGCGTCACGCTGCATCATGTTCGTCCTTGTCTTCCTGGGGAACGGTGAAGTGGAAGGCGCAGCCGCCCTCCTGGCGGCGTTCGACCCACAGGCGTCCCTGGTGGAATTCTATGATGGAACGGCAGATCGGTAATCCGATTCCCATCCCGTCCGGTTTGGTGGTGAAGAAGGGCGTGAAGATCTTCTCGATATCGGTATCGGCCAGGCCGTGGCCACGGTCGGCGATGATCACTTCGACCGTCCGCGCATCGCGGCTGCGGGCCTGGATCAGCAGTTGCCTTTGCTCGGGGGGGAGACTGGCCATCGATTCGATGCCGTTCTTGATCAGGTTGAGCAGGACCTGCTCGATCATGATCCGGTCGACTACCACCCGCGGCAGGCTTTCCGGGATGTCGACCAGTAGCTGGGTGCTGTTGCGCTGCGCCTCGATGTCGGCAAAGGCGCGCGTATCGTCGATCAGGAGCGGCAGGGCGACGGCCTGGCGATGCGGTTCGCCCTTCTTCACCATGTCGCGCATGCGGCGGATGATCTTGCCGGCACGCTCGGCCTGTTCGGAGGCCTTCTGCATCGCCGCCAGCAAGTCGTCGATCTGGTAGTTGCCGGCCTGCATGCGCTTGACGCAGCCGGCGCAGTAGTTGGCAATCGCCGACAGCGGCTGGTTCAACTCGTGGGCCAGCGATGAGGCCATTTCGCCCATGGTGATCAGGCGCGAAGTCTGGTCCAGGCGCTTCTGCTGCTGCAGGTTGACCTCGTCGATGCGCTTGCGGTCGGTGATGTCGGCGGCAATCTGAACCTTGACGATGCGCCCGTCCACCCAGCGGATGGCGCGTTCGTGCACGTGGTACCAGTGCCCGGACAGGCGGTGGCGGATTTCACCGTCGAACAGTTCGCAGGGCAGGTCCTCGAGCGTCAGCGTCTGCGGGTCACGCGCCAGCTCGCCGGCTTCCGGGCGGCAGGCTTCTGTGATCAGCGCGCTGTTGCGCCCGACCGCATCGAAACCGAAGATGTACTGGAAGGAACGGTTGGCAAACAGGATTTCGCCGCTGATCAGGTCGGCCACGTGCACTGCCGAATCCAGACCGTCGATCACCGTCTCGAAACGTTCGTGGGCGCGTTCGAGCTCCAAGCGGGCGCGGCGCGGCTCGGTGATGTCGTTCATCGAGGCCATCCAGCCGATCTGCCGGCCCTGGGTATCGATCAGCGGCGAGAAGTAGAGTCGTACGTAAAAGCGTTCGCCGCTCTTGCGCATGATGCGCATCTCGTAGCCGCCAGCCGGGGCTTTGCCGGCCAGGGCCGAATCGATGGTGTCCTGCAGGGCGGGAAATTCCTCCGGTGGCCAGTAGGGATAGGGCGGCTTGATGCCGACCAGTTCGCTCTCGTCGAAACCGGTCATCCGGCAGAAGGCGGCATTGACGAAGGAAATCCGGCCTTCGAGATCAATGGCCCGCAAGCCGGTAATCAGCGACTGCGACATGGCCTGGCGGAAAGCGTAGGCGGCCCGCAACTGCTCTTCGGTCTCGGCGCGGTGCCGGGCATGGCGTCGCAACTGCAGCATGGTCACCGAAGTGATGGCGGTGAGCAGCACGATCAGCAGGGTCGGCAACAGCGTCAGCCAGACACCGCCAGCCCGGTAGGCGACGATTTCCAGACCGAGCTGGTTGTTCGGCAGGTTCAAGTTGATGCGCCCGGAAATCTGTCGGTCGCTGGGCTTGACCGAGGTGTTGCTGAACACCTGGCGTTCCTCGGCGTCCATCACGCTCAGACTGTAGCGGGTGGTGAATGCGGTCGGTAATGAAGCGCGCAGCAGCGATTCCAGCGACTGTAGGGCGATGAAGGCGCCAACGTCGGCGCTGCCGCGCTGCACCGGCAGGATGATGTCGTGCAGCGGGCGGCGGTCGACGTCGGGATAATCGGCTGAAACCACCTCGCGGCGGATGCGCAGCGCCTCCTGCAGCGCGGTCAGCCGGGTACCGTTGAGCCGCTCGCCGACGAAGGTGACAGTGGATTCATTGGGCGCCACCCACTCCACGTAGCCATCGGTATCGACCCAGGCGATGGCGAGGATTTCCGGGTTTTCGCGAACGTAGCGGCTGGCCTTGATCTGGAAGGCCTCGTAATTGAGCTGCATGAACTCCTGCTCGCGGCCCAGCTCGCGCAGAAATTCGATGTGGTTGAACAGCCGGTTCTCCAGGGTGCGCTCGGCCCAGTGCATGTCGCCTTCGAGCGCCGAGCGGGCAGTGTCGTGCTCGCGCCACTGGAGCAGGCCGGTGATCACCAGCATGGCCAGGGCGAAAACGCCCACCGCCAGATACGGGGCGTTCCATAACCAGGTCTGGTGTGGCGAGGGAGCAGGCGGTTTGGGGAACATGGGGGCATTCTTTGCCGCGCCCCGCGGATCGGCCATTGGTACTTACCCTTATTGAATGAGCCAGCCGGCAAACACCGGCAGCAGCAGGGCGGTGAGCAGGCCGTTCAGGCCCATGGCCAGGGCGGCAAAGGCGCCGCGCTGCTCATCCTGCTGAAAGGCCCGGGCGGTGCCGATGCCGTGCGAGGCGACACCGAGGGAAAATCCGCAGATGGCCGGGTCGCTGACACCGGCCAGGCGAAATATCCGGCCGCCGACGATGGCGCCGAGGACGCCGGTGAAAATCACCAGCACCGCGGTCAACGAAGGCAGGCCGCCGATCTGCTCGGCAATGCCCATGGCGATCGGGGTGGTCACCGACTTGGGGGCGAGCGACGCCTGGGTGGCCAGGTCGGCACCGAACAAACGGGCGATCAGTACCGCCGAGATAATGGCTGTCAGGCTGCCCGCCAGCAGCCCGGCCGAAATCGGCAGGAGCATGCTGCGTACCCGCTTGAACTGGGTGTACAGTGGCACCGCCAGGGCCACGGTGGCCGGGCCAAGCAGGAAGTGCACAAACTGGGCGCCGGCAAAATAGGTCTCGTAAGCGGTGCCGGTCAGCCACAGCAGGGTGGCCAGCATGGCCACGGCGATCAGCACCGGGTTGGCCAGCGGGCGCTGGCCGCTACGCACGTAGAGCCAGTGCGCCGCCTGATAGGCGAGCAGGGTGACGGTCAGGCCAAGCAGCGGTGAGGCCGACAGATAGACCCAGATTTCTCCGATCGGTGGGGTCATGCCTTCCTCCCCGCGCACCACTGCATCACCCAGGCGGTGATCAACAAGGTCAGCACGGTGCTCAGCAACAGCGACAGCAACAAGGCCAGCCATTGCTCGCCGATCCGCCCCAGGTGCACGACGATGCCGGTGCCGGCAGGAACGAATAGCAGTGAAAGATGCTTGAGCAGGTTCTGGCTGGTCGTTCGCAACTCCTCGCCGGGGCCCTCGCGAAGCAGCAGCAACAGGAACAGCAGCAGCATACCGGCCACCGGGCCGGGTACCGGCAACGCCAGCCAGCGGACCACAACCTCGCCGCACAACTGGCAGACAAGCAACAGGGAAAGCGCGGAAAGCATGATGGAAGCCGCCTCGTGAAAAGGAGCTTCCAGTGTATTGCGTGGGTTTTGTTTTGTTAACGCCCGGAAAAGGCGAATGAAATTTTACCTGGGGTAATCAATAGTCTTCGTCGCTCGCCCACATGTCGGCGGTGAACCTCACCACCCGGTTGCGGCCGGTTTCCTTCGCCCGGTACAGCGCGATGTCGGCAAACTTGACGGCTTGCCAGAAGGTGGCACTGTCGTCCGGGAAATCGGCGATACCGATGGAAATCGTCTTTTTCAACACGATGCTGCCAATCTGTATCTTCAAGGCCTCGACCTCCTGGCGGATCTTGTCGGCGATCGTCACGGCCTGCTCGGCACTGCTGTCGAGCAGCACGATCAGGAATTCCTCCCCGCCATAGCGGATGACCAGGTCGGAAGCGCGCACCGACTGCTTGAGCAAGGTGGCCAGGGACTTGATCACCGCGTCCCCGGCGTCGTGACCGTGGGTGTCGTTGACCATCTTGAAATAGTCGAGGTCGAGCATCATCACCGCGGCGTGGCCGCGCTTGCGCTGGACGCCGGCGACCAGGGTCTCGACATATTCTTCCAGGAAACGGCGATTGTTGAGGCCGGTCATCGGGTCGCGCAGCGTCGAATCGCGCAGGTTCTCCATCAGCCGCTTGGTTTCCAGCACTGGCGCCGTTTCCCGCAGATAGACCTGAAGCAGCGGGGCACAATCGTGGAATTTCTTGTGCTCATCGTCCTTGCAGACGATCTGGACGATGCTGCCAACAGCGCCCGACTGGATGATCGGGAAGCAGACGTGGCGCCGCGGACCGACCTCGGCCGGGGGGCGGAAGGCGTAGCAGATGTCGGGGTTGTCTAGACTGTCGACCATGTGGCCGGTACGCCGCACCCGGCACGCCTCCGGACGCAGCAGGATTTCCGGATCGCACCAGCGGCAGCCGTCGGCCGGGTGGCCGTCGACGATCAGGCTCTTCATCTGCTTCTTGTTGCTGGCGATCTCGTACAGCGAGAATTCCTGGCGTCCGAATTCCTTTTGCAGGGTGGTGGCCAGGCGCCGGTAGATTTCCGATTTGGTTTCGTCTTCCTCGATTGCCTGCTTGAAATGCGCTGCCTTGGTCAGACCATCGACCATGTCGATGGTCGCCGTCAGCAGATTCTCGCCCGGTCCGGCGGTACGTTCGGTCAGCTTGGCGACGCTGGTGCCGATCCGGTTCAGGCCGTTGTCGAGGAAACCGAGCAGGCGGTTCATGTCCTTGGCAATCTGCCCGATCTCGTCGTGCGTGCGTTGCTCGACCTGGGCCTTGAAATCCCCGTTGAGCGCCCGCTGCACGGCGTTCTCGACAGCGGTGGCGGTTTCCGAAATGGGGCGCAGCATGCGCCGCAGCAACAGCACCAGCAGCAGCGCGAACACCATCACCGCGCCGGTGATGCCGGCGACGGTGAACAGGGCCTTGTTGCGCAAGGCATCGATCGACATGGTCATGGTCACCGCCCCCAGCACCGTGCCCTCGCTGACCTGGTGGCACTGCAGGCAGTTCGGTGTTCCCTGGGAAGTGGCGACGTAAGGAATGATGCCGCGGAAAATGGTCTCGCCATCGGTCGAAATGATGCCGAACGACGCCTGGCCCGCCGCCATCACCTGACGCTCGGCCGCATCCGGCTGGCTTTCCAGGTTGAGTCCGCGGCCGAACTGCCGTTCCACCTCAGGCGAACGAACCACGCGCGCGGACTTGAGCCCCTGAACCTCCAGTATCCGCTTGAGAAAACTCTCGCGCCGGTCGATCACCCCGTTGATCATCGATTCGGTCAGATGCACCCGGACAATCTCACCCGCAGTCCGGATGTGCTCGGTCGCCGAGGCGATCGAGAAGCTGCGGAAAGCGTACAGGCTGATCGCAACCAGAACTGCCAGCAGGGAAACCGCGATGGCGACGAAGAACAGGGTGACCTTGGTATTGAGATTCACTGTTTTCTCACGTGCTACAGAATTGCGCGATGTGAAATTATCCTGAATAGGGAAGTGCCTTCCAAGCGAGATTGCGCCAATTGCAGGAAAATCCAGCGGAAACTTGATCCCGGTCAACTTCCCCCACTGGCGCCGATTTCCAGGCCAGAAAAGACCATTTATGCGGAGTGGATGGCACGCCTAACCTATAATGCGAGGCATCCCAACCTGAAGCCTTGCCATGCCCCTGCTCGACTGGCTGAACTTGTATTCGGTCGCAGCATTGCCATTAGCAACTAAAAAAGCGCCGGGTTTCCCCGGCGCTTCTTCTTTCTCTGTCGGAGTCGGGCGTCTTTGCGCCTTGATCCGGGGGCTACTTAAGCCATCGCCTCGTACAGCGGCAGGGTCAGGAACTCCGGGTAGTCCGGGGTCAGCGACATGCGGTCGAAGATTTCGGCGGCCTGGTCGTAGGTGGCGGTGTCTTCGCCCTGGGCGGTGACGGTGGCCTTCACCTTGGCCAGTTCCTCGGCGATCATCGGGCGGACCATTTCCACGGTGACCTTGCGGCCGTCGTCGAGGATGCCCTTCGGCGAGACCACCCACTGCCAGACCTGCGAGCGGCTGATTTCGGCGGTGGCGGCGTCTTCCATCAGGTTGTGGATGGGGACGCAGCCGTTGCCGGCCAGCCAGGAGCCGAGGTAGTGGATGCCGACGTTGATGTTGTTGCGCAGGCCGGCTTCGGTGATCGGGGTGGTCGGGCGGAAGTCGAGCCACTGTTCGGGGCCGAACTTGCCTTCAACCTGCTTCTCGAACTGGTTCGGGCGGTCGCCGAGCACCTTGACGAACTCTTCCATGGCGATCGGCACCAGGCCCGGGTGGGCCACCCAGCCGCCGTCGAAGCCATCGTTGGCGTCGCGGGTCTTGTCGTGGCGGATGCCGGCCAGGGCCTTTTCGTTGGCGACCGGGTCGTTCTTGATCGGGATCAGGGCCGACATGCCGCCCATGGCCGGGGCGCCACGCTTGTGGCAGGCCTGCACCAGGGCCAGGGCGTAGCCGCGCATGAACGGCACTTCCATGGTGATGGCGCTGCGTTGGGCCAGGCAGAAGTCCTTGTTCTTCTTGAACTTCTTGATGCAGGAGAAGATGTAGTCCCAGCGCCCGGCGTTGAGGCCGGCAGAGTGGTTGCGCAGCTCATACAGGATTTCTTCCATCTCGAAGGTGGCGAGGATGGTTTCGACCAGCACGGTGGCCTTGATCGTGCCTTGCGGCAGGCCGACGTGGTCCTGGGCCATCACGAAAGCGTCGTTCCACAGGCGGGCTTCGAGGTGGCTTTCCATCTTCGGCAGGTAGTAGAAGGGGCCGGCGCCGCGGGCGATCTGTTCCTTGGCGTTGTGGAAGAAGACCAGGCCGAAGTCGAACAGGCCGCCGGAGACGCGCTGGCCATCGACCAGCACGTGCTTTTCGTCGAGGTGCCAGCCGCGCGGACGGATCTGCAGGGTGGCGATCTTGTCGTTGAGCTTGTATTCCTTGCCGGCTTCGTTCTTGAACGAGAGTTCGCGGCGGATCGCCTTATACAGGTTCACCTGGCCCTGGATCTGGTTTTCCCAGTTCGGGCTGTTGGAATCCTCGAAGTCGGTCATGTAGGAGTCGGCACCCGAGTTGAAGGCGTTGATGATCATCTTGGCTTCGACCGGGCCGGTGATTTCGACGCGGCGGCACTGCAGGGCGGCCGGCACCGGCGCGACCTTCCAGTCGCCGTTGCGGATGTGCGCGGTTTCCGGCAGGAAGTCCGGCATTTCGCCGGCGTCGATACGAGCCTGGCGCTCGACACGGGCCTTGAGCAGTTCCTGGCGGCGGGCCTCGAAGGCGCGGTGCAGCTTGGCGACGAATTCGAGGGCTTCGGTACTGAGGATGAATTCCCATTCGGGCTGGATCGGGGCAGTGATTTGCACGCCGGCGGGCAGGTTGATGGCCATCTTGGAGCTCCGTTGAAGAGTGATTGGAATGCTGCGATGCAATGCATTGTATGGGTCTTCTATAAGACTGCAAAGGCCGCTAGAATCACATCATCTTTTACTCAGAGTATCAAATGAGCCGGCTGAAACAGATTGAGGCCTTCGTCAGTGTCGCAACCCGGGGCAGTTTGTCGGCTGCTGCCCGGCTCGAAGGGGTGACGCCGGCCATCATCGGGCGTCGCCTCGATGCCCTGGAGGCCAGGCTGGGTGTTCGTTTGCTGCTGCGCACCACGCGCAAACTGACCTTGACCTTCGAGGGGCAGGCCTTCCTCGAAGACTGTCAGAAGCTGCTCAACGACCTGGCCAACGCCGAAGCCGCCGTTTCCCTGGGCGGCGTGCAGGCCAGCGGCTATCTGAAGATTTCGGCGCCGGCCGGCTTCGGGCGCCAGCATGTGGCGCCGCTGGTCGGCGAATTCATGCAGGCCAACCCCGAAGTGCGGGTCAATCTCAACCTCAGCGATCGCCTGGTCGACCTGATCAACGAGAACATCGACTGTGCCATCCGCATCGGCGAAATGACCGATTCCAGCCTGGTCAGCGTCCGTCTTGGCGAAATGCGCCGGATGGTGGTGGCCAGCCCGGCTTATCTGGTCGCCCATGGCGTGCCGCGGACGCCTGACGATCTGGCCGGGCACGATTGCCTCTCGCTTGGCCAGCAGCGCGGCTGGGTCTTCCGCCATCCGGAGAGCGGCCAGACGCAGACCTTGAAGGTCGGCGGGAAGTTCGAATGCAACGACGGTGCGGTGCTGCACGAGTGGGCGCTGGCCGGCCGTGGACTGGCCTGGCGTTCGTTGTGGGAGGTCGGTCGCGACCTCAAGGAGGGGCGGCTGACTTCGGTGCTCGATGCCTGGCAGGCGCCGCCGATGGGGATTTACGCGGTATTTCCGCAGCGGCGGCACCTGCCTTTGCGGGTGCGCCTGTTCATCGACCTGCTCAAGGAAAACTACAGCCGCCCAAGTTACTGGGAATTGCGCTGAGGGCGCCGATGTCCGGTCTTTTCAACCGGCGCTCGCCGCCAGACTGAGCTGTGCCATCGGTTGCCAGCGGTCGTCGGCCCAGACGACGCTGTCGCGACCCCGCTGCTTGGCTTCGTACATGCGCAGATCGGCCCGCTGGACCATGTTTTCCCAGCTGCCGAGATCGGCCTCACGGGAACTGGCGATACCGATCGAGGCAGTCATTGGTGCGCCATCCGGCCGTTTGCCGAGGCCGGCGTCGCGCAGACGCTGCAACAAGGGGCCAACGTTCTCGGGTGGCGTATCGGGCAGGATGGCAACGAATTCCTCCCCGCCCCAGCGCACCAGCAGGTCGCCCCGCCGCAAGGCCTGGCCGACATTCTCCGCCAGACTACGCAGACACTGGTCGCCAGCTTCGTGACCGAAACCGTCGTTGATGCTCTTGAACCGGTCGAGGTCGATGAAGGCCAGCGTCAGCGGCTTGCCCGACATCTGGCCGAGCCGGAACAGCAGTCCCAGTGCCTCCTCGCCCGAGCGCCGGGTCAAGGCACCGGTGAGCGGATCGTGCATGGCCTTGACCACCAGGGTGGCCATGTAGTGACACTGGCTCATCCCGGAGAACATCGCGACCCCGAGCATCATCAGCATGAACCACAGGGTGCCGCCGTACTGGGCCAGTTCCAGCGCCTGGCCGTTCAGGGTGGTGCCGTAGAGGCTCAGGCCGATCACCGGCAGGGCCAGCAACAGGGCTTCGAGCGCCGTCAATGGGAAGATGGCCAGGCCACCAAGGACCACGGTCGGCAGGTAGGTATACAGTTGCACCACCAGGCGCTGGGTTTCGGTCTGGCTGGCAGCGGCAAGTGTCTCCGCTGAAATCAGGTGAAACAGCGAGGGCACCAGCAGCAATATCAGCAACGCACTCATTGCTTGAGCGTACGGCCGGGTCAGTGATAACTCACGGGGCCAGGCCAGGGCGATAAAAATCAGGGCAGAGAGCAGTCGCAGACCGACCAGTATGGTTGCTGTATCGACTTCAAAAACCAGCACATCGACGATCGCGCACAGCGGCACCAGGATGGCAAAGAGTCCGGCGATAAGTTGCACCCGGGCCATGATGACCGAGGCAGCGTGTCGTCGCAGTTCCATGCCGCGCCCGGCTGGGGTGAGCATGTCCAGTATCTGACCGCCGTTGAGCTGCGACGGCGCCAGGATGTTCTCGCTGATTTTCTGCCAAAGACGGGTCATGGCCGGGCTGAGTTTTCAAGTTGGCAACATTATTACCTTCGTACTACGTTTCTGCTAGCAATTTTGCAAATGAAAAGACCGCACGCTTGCGGGTGCGGTCCGGCGGTAAAACCCCAGGGGATTGCTGTCAGGTGGCATCCGCCTTGCGCAGCAACTCGTAAAGCTCATCCTTGAGCACGAGCTTCTCCTTTTTCAGTACCTCGATTTCGATGGGCGTGCCCGGCTCGACATGGTTCTCCATGTTCTTGATCTTCTGGTCAAGCTCGTTGTGCTTGTCGAAAAGGTTCTGGAAGTGGCGATCCGTGGTCTTCAGCCGGGTGATCAGGTCTCGGTATTCGGGAAACATCGCGGGCTCCTTTGTGGTTGTATGTTCACCCTGATTCTACGCTTCCTGGCAAAGGGCGATGAAAAAGGCCGATCCCTTTTGAGGATCGGCCTTCTGGATGCCGCCGGATGTGGCGGCAATCGTAAGCGGTCGCTTAGTGGAACTGTTCTTCTTCGGTCGAGCCGGTGAGGGCCTTGACCGAGGAGGAGCCACCCTGGATGACGGTAGTGACTTCGTCGAAGTAACCGGTACCGACTTCCTGCTGGTGCGAAACGAAGGTGTAGCCGTCTTCGCGGGCAGCGAATTCCGGTTCCTGAACCATGTTCACATAGTGCTTCATGCCTTCGCCGCGAGCGTAAGCGTGGGCGAACTTGAAGGTGTTGTACCAATTGACGTGGATGCCGGCCAGGGTGATGAACTGGTACTTGTAGCCCAGCGCCGACAGTTCTTCCTGGAAGGAGGCGATCTGCGAGTCGTTGAGGTTCTTCTTCCAGTTGAACGACGGCGAGCAGTTGTAGGACAGCAGCTTGCCCGGGCAGGCGGCCTGAACGGCCTGGGCGAATTCGCGGGCGAAGCCGATATCGGGGACGCCGGTTTCGCACCAGACGAGGTCAGCGTACGGGGCGTAGGCAACACCACGGGAGATCGACTGCTCCAGACCGTTCTTGACGCGGTAGAAACCTTCCTGGGTGCGCTCGCCGGTGAGGAACGGCTTGTCGTTCTCGTCGTAGTCGGAGGTGATCAGGTTGGCAGCTTCGGCATCGGTACGTGCCAGGATCAGCGTCGGCACGCCCATAACATCAGCGGCGAAACGAGCGGAGATCAGCTTTTCAACGGCTTCACGGGTCGGGACGAGCACCTTGCCACCCATGTGGCCGCACTTCTTGGCGGCAGCCAGCTGGTCTTCGAAGTGCACACCGGCGGCGCCGGCAGCGATCATGTTCTTCATCAGTTCGAAGGCGTTCAGCACGCCGCCGAAACCGGCTTCTGCGTCGGCAACGATCGGCAGGAAGTAGTCGATGAAGCCTTCGTCGCCCGGATTGATGCCACGCGACCACTGGATTTCGTCAGCGCGCTTGAAGGTGTTGTTGATGCGGCGAACCATGGTCGGCACGGAGTCGTAGGCGTACAGCGACTGGTCCGGGTACATGGTTTCGGACGTATTGCCGTCAGCAGCAACCTGCCAGCCGGAGAGATACACGGCTTCCAGGCCAGCCTTGGCCTGTTGCATGGCTTGACCGGCGGTGATGGCACCGAAGGCGTTCACATAACCCTTCTTGGCACCGCCGTTGACCTTTTCCCAGAGGACCTTGGCGCCGCGCTGGGCCAGGGTGTATTCCGGCTGCAGGGAGCCACGCAGGCGAACCACGTCAGCAGCGGAGTAGCCGCGCTTGACGAGCTTCCAACGGGGGTTTTCGGCCCAGTCTTTTTCCAGGGCGGCGATTTGCTGTTCGCGAGTGCTCATGTGTGTTCCTCAAAAGTTGGGTTGGGAAATCAGTATGCCGCAGTAGCAACTTTTTGCTTACTGCGATGGACTGAAGTATAGATAAAATCGTGCACGGCAGCAATAGTCTTATATAAGACATAAGACAAAAAAATATCACAACGAAACAATTGGTTAGCGATTATTTTTTGCGATGTGGAACGCGGTTTGTTCCAGTGAAATGCGGTGCAGCATTTTTTGGCTGACGGATCAGCTCGCCTACTCCGTTTTTGCGCTTGACCTCGTGAGTCAGGCGGAGTTGAATTGATCAAATTTGGAAAAAGTTTGGTGATTTCATGGAATTTCTCAGAGCCTTATACGACTGGAACGAACGCACCTTCTGGAACTCCCTGACCAAGAAGTTGATGAGCTTCCTGTTGCTCTTCTTCATCGACCTTTTCTATCTGGGTATCTACATCAACCAGAAAAAGCTGGTCGTCGAGGAGATGGCGAAGTCTGGTTCGTCAGTTGAGGCATTGCAGCGTGTCTCCGATGGTCTCGACCAGGGCTTGATGCTGATGATTACGCTCACGGTCATCGCCCTGTGCTGGAACGTGCTGCAGATTCTCTACATCCGCTACCTGATCCTGCGCCCGGTCCGCATGATTGCCAGCATCTTCGATGAAATCGGCCGTGGCGAAGGCGACTTTTCACGCAACCTGCCGACCATCACCCACGACGAATTGCGCACGCTGGCCGAAGCCTACAACCGCTTCGCCGACAAGATGCGCCAGATCATCAGCGAAGTCCGCAAGATGAGCGTGAATATCGCCCGTGAAGCGGTGGTGGTCAGGCGTACCGTTTCAGCGACTGCCGAACGTGCCGACCAGCAGGGACAGATCGCCCGTTCGGTGTTCGGTGCCAGTTCCGAGGCGGTTCAGGCGATTCAGGAAGTGTCCAGTTCAGCCGACATGATCTCGCATTCGACCGACAGCAACCTCGCCACCGCACGCAATTCGCTGGCGGAAATGCAGGACATCGTCGGCAAGGTCCAGGGCGTGAGCAGCAAGCTCGGCCGCTTCAACGACACGGTCGGGCATCTCGCCGAGCGTTCCGACAGCATTCGTCAGATTGCCGGGCTGATCAAGGATATCGCCGACCAGACCAATCTGCTGGCGCTCAACGCCGCGATCGAGGCGGCGCGGGCCGGCGAGATGGGGCGCGGTTTCGCGGTGGTGGCCGACGAGGTGCGCAAACTGGCCGAACGGGTCAACCTGGCGACCCAGGAAATCACCGTGAACATTGGTGGCATGATTGATCTGGTGCGTGAAACCCAGCGCGAAAATGAGGTGATCAACGACGACATCCGGCTGACGCGCGAGGTGGTCGAGAATTCGTCGTCCGAATTCCGCGAGATGGTCGGCAACTTCGAACGTACCGGCGATCAGTTGAGCCAGATTGCCGCAGCCATGGAGCAGTTGACGGCGACCAATGCACAGGTGCACGAGTCGGTACGTCAGGTACACGACCTGTCGGAGGAAGTGGCCGGCAGCATGAAGACTTCCGAAGAGACGACCCAATTGCTCAGTCAGGCGACCGAAAGCGTCCAGGAACTGGTGTCGCGCTTCAAGATCGGTCGTGGTGCCTTCGATTTCAACGTGGACCAGGCGCGCCAGTTCCGCGACGCCATCCAGGACAAGCTGGTTGAATTGCTCACTCGCGGTGTCGACATCTGGGATCAGAACTATCGTCCGCTGCCCAATACCCGGCCGCAGAAGTATGAGGTGAGCTACTGCTCAAGCTTCGAGCAGCAGCTTCAGCCGATGCTGGAGAAGGCACTGTCCGGGCTGCGCGGCGGCGTCTACGCCCTGATCATCGATGGCAAGGGCTACGGTGCCATCCACAACCAGAAATACTCGCAGCCGTTGAGCGGCAATTATGAAAAGGATCTGGTCGGCAATCGTACCCGGCGCATCTGGGACGACGTCACCGGCCAGCGGGCAGCGCGCAACCAGCAACCCTTGCTGGTTCAGACCTATGCCCGCGATACCGGCGAGATCCTTTCCGAAATCAACATGCCGATTCTGGTCGGTGGACGCCACTGGGGCGCCGTACGGGTCGGCTGCGAGAGCACGGTCCTGCTCGAGGGGTGACGCTCCACCCGGGCAGGTCCGGGTCGATCAGAGCGGGTGGGTGGCGACGATCACGCCGTCCTCGTCAGCGTAAAGCCATTCGCCGGGACGGAAAGTAACGCCGCCGAAGGTGACCGCGAGGTTGCGGTCGCCAACGCCCTTCTTGACGGTTTTCTGCGGGTGCGTGTTGAGCGCGCGCACACCGATGTCGATGCCGTTGATGTCGCCCGAATCGCGAATGCAGCCATAGACGACAACGCCTTCCCAGCCGTTCTTGTGGGCGAGGATGGCCAGCTGGTCGCCGACCAGCGCGCAGCGCAGCGAACCGCCGCCGTCGATGACCAGTACCTTGCCGCGGCCGTCTTCATTGAAGATTTCGCGGACCAGGGTGTTGTCCTCGAAGATCTTGAGCGTGACGATTTCGCCGGAAAAGCTGCTGCGCCCACCGTAGCGCTGGAACATCGGGGCAAGGACGCGTACCGTCTGGCCGAGTTCGGCTTCGTACTGGTCGCACAGGTCGGGGGTCTTGAAGGACATGCGGGTCTCCGGAAATGAAAAAGCCGTGCAATCTTGCACGGCTTCGGGGGCGGATGGCAATCCTCAGACGGTCGCTTCGAGTTTTTCTTCCTCGAAGTCGAGGCGAATCTTGCCGTCGCTGTCGAGATCGACGGTGACCTTGCCGCCGCTGGCCAGCCGGCCGAACAGCAACTCGTCGGCCAGTGCCGAACGGATCGTGTCCTGGATCAGCCGTGACATCGGACGGGCACCCATGAGCGGATCGAAACCCTTCTTCGCCAGCATTTCCTTGACCGCCTCGGAGAAGTGCGCCTCGACCTTCTTCTCGTGCAACTGCTCTTCCAGCTGCATCAGGAACTTGTCGACCACCCGCAGGATGATCTCGTGGTCGAGCGGGCGGAAGGAGATCGTGGCGTCGAGCCGGTTGCGGAACTCGGGCGTGAACAGCCGCTTGATCTCGGCCATCTCGTCGCCGACTTCCTTGTTCGAAGTGAAGCCCATCGACGACTTCTGCAGGTCGGCGGCGCCGGCATTGGTGGTCATGATGATGACCACGTTGCGGAAATCGGCCTTGCGTCCGTTGTTGTCGGTGAGCGTACCGTGGTCCATCACCTGCAGCAGGATGTTGAAGATGTCCGGGTGGGCCTTCTCGATTTCGTCGAGCAGCAGCACGCAGTAGGGTTTCTTGGTGATCGCCTCGGTCAGCAGGCCACCCTGGTCAAAACCGACGTAGCCCGGGGGCGCGCCGATCAGCCGGGAAACGGCGTGGCGTTCCATGTATTCGGACATGTCGAAGCGCTGCAGTTCGACGCCGAGACAGTAGGCCAGCTGCTTGGCAACTTCCGTCTTGCCGACGCCGGTCGGCCCGGAGAACAGGAAGGAGCCGATCGGCTTGCCCGGGTTGCCGAGGCCGGAGCGGGCCATCTTGATCGCCTGGGCCAGCGCGTCGATGGCCTTGTCCTGGCCGAAGACGGTCGCCTTCAGGTCGCGGTCGAGATTCTTCAGCGCGCCGCGGTCGTCCATCGACACGTGCTGCGACGGGATGCGGGCAATCTTGGCGACGATTTCCTCGATGTCGGTCTTGTTGATCGTCTTCTTCTGCTTCGACTTGGGCAGGATGCGCTGCGCCGCGCCGGCTTCGTCAATGACGTCGATGGCCTTGTCCGGCAGGTGGCGGTCGGTGATGTAGCGGGCCGACAGTTCGACCGCCGAGGACAGCGCGGTGGCCGAGTACTTGATGCCGTGGTGCGCTTCGAAGCGCGCCTTCAGGCCCTTGAGGATTTCGACCGTTTCGGCCACCGAGGGCTCATTCACGTCGATCTTCTGGAAGCGCCGCGAGAGTGCGCTGTCCTTTTCGAAGATGCCGCGGAATTCGGTATAGGTGGTGGCGCCGATGCACTTCAGCTGGCCCGACGAGAGCGCCGGCTTGAGCAGGTTGGAGGCATCTAGCGTACCGCCGGACGCCGAGCCGGCACCGATCAGGGTGTGGATCTCGTCGATGAACAGGATCGCGTGCGGGTTGTCCTGCAGCGCCTTGAGCACGCCCTTCAGGCGTTGCTCGAAATCGCCGCGGTACTTGGTGCCGGCCAGCAACGAACCCATGTCCAGCGAGTAGACATTGGCCTGCGCCAGGATTTCCGGCACGTCGCCCTCGACCACCTTGCGCGCCAGGCCTTCGGCAATCGCCGTCTTGCCGACGCCGGCCTCGCCGACCAGCAGCGGGTTGTTCTTGCGCCGCCGGCACAGGGTCTGGACGACGCGCTCCAGCTCCTTGTCGCGGCCGATCAGCGGGTCGATCTTGCCCTGCAGCGCCAGCGCGTTGAGATTGATCGTGTATTGCTCCAGCGGGCCGGTGTCGGCCTTTTCGCTTTCGCTCTCCGGTTCGCTTTCCGGCGCCGCCTTCTGTTGCGGCACCTTGCTGATGCCGTGCGAGATGTAATTGACCACGTCGAGCCGGGTGACGCCCTGCTTCTGCAGGAAGTACACCGCGTGCGAGTCCTTCTCGCCGTAGATCGCGACCAGCACGTTGGCGCCGTTCACTTCTTTCTTGCCGGAAGACTGGACATGCAGGATGGCGCGCTGGATGACGCGCTGGAATCCCAGGGTCGGCTGGGTGTCGATGTCGTCCTCGCCGGAGACGGTCGGTGTGTGCTCGTCGATGAAGTTGCTCAAATCCTTGCGCAACGCGTCCGGCTTGGCGCCGCAGGCGCGCAGGGCATCGGCGGCCGACGGGTTGTCGATCAGTGCCTGCAGGAGGTGCTCGACGGTGATGAATTCGTGGCGCTTCTGGCGTGCCTCGACAAAGGCCATGTGCAGGCTGACTTCGAGTTCCTGGGCAATCATCAGTTTTCCTCCATGATACAGGCTAGCGGGTGCTGGTGCAGTCGGGCATGAGCCGTGACTTGTTCTACCTTGGTTGCCGCGATGTCCCGGGGGAAAACCCCGCAGGTGCCGCGACCCTCGTTGTGAACTTTGAGCATGATTCGTGTCGCTTGTTCAGTATCCAACGAAAAAAAACGCTGCAGAACTTCGATGACGAAATCCATCGGGGTGAAATCGTCGTTCAGCAACATCACCTTGTACATTCGCGGCGGTCGAAGCTTGCTGCGCAAGGCCTCAAGTTGTCCGCCATCCTGAATCTTCGTAGCCATGTTCTGGATTCTATACAGTCCATTCCATTCTGCAACAGCAACAAACAAGCAATTCTCTTGCCTGCTTTGATGGTGCACTGCGGAATTGAAAATGCTTGACGGAAAAATTCAACTGGCGTAAAAAATCGTTGTGTTTGGATTCATGCTGTGTCGCGGGTACCTTGCGTGCCGGGTCGTTGAGCTCAAACAGGGAGACGGGGAGACCCGGAAATTCGTACGATTTTTGTAGGGAAGTTGCAGATATGGCAATCGGTACTGTCAAGTGGTTCAATGACTCCAAGGGCTTTGGCTTCATTACGCCCGACGATGGCAGCGAAGATCTCTTCGCCCATTTTTCCGCCATCAACATGAATGGCTTCAAAACCTTGAAGGAAGGCGAAAAAGTTTCCTTTGAAGTCGTTCAGGGCCCCAAAGGCAAGCAGGCCTCCAACATCCAGCGTGCCTGATTCCGCGGATCGTCGGAAAACAAAAAAAGCCCGTCGTTTGGACGGGCTTTTTTTTTGCCGAAGCGTCAGGTTCAGGCGACGGTGATGCTGTCCTTGCGCCCGACGCCGGTGTTGTCCGTCCAGCTCACGGTGAGTTTGTCGCCGGTCTTGATGCCTTGTGCCTTGAAGGCAAACAGGGGGTTGCGGGAAATTGAGGTGTTCAACTGACCGTCGATCAAGGGCTGGTCGTTGAGCGTGATCGAGAACGTCTGGATGAAGTGCACGGGCACCGGCTTCCCCGCTTCGTCGCGGCGCTGCCCGGTCTCCATGGGATGGTGCATGAGCACCCGAATATCGGCGATTTCGCCCTGAATTTGTGCGCGGATACGGATCGGTTCGCTCATTTCAGCCTCCACAGCCACCCAGGGTGACCTTGATTTCGCGGAAAGTGACGTGGTTGCGACCATCCGCCGTGCGGGCGATGGCCCGTACACGCATGGTCTCGGCCAGTTTCAACTGCAGCTTGGCATAGGGCTGGGCTTTGCCCTTGAAGTTGAGTTCGGCGCACAGTGGCATCGGGTTCTTCTCGGCGACCACCAGCAAGCTGCGCGTGTCGGGCAGGTTGCAGATGATCTCGATCTCGACCTTGCCGCCGTTCTCGGCGATTTCCGGTGCCCGCAGGATGATCTCGCGGCTTTCCGCCGCGGTACTTACCCCGAGCTTGCCGAGGGCGTCGGCCGGGTTCTGGGCGGTGAAGGCTGCGCGTTTCCATTCGCTGGCGAGAACACGCCCGGGGATCAATAATCCGCTGCCGATCAGCGGTGCCAGTAGCGCCGCCGAGGCGCCACCCTTGAGGAATTTGCGACGTAGTTCCATGGATCCTGTCTCAGTCAGCTTGCCAGTGTCCGGACTTGCCGCCCTTTTTTTCGATCAGGCGGACGTTCTCGATGCGCATGCCGCGGTCGACGGCCTTGCACATGTCGTAGATGGTCAGCAGGCCGACCGAAGCGGCGGTCAGGGCTTCCATTTCGACCCCGGTGCGGCCGAAGCATTCGGCAGTCACTTCGCAATGTACCGCGTTGCGTGTTTCGTCGATGGCGAAGTCGACGGCAACACGGGTCAGGGCTATCGGGTGGCAGAGCGGGATCAGGTCGCCGGTGCGCTTGCTTGCCTGGATCGCGGCAATGCGGGCAATGCCGAGGACATCGCCCTTTTTCGCCGAACCATCGCGGATCAGCGCCAGGGTGTCTGGCTGCATGAGGATGCTGCCGGCGGCTCGGGCGATGCGCGCGCTCTCCTGCTTGGCGCCGACATCGACCATATGGGCCTGGCCGGCGCTGTCGAAATGGGTGAGGGGGGAGTCGGTCACGTTGGCTTACTTTTGGTTACGAAGAGCCCGGCAGTCGCCGGAAGGCCTGCGTTATCATAGCACCATGCCTGTATTCAGAAGCCTTCTCGCCGTTTCGCTGGCCGCCGTGTTGGCGGTTTCGCCTGTGGCAGCGCAGAATCTGCCGGAACTGGGCGAGGCGGCAAACGATGAACTGCCGGTCGCTACCGAGAAGCGTATCGGGCAGCAGATCATGCAGCAGATCAGGCAACGCGAAGCCACCTATCTCGAGGACCACGACGTCGAGGCTTACCTCAATCATCTGGGTGGTCGGCTGGCCGGTTTCAGCCACGATCCGGGCTTCGGTTTTGAATTCTTCGCCATCAACGACCCCAGCATCAATGCCTTTGCCATGCCCGGCGGGTATATTGGCGTGCATACCGGCTTGATCCTGTCGGCGCAAAGCGAGTCGGAACTGGCCGGCGTGCTTGCCCACGAACTGTCGCACGTCACCCAGCGCCACATTGCCCGGCAGTTGTTCCAGTCCAAGCGGATCAGCATCGCCTCAATGGTGGCGATGGGCCTGGGCCTGCTGGCCGCCAGTTCGAATCCACAGGCGGCCAGCGCCGCCATCGCCGCTTCGCAGGCCGGGGCGATTTCCGCGCAACTGGCCTACTCCCGGGATTTCGAGCGCGAGTCTGATCGACTGGGGTTCGAGATGCTGGGCAAGGCGGGCTTCGACGAGCGCGGCATGGCGGCGTTTTTCGAGCGCCTGCAGCAGTCGGTCCGGCTCTACGAAAACAACGCGACCGCCTATCTGCGGACCCACCCGCTGACTGGCGAGCGCGTGGCCGACATGCAGAACCGCGAGCAGAGCCTGGCTTACCGCCAGGTGCCGGACAGTATCGATTTCCACCTGGTCAAGGCCAGACTGCGTGCCATGCAGGGGCGGCCGGCGGATGTGATCCGTGATTTTTCGGCCCTGCTGAGTGAGCGCAAGTTCACCACCGAAGTCGCTGCCCGCTACGGTCTGGCGGTCGGCTACTTCCGCGCGCGCGACTGGCCGGCGGCGCAACGCGAGATCGATGCGGCGCGGGCGCTCAAGCAGTCGTCGGCGATGCTGGAGCGGCTTGCCGCCGATATCCGGGTCGCCCAGGGCAAGACCGACGAGGGGCTGCGCATCTACCGCGAGGCGATGGCCCGCTATCCACTGAATCGTGCCTTGCTCTACGGCAACGGCGCGGCCTTGATCGAATCGCGCCGCTTTGCCGAAGCCCTGCGCTTCGCCGAGGCCCAGTTGCGGGTCGCCGCCGACGACATCCGCCTGCATCGCCTGCGCGCCGGGGCCTACGCCGGTCTTGGGAAGAATTCCATGCAGCATCGGTCGCTGGCCGAGGTCTTCGCGTTGCAGGGGCAGACTGCCGGTGCCATCGAGCAGCTGGATTTGGCAGTCAAGGCGGGAGATGGTAATTTCTACGAAATGTCGGCGATCGATGCGCGCTTGCGCGAACTCAAGCTGAGGCGCCTCGAAGAGCTCAAGGAAAATCGTAATTGAGGGTAGAATCCGGGTCTTGATCCCGGACGTGAATGACCATGGAATTTGATCGCGAACTCGACGTAAAGGGCTTGAACTGCCCGCTGCCCATCCTGCGTACCAAAAAGACCCTGGCTGAAATGGAATCCGGCCAGGTGTTGCGCGTGCTGGCGACCGATCCCGGCTCCTTGAAGGACTTCCCTGCGTTTGCCAAGCAGACCGGCAACGAGCTGTTGCTGAAGCGGGAAGAGGACCGGGTCTTCGAGTATTACCTGAAGCGCAAATAAGTACCGGATTCACAGCGTTTTTCGAAGATCGGCGGGCGCCTGCGGGCGAACCCGCCGCTTGGCTTTTCCGCGATTTGGTCGGCGCCTACGAAGCCGTCGATCTGCCATCGCTGGGAGCCGCCTTGGAGCGCCTGGCGACGACACCGGCGTGGACAGTCCTGGCCCTGGATTACGAGTTGGGTTACCTGTTCGAGCCGCGTTCGGCACCGTCCGGCTGGCAGCCGACGGGGAGGCCGCTGGCTCGCTTCTGGCAGTTCCGCGAGCGCATCGCAATGGATGCCGACGGTGCTGCCGGCTGGCTGGCCGATAACGCCACCGGACAGGCGGCAGGGGTCGCTGGCTGGGCGAAGGCGCTGGACGAGCCCGCCTACGTCGCGGCACTGGCGCGGATCAAGGAATGGATCGCTGCCGGTGATTGTTACCAGGTCAATTTCACCTTCCCTGCCGAATTCGACTGGTTCGGCAAGCCGCTCGACCTCTACGCCCGACTGCGTCAGCGTCAGCCGGTGCGTTACGGCGGTTTTGTCGGCGACGACCGCCAGGGCATCGTCTCCCTGTCACCGGAGTTGTTCGTCGAACGCCACGGCGATTACCTGCTGACCCGGCCGATGAAGGGGACGGCGCCGCTGCAGGCGCCGCCGGAAGCGCTGCGTGATTCGCTCAAGGATCGCGCCGAAAACCTGATGATCGTCGATCTCCTGCGCAACGACCTCGGGCGCATCGCCGCCAACGGCAGCGTGCGGGTCGAGCGCTTGTTCGAGATCGAGGACTATCCGACGGTGCGGCAGATGGTCTCGGAAATCTCGGCGACGGTGGCCGGGCGCAGCTTCGGCGACATCCTGACGGCGCTGTTTCCCTGCGGTTCGATCACCGGCGCGCCGAAGATCCGCGCAATGCAGATCATCGGCGAGCTGGAGCCGGGGCCACGTGGGCTTTACACCGGCGCTTTCGGCTGGCTGGCGCCGGACGGCGACTGCCGCCTCAATGTTGCCATCCGCACGCTCGAACTGGACGCTGGTCGCCGCGGGCGGCTGGGCATCGGCAGCGGCATCGTCGCTGATTCCGAAGCCGCCGCCGAATGGGCCGAGTGCCGACTGAAAGCCGCTTTCCTGCGCGATTGCGATCCCGGCCTGCAACTGATCGAGACCTTGCGTCGCGATAACGGGGTCTATCCGATGTGGGCCGGTCATTACGAGCGCCTGCGCCGTTCCGCTGCCTGGTTCGGCTTCCCGGTCGACGAACAGGCGCTTTTGCGCGCGCTTGCCGAACAGCCGACGACCGGGACCTGGCGGGTCCGGCTGACGCTGGACAAGGCTGGGAAGATCGAGGTGCAGTCCTTCCCGCTGGCGGCCACGCCGCCGCAGACGCTGGGCGCCTGGCTGGCCGAAACTCCAATCGATGCCGACGACCCGCTGCGTCGCCACAAAACGACCGCGCGCGCCGTCTACGACGCGGCGTTGGCCGCCCTGCCGGCGGATGGTTCGGTGTTCGACGCGGTTTTCCTCAACCAGCGCGGCGAGGTCGCCGAGGGCGCACGCAGCAATGTCTTCGTCGAGCGCGATGGCGTGCTGCTGACGCCGCCCCTGCGC
>DILW01000053.1 GCA_002425245.1 Betaproteobacteria bacterium UBA5582 | reverse complement strand
CGCATCTTCCAGGAAGAAATCTTCGGGCCGGTGCTCGCCGTGACCGCCTTCAATGACGAAGCCGACGCGCTGGCCATCGCCAACGACACCATCTACGGCCTCGGCGCCGGCGTCTGGAGCCGTAACGGCAACGTCGCCTACCGCATGGGTCGCGCCATCCAGGCCGGCCGCGTATGGACCAACTGCTACCACGCCTACCCGGCCCACGCTGCCTTCGGCGGCTACAAGGAATCCGGTATCGGTCGCGAAACGCACAAGGTCATGCTCGACCACTACCAGCAGACCAAAAACCTGCTCGTTTCCTACTCGGAACAGAAGCTGGGCTTCTTCTAAGCAGCTGCTCAGGCCCGCCTCGTGCGGGCGTCTTGACAACAACCGGCCAGTCAGCGGTCCAAGGGGCGCTGATTGGTCCAGGCATCGTTTCACGCAAGCAGGCCGGATGGCGCAAAGCGCGTCTCTCGGGCGGTTTCGAAGTCTTTTTGGTGTTTTCGTTGAAAAGGTGTCGTTGAAGTCATGAAGTCAATTCAGGGAAGAATATCGGTCCTGGCAGGCGCCTGCCTGCTCGGGTCGGTAATCAGCATCGTGGCCTACAGCGTGGTTTCCGAGGGAAACACGCGCAGCCTGATTTCGCAGCGGGTCGGTGAGCTGACCCAGGCAAATACGGTCGAGAGCCTCAAGAACCTCGCCTGGGCCCACGCCGGTGTGATTCAAAGCAAGTTCGACCTGGCGCTCAACGCTGCCCGGACCATGGCCCACACCTTCGAGGTGAGCAGGAAGAACGGGGGGCTAGGGCGCGATCAGGTGAACGACATCCTTTACCACGTCCTGCTCAACAACCCGGAATTCAACGGCACCTATTCGAATTGGGAGCCCAATGCGCTGGATGGCAGGGATGCCGCTTTCCAGACCGGTCGGGATGGCAACAACGCCCAGACCGGGCGTTTCACGCCCTACTGGAACCGCGGCGAGGACGGCCGGATTGCCGTTCAGCCGCTGGTCGAGTACGACACCATGGATCGCCACCCCAACGGCGTGCTGAAAGGCGGCTGGTACATCGGTCCGCGCGAGAATCTGCAGGAAAGCGTGCTCGACCCGTTCCCTTACATCGTCCAGGGCAAGTCGGTGTGGCTGACTACCCTGTCGGTGCCGATCATGGTGAACAAGCGCTTCTTTGGCGTTGCCGGTACGGACTACAACCTTGATTTCGTGCAGAAACTCGCCGTCAAGGCGGACCAGGAACTGTTTGACGGCAAGGGTGGGGTTACCATCATCAGCAATGCCGGCCTGGTGGTGGCCGACAGCGAGCACCCGGAACGTATCGGGCAGGCCTTTTCCGCAGGCAAGTCGGGCGACGATGGCGATCTGCTCAGGAACGTCAAGGAAGGGCGAGCTCAGGGCTGGTTCGACGAAAGCAACAAGAGCATGAAGGCGGTCGCACCGATTATCCTCGGCCGCACCGGCAAGCCCTGGGCGGTGCTGGTGACCGTGCCGCAGGACGTGGTGCTGGCCCAGGCTCAGGCGCTTGATCAGGAAATCCAGGCGCGCGGCACTTCCAGCACCCTGTGGCAAGTCCTGGTCGGACTGGTCGTTACCGCTGTGGCAACCGCTTTGCTGTGGTTTGTCGCCGGCAACATCGCGCGTCCGGTTCGCGCTGCCGCAGATTTTGCCCGGGCCGTGCTGGCCGGCGATTTTTCGCGCCGCTTCCAGCACGAATCGAACGACGAAGTCGGGCAGCTGGCCAGCGCCCTCGATGAGATGTCCCAGAGCCTCCTGTCCCGGGCCCGACTGGCCGAGCAGATCAGCGAGGGGAATTTGGACATGAACGTTCGCCTGGCCTCGGAGCACGACCAGCTGGGCCTGGCCCTGCGCCAGATGCTCGATGGCCTGAACAGCCTGGTTTCCGAACTCAAGGGCGGGGCCGGGCGAATCAACAACAACGCCGGCCGCGTCACCACCCTGAGCAATACGCTCTCCGACGGGTCGGCCCGATCGGCCGAGTCGGTGACCCAGATTGCCGCGTCGATCGAACAGATCAGTGAACAAATCAAGCTCACCGCCCAGAACGCGACCAATGCCGAACAGTCGTCGCAGGAATCGCGGGACGCGGCGAGAACCGGCAGTCAGCACATGACCGAGATGATGGATGCGATGGTCGAAATGCGAGTGGCGGGCGAGCGCATCAACGACATCATCAACTCGATCAACGAGATCACCATGCAGACCAATCTGCTGGCGCTCAACGCCGCCATCGAGGCGGCACGGGCTGGCGAACACGGACGCGGATTTGCGGTCGTCGCCGACGAGGTGCGCAAGCTCGCCTCGAACAGCTCCGACGCGGCCAGCCAGGCGGCGAAGCTGATCGGCGAATCGGCTGCCAAGACCGCCCGGGGTATCGAGATCGCCGGCCGTACGGCGGAAACGCTGAACGGCATCGTGGTCAGCGCCGAGCGTGTTTCAGCCTTGATCACCAGCATTGCCGAGGCCTCGAAACAGCAGGCCTTTTCCATCGACGAGGTCAATGTCGGCCTGGCCCAGATCGACGGCGTCACCCGGCGTACCAGCGATACCGCCGAGGACTGCAAGGAGGCTGCCGAGGAACTCCTCCTGCAGGCCGAGCATCTCAACGGCCTAGTCGGAAGATTCAGAAGCCGGGGCGCCTGATGATTTGCGCCGCCCGGCAGCATTGATCTACATTCTGCGTGCCCTTGCGGGCTTTTCGGGGGGCTTCGTGCCCCCCCTTTTTTGGAGAAAACCATGGTCGATCGCGTTACCGCCACTCCCGAAGCGCTGGCCCTGATCCAGCAACTGCAGGGCCAGTACGGTCCCGAACTGATGTTCTACCAATCCGGCGGCTGCTGCGACAACAGCAGCCCCAATTGCTACCTGCAGGGTGAGCTCACCATCGGCCCCTACGACGTCCATCTCGGTGAGATCGGCGGCGTCCCCTTCTACATCAGCGCCTCCCAGTACGAGTACTGGCAGCATACGCAACTGATCATCGATGTCTTCGACGGCCAGGGCGGCACCTTCTCGCTCGAAAGCGGCAGCGGCAAGAGCTTCATCACCCGCTCGCGCCTGTTCACCGACGACGAAGCGGCACAATTGCAGGGCAGCTGAGCTTGCCGGCGGTATACTGGCCGCCTTCTACAAAACGGATCGACTTCATGGCCGCCAACGACACCGCCAGCATGGCGCTTTTCTGCGACTTCGAGAACATCGCGCTGGGCGTGCGCGACGCGCAATATGAAAAATTCGACATCCGCCCGGTGCTTGAGCGCCTGCTCGCCAAGGGCAGCATCGTCGTCAAGAAAGCCTATTGCGACTGGGAACGCTACAAGGGCTTCAAGGCGGCGATGCACGAGGCCAACTTCGAACTGATCGAAATCCCGCATGTCCGCCAGTCGGGCAAGAACTCCGCCGACATCCGCATGGTCGTCGATGCGCTCGACCTCTGCTACACCAAGTCGCACGTCGACACCTTCGTCATCATCTCCGGCGATTCCGACTTCTCGCCGCTGGTTTCCAAACTGCGCGAAAACGCCAAGAAGGTCATCGGCGTCGGCGTCAAGCAGTCCTGCTCCGATCTGCTGGTCACCAACTGTGACGAATTCATCTACTACGACGACCTCGTCCGCGACCGCGAAGCCAGCCGTTCCGGGCCGCGCCGAGAGCGCGAGAAGCGTACGCCGGAAGAGGAAGCCAAGCGCACCGCCAAGGTCGAGGAGCGCAAGGCCAAGGCCATCGAACTGGTGGCGGCGACCTTCGCCGACCTCATGGCCGACCGCGGCGAAGCCGAACGGATCTGGGCCTCGGTGCTCAAGGAAGTGGTGAAGCGGCGCAACCCGGGTTTCAGCGAGAGCTATTACGGCTTCCGCACCTTCGGCAACCTGCTCGAAGAGGCTGCCGGCCTCGGCCTGCTGGTGGTCGGCCGCGACGACAAGTCCGGCACCTACGTCACCCGCGCCCGCGCCCACGACGGCGAGGCGCCCAATCTGGAAACAGCGGCGCCGGAATCGTCCGCCGAGGCAGTTGTGTCGCCGGTGGAAGCCAG
>DILW01000065.1 GCA_002425245.1 Betaproteobacteria bacterium UBA5582 | reverse complement strand
GCGAGCAGGGCGCTGGCGTTGTCGGCGAAGGTCTGCAGCGCCGCCAGCGGCTGGTTCAGTTCGTGGCTGATGCCGGCCGACAATTGCCCGAGGACGGCGAGCTTGCCGGCCTGCACCGCGGCGTCGCGGGTTTCGTGGAGGATCGCTTCGGTGCGCTGTAGCTCGGCGACCTTGGCGGTGAGGTCGGCGGTACGTTCGGCGATGCGCTGTTCGAGTTCGCCGTGGATGCGCTGCAGTTCCTCGCGCCGCCGTTGCCGATGGCGGAGATGGGCGGCGACGCCGAGGGCGAAGGCTGCCGCCAGGGCTACCGCAAGGGCGCCGGAAAAGGCGGCGCCGCGGGCTTCGTCGAGACTGCCGAGTTGCACCACCCGCCACCCGAACTGGCCGACCGGACGCGATACCGGCAGCACTTCGCGGGCGGCGTCATCGGCCAGTGCCAGGCGTTGCGGCTGCGCCTGGTCGAGTTGCAGCGGTCGGTCGGCCAGTGGCTGCAGGCGCTGTTTGCCATATTGGCGCGTTGCCGCCAGGCGCTCGCCGACGGCGGTGGGTAGCGGTGCCAGGGTGCGGTAACGTAACTGACGCGCCGACGAAAGGAAGACGACGCCCTCGGCGTCGGCCAGCAACAAGGTGTCGCCGGCACCGGCCATGGCCTGTTCCATGGCTTCGAGGCCGACCTTGAGGACGACCACGCCGAGTACACGGCCGTTGTCGCGGACCGGTGCGGCGAGGAAGTAACCAGGTTCGCCGGTGGTCACGCCAACGCCGTAAAAGCGCCCCAGGCCTTGGGCGACAGCGTCACTGAAATAGGGACGGAAGGCGTAGTTGTGACCAACGAAGCTGTGCGGCTGGCGCCAGTTGCTGGCGGCCAGGGTCAGACCGTCGGCGTCGAGCAGGTAGGTGGCGGCGACGGCGGCGCCCTGTTGGGCTGCCTCAAGATAGGCATTGGCAGCGGCGATCCGCTGCGGGTTGTGCGGGGCGCGCAGCAACGCGACCAGCGAAGGTTCGAGCGCGAGCAGGCCGGGCAGCGATTCGTGGCGCTCCAGTGTCGCTTCCAGCGAGAGGGCGAAGGCGTCCAGACGCTGCGAAGCCATTTGCCGTTCGTGGCCCAGATAGTTGCCGAGCAGCAGGCGGTAGGCGAGCAGGCCGACCAAAAGGCAGGCGAGGGCAGCGGCGCCGGTCAGCAGCCAGTTGCGGAAAACTCGGGGGGCTCGGTTCATGGCGCCATCTTACGTTTTCGGCCGGATCAGCGCCTGTCCGGGCAGACCTGCAGCGTCACCGTGCTGTCATTCGCCAGGCCCGGCAGCCATTCTGGCAGCGGCCGGCAGTCGACGCCAGCACAGACGGTGTAGGGCGCGGCGTAGGGTGAATGGCGCAGCGTCACCGCTGGCAGCAGTGGCAGCACCGGCGTGTAATGCCAGGCGCCGTCGCGGTAGACGGCGTCGGCTGGCGGTTCCATGCCGGCGCCGGTACCCTGCACTCGCGCCGAACTCAGTTGCAGGCGATCGCCCTGCAGGCGGTAATCCTCGGCCCACAGGGTTTTCTGCACCGAATGCGTCCATTGCAGCGTGACTGCCTCGCCGAGCGGCGCCACCAGCAGGCCGGCGACCAGGCAGATCACGTTCATGCGGCCAGTAGGCGCCGGCTGCGCAGCAGATGCCAGCCGATGAAGGCTGAACAGGCGATGAAACCGAGTTCGTCGGTGAGCGGTAGCGCGGCGACCAGCAGGAAGGCGGCAGCTGCAGCCCAGATCCTTTCCCAGGCGGCTAGCGGTGCGCGCAGATAACCGATGCTGGCGGCGCCCCACAGGGTGATCGCCAGCAGTGCCTTGCCGACGATGTAAACCACCGCCAGCACCGACGGATCGCCCTGCAGCATCAGCGCGTTGTCGTACACCGCCATGAACGGGACGACGAAGCCGGCGATGGCAATCTGCACTGCCTTGATGCCGATCTTCATCGCCGGTTCCTTGGCGATCGAACTGGCGGCGAAGGCGGCCAGTGCCACCGGCGGCGTCAGGTCGGCCATGATGCCGAAGTAGAAGACGAACATGTGGCTGACGATCAGCGGCACGCCGAGGTCGAGCAGTGCCGGCGCGGCAATCGAGCTGGTGATGATGTAGTTGGGGATGGTCGGGATGCCCATGCCCAGCACCAGGCAGATCAGCATGGTCAGCAGCAGAGAGATGAACAGGCTGTCTTCACCGACCTTGAGGATGAAGCCGGCAAAGTTGGTGGCAGCACCGGTCAGCGTCAAGGTGCCGATGATGATGCCGACGATGGCGCAGGCAACGCCGACCGGCAGCGCCTGCTTGGCACCGTCGACCAGGCTGTTGCGCATCACCCGCAGCGTCTCGCGGCCACCCTGGACGAACAGGCAGGTGACGACCAGCAGGGCGATCACCGCCAGCACCGGATAAACGCCGAATTTGACCAGCAGCGAGGCGCCCAGGCCGACCGCGATCCAGAAGACGAAGCGGAAGGCGGTGCCGGAAATGCGTGCGGCGACGGCGGCGCCGAGGATCAGGATGGCGCACAGGGCAAGGCCGACCATACCCGAGTACATCGGCGTGAAACCGTTGAACAGCATGCCGACGAGGCCGACCAGCGGCAGCACCAGGTACCACTGCTCGCGGATCGCCCGCCAGGGGTTGGGGCAGTCCTCCTTGGCCAGCCCGCCGAGATTCTTGCGGCCGGCTTCCAGGTGCACCATCCAGAACACCGTGACGTAATAGAGGATGGCCGGAATCAGTGCCGCCTTCACGATCTCGATGTAGGGCACGTTGAGGTTCTCGGCCATGATGAAGGCGACGGCGCCCATCACCGGCGGCATGATCTGGCCGCCCATCGAGGCGGTGGCCTCGACGGCGCCGGCGAAGGTGCCGGAATAGCCGAAGCGTTTCATCAGCGGGATGGTGAACTGGCCGGTGGTCAGCACGTTGGCGACGCCGGAGCCGGAGATCGAGCCCATCAGGCCGGACGAAACCACCGATACCTTGGCGGCGCCGCCCTTGGCGTGGCCGACGAAGCCGAGCGCCACCGAGTTGAACAGGTTGATCATGCCGGCGTGTTCGAGGAAGGCGCCAAAGAGCACGAAAAGGAAGATGTACATCGCCGAGACCATGGTCGGGATGCCGAAGATGCCTTCGGTGCCGAAAGCCAGCTGGTCGACGATCTGGGCGAAATCGTAGCCGCGATGGGCGAGATCGCCCGGCAGATACTGGCCGAACAGGCCGTAGAGCAGAAAGAGGGCACAGATGGTCGGCAGCGCCAGGCCGAGGATGCGGCGAGCGGCCTCGAAGACGAGGGCGATCATGGCGGCACCGACGACCAGGTCGGTACTGCTCGGGTCGCCGGCGCGCATGATCAGGTCGACTTCGAAGACCCATTGATAGGCGGCGAGCGCGAAAGCGAGGCCGGCCAGCAGCCAGTCGCCGATGGGAACGCGGTCGAGACGGCCGTTCTTCCGGATCGGGAAGAGGATGAAGGTCAGGGTCAGCAGGAAGCCGACGTGCAGCGCGCGCATGACCAGGCTGGAGAGCGGGTGGAAGGCCGCGATCGCCAGCTGGTAGATGGAAAAGCCGAGCGCGATGCCGGTCAGCACGAGGAGCGCGACGCCCCCGAGACGGCGCTGGGCGCCGTGCTCGGAGAACGTCTCCTGCTCGATGTTCGGCGGGGAGACGTGAGCCGTCATGATCGCTTACTTGAGCAGACCGGCTTCGCGGTAGTACTTCTCGGCGCCCGGGTGCAGCGGCACCGGCGAGCCGGTAGCCAGCTTTTCCTTCTTGATCGCCTTGGCGGCGGCGTGGGCGGTGGCCATGGCATCCAGGTTTTCGGCCATCGACTTGGTCATCTTGTAGACGGTGTCGGCCGGCACGCCTTCGTGGGTGATCAGGTAGTTGGGCACGAGCACGGTGTTAACGTCGGTGGTCTGGCCGTTGTAGGTGTTGGCCGGGATGGTGCCGGACTGGTAAGCGGCATCGCCGATCTTGGCAACCACATCGGCCGGGATCGGGATGACGACGATCTTCAGCGCGGTGGCCAGATCGCGCACGGCGGCGACGCCAAGGCCGGACGAGAGCAGGGTGGCGTCGAGCTGGCGGTTCTTCATCAGTTCGACCGACTCCGAGTAACCGAGGTATTCGGTCTTGGCGAAGTCCTGGTAGCTCATGCCGACGGCCTTGAGGATGTCGCGGCTGTTCAGTTCGGTACCGCTCTTCGGCGCGCCGACCGAAACCCGCTTGCCCTTGAGGTCGGCCAGCGACTTGATGCCGGAATCTGCGGAAGCCAGGAAGTGGATGTAGTTCGGGTAGATCGCGGCGACCGTGCGCAGCTTGTTCAGCGGCGCCTTGAAGCCGACTTCGGCGTTGCCCTTCCAGGCTTCGGACAGGGTGTCGCCGAGGGTGAAGGCGATTTCGCCCTTGCCGGCCTGCAGCAGGTTGAGGTTTTCGGCCGAGGCCTTGGTCGCCTGTACCGACATCTTGGCGTCGGGCAGCACCTTGCCGTAGATCTGGGTCAGCGAGACGCCGAGCGGGTAATAGACACCGCTGGTGCCGCCGGTGAGTACGTTGATGAAGCCGGAAGCGCTGGCGGCAGTGGCGCCGACAGCCAACGAGGCGGCGACGATCAGGGAACGCAATTTCATGTTATCTCCTCCAGAAATGAAGCTAACCGCGGAGCGGCTGCGAGATTACTTCTTGCAGGAGATATGCCAATTCGGGACTCTGGGTTTAACTGACTGATTTCAATGGCATTTGTTGATCCGGGAACACGGTGCGCGGGCCGGGGGCGTGCAGAAATCCGGAATTCCCGGGTCTGACAGTGCGAAATTCCGCACTTCCTTAACGCGTCAGTACCTTGTTCACGTAGTCGCGCAAGTCTTCGCTGGCTAGCACACCGACGTGGTCTTCGTGGAAGCCGCGCATCGATGTCGCCTCACGCTGGGCATCGATCCGTAATTGCGTCCGCAGGCTGACCACGCCATCACCCGGTTTGCCGGTTGGCGAACGGTCGCTGAGGTAGGCGAAGGCGATGTGCAGCGATGCACTCGGTGGCAGGGGATACTTGAACAGGTTGCCGAGGAACGGTCCGTCGGGCAGCAGGTTGCGCCACACCGGCATGACCACCGTGGCCAGGTCGAGATAAAGGCTCATGTTCTCGATGCCGGCGTAAGGTGTGGCCACGCTGACCACCTTGTCTACGTAGTCGCAGGCCCTGGCGCGGCTGCACTCGGCCAGGTACTCGCGGATCAGCAGGCCGCCCATGCTGTGGGCAACGATGTGCATGCGCTTGAAATCATGGCGTAGCCGCAACTCGGCCAGGACACCCAGCAGCCCGTCGCCCAGCGCGCGCAAGTCGAATCCGGAAGGGTAGTTGATGACCCAGGCCTGAAAACGGCGGCGATCAAGATTGTCGATCAAGTATCTGAAGTTCTGCGGCGTACCGTTGATGCCATGGACGAAGAGGACGGGGATGCGCGACGGATCGTAAGGTTCGAGGAAGAAAATTCCGGCGTGTCCGGTCTTCATGTAACCGAGCGGCTCCCACATGCCCATTTCGGCGGCTTCCTCGTTGAAGCGCGGGTCGTCGATGGTGGTGACCTTGCCGAGCAGCACATCGATATGGCCCAGGCCGGTGCCGCGCAATTCGAATAGGCCGGCTACCCGGGGTCCTGGGCGGACCAATGGCGCACCGATCGTGAGTGCCACTTCAGTGACCGAGTTCCGCTCGATGTCGCGGCTGGCGAGATCGAACCAGACCCCCGGCTCATTCGCCTGGTAGGTGAAATCGCGATTGAGATCCTGGAAGGCGAACAGGTAGCGCGAAGTGTTGAGTGCGGCGATGCGGAATTCGCCGGGACGCTCGAATACCCGGTAGTTATGGATGGCATCGCCATGCTCGTCGCCCAGCACCGCGATGATCAGCTCGCAACGCTCGCATGCAGGCGCCTGCAAGCTGCCCGAGACCACCCGCAAGGTACCGCCGCTTTCCAGGATGTCCGCCGCCAGCCGGCTGAAGTTGCCGCAACCGGCGAGGAGCAAGCTGACGATCAGGCCAAGCAGCCGGAGCGTGATGCGGAAAGTTGATGGAGGCGCCGAAAGCTTCATGGCACCCATGTTAACCCGAGCCGGCGGTGATTACAGCAGCATCGCCGCTAGTGCCGCCGGTTGCGCCGCCGCCCGCCAGCCGGCGCGCATCTCGGCGGCGCTAAGGCTGCCGTAACCCCAGGTCGCGGCGATGAAGGGCAGGCCGTTGGCGTCGGCCGACTCGCCGTCCTCGCTGCGGTCGCCGATGTAGATCGCCTGTTCCTTGGCGATGCCCCGGTCGGCGAGCAGCCGGGCGATCATTGCCGCCTTGTTTGGCAGGCGCGGCGTAAACAGGTCGAGCGCGTAGACATGCGTGAAATGGCCGCCCCAGCCAAGGTGGTCGAGGATCAGCCGGGTCGGATGGATGCGCTTGTTGGTGGCAATCGACAGCGTCAGCCCGGCCCCGGCCAGTTCGGCAAGTAACTCGCCAACGCCGGCGTAGGCGGCGGTTTCCCGGTAGCCGGCGCCGTCGTAACTGGCCTTGAAGGCCTCGGCCAGCCGCCCGATCAACGCGGGATCGTCGCTACCCGAGAGCAGTTGCAGCGTCTCGGTCAGCGGTGGGCCGATCACGCTTTCATCGATGGCGACAGCCGGTGCGATGCCGGTGTGTACGAAAGCCGCGCGAAAACTGGCGAGGATGGCCGGGGCGGAGTCGATCAAGGTTCCGTCGAGGTCGAAAACGATGTGCGGGTAGCGGGGCATGGTGGCAGGCAGTCGGGTGGGTGGCGAAGGATAGCGAGTTTAGCCGAGCCGGGCGATGCGCCTCGCCGCCTCGTCGATGTGCCGGTCGAGCGCCGCGATGCAGGGCTGGAAGCGCGGCGAAAAAGCTGCATCGCTGAGCCGGGTGAAGAAGCTCTCGGCCAGTTGCAGCGCCTGCCGCCAGGTATCGGCATCGACGGCGGCGATCAGGGCAGCCGGTGCCAGCGTATCGACCAGGGCGCCACCGGTGCGCGGGGCGAAGCCCATGGGCAGCACATCGTAAGCCGGCGCCAATTGGTACGGGCGGCCGTGGCGGCTGACGAAGGACAGGTTGCCGGCGTGCATGTCGGTGTTGCCGATCAGCGTGCCGAAGGCCCAGAGCAAGGCGGCACCGGCAGCAGCCCCCGCCTCGACCTGACCGGCGGCGGCCAGGCGGGCGACTAGCGATGGCCAGGGCGCGGCGGCATCGCCGACGAATTCGGCGTCGAGCGCGCGCAGCGAAAAAACACCGACGCGCCCCAGTTGTCCGACGCGGTCGAAGCGCGGCACTTCCAGGAAGCGCTGGCCGGCGAAATCGAAGACTTCGCTGGCGATACCGAGCACTGCCAGCGCTAGATGCTCGGCCAGCAGCAGGTCGCGCCAGCGCTCGCTGACCGGGTTATCGTCCGCCGCCGAAAACTTCACCAGCACATGGCCGCGCTCGTTATAGGCGCAGAACTTCGGCTGTTCGCCACCGGCCGACGAGCCGGCCAGTTCGCCGGCACTGGCGGCACGCGCCAGCGCTGGATAGCTCGTCGCCCGGTCGACCGGCTGCGGGGCCGGCATGGCCAGAAAGCGCTCGCGCGCCGCTTCGCCGATGAGCAGGTTGCCGATGGCGTCATGGCCCTGCGCCAGCAGCGCCTGCAGGACGTCGGTGTCGCTCCACTGCTCCGGGTTATTCGGCAGGCCGAGGCCGGCCGCGTGGGCCGCGGCATAGGCGCGGCCGAGATAGCCCTGCGGCCGCATGTCGAACAGCCACCAGGGCAGGCCGTCGCTGTGCAGCGTGACGCCATCGGCCTGGAGCATGACGAAACCCGCCGGACGCACCGGCAACAGCCGGCCCAGCTCACGAATCTGCCCCTCGTCGCTGACCCGGAACACCGGCGCGGCGACGGCCGCCCGGCCGGCATCGCGCAGCGCGTACTGAATAGCCGGTCCGGCGCCGATCCGAACCACCTCGTCACCCAGCAGCGCCAGCGCCCGCGACACCGTCGGCTGGCTGATCCCCGTCTTTTCAACGAGTTGCCGCGCGCTCAAGGGGCCTTGAGCGAGCAGCAGGCGGATGGAGTCGGCGTGGCGCGACATGGTGTGAATAGATTAATGAATAGATAAACGAATAGCAATTCTAGACGGTCAATGGCCAGGCGTCACGAAATCCTGGCTGGCAAAGCCATCTTTCTCCGAGCGACCGCCGTGATTGGGATGTTTTGAAAATGCATTTGGGATAATCTGGCGAGATGCTGAATCATGGGCAGGCCAATCCTGCAACTTCAGACAGGAGGAAGTGCAATGAGCCAGGAACAAGCGCGCGAGCCAGTGCAGGCGCTGATCGGTAGCCGGATTTTTGTCTTGCGGGGGCAGCGAGTCATGCTCGATAGCGATCTCGCAGAACTCTATGGCGTTGAAACCCGTGTACTGGTTCAGGCGGTAAAGCGCAACCATGAACGCTTCCCTAAAGACTTCATGTTTAATCTGGAAAATCATGACCTTACGGCTTTGAAATCACAATTTGTGATCTCAAACGGCAGGCGAGGCGGTCGCCGGACTGCGCCCTATGCCTTTACCGAACAAGGCGTCGCCATGCTCACGTCGGTGCTGAACAGCCCGCGTGCCATAGCGATCAACATCGAGATCATGCGCACCTTCGTGCGTGTCCGCGAACTGGCGAATACCCACGGCGAACTGGCCGAGCGCCTCAATGAACTGGAGGAGAAAACCGAAGCCCTGGCCCTCCAGCAGGACAACTTCGCGCACAACACCCGCGCTCAGCTCAAGCAGGTGTTCGAGGCGATTCGTCAGTTGATGACACCGCCGGAACCGAGCAAGCGACCTATCGGCTTCGTGCAGCCAGCAGACGAAGCCGGAAAGCCGAAAGCGGTCAAAGAAAGGCGTGAATAATCGTCGGAAATTCATTACGCCCGGAACGATTCCCGCCTTGGGGCGGTAGTTGCGCACGGCCCGGTGGCAGACAATCAATCCCGGTACAGATATGCTTTAGGCGTTTTAAATGCGGTTATCTCCGAAAAATGAGCCTACCCCTTTTGCACATTTTGATTGCAGCATGAGGCATCGTCTCCTCAACCATTCTGAAGAGGTTACCTACGAGTCGCTGACTCGCGTCTGCGAGTCGAATGGCGCTCGCGTTTTCCCAAAGGTCCGACTGGCCGATGTCTTCGCTATCGAGAAGAGTGGGCTCTCTTCCGCGCACTTCAGCTACTGCTTGCGATCGCATTTCGATTTCTTGGTTACCGACAAGGACTATAGGCCGCAATTCAGCGTCGAATTCGATGGCCCATTGCACAAAGCGAGCGCAGTTCAGCGGCAGCGCGATCTATTGAAGAACAATCTCTGCGAACATTTTGGGCACGGCCTTCTGCGTGTTAATTCGAAGTACCTTACACCGGCTTACCGAGGGCTTGATTTGCTGACGTACTTTGTGGATGCGTGGTTTTTTGCGCAGGCATTCGATGAAGCACAAAAGAGTGGGGCCATTCCATACGATGAGCCGTTCGACATCACTTTCATCTATTCCACCAGCGATTCGAATAGTAAGAAGTGGCCATACTGGCTCACGTTAGACATCCAGGCAGAAATGGAAAAGCTGCACTTGGAAGAGCGTATTGGCCAAATGGCACCATCTCATCATGTGGGGACTGACAATGAGGGCAACTATCGCTGTATGTCTTGGCTGGTCGTGGACGCGATGAGTGTCCTTTCTGTTACTACCGGCATGAGAGCCCAGCGCTTTTCAGCAGTTGATGAGTGCGATCTGGTAAGCATGCTTGCTATGTTTGACCTTTATCGCGAGCTGCCGTCCGTGCTGTCAGGGACTCGCGGCGCCTTGATGGATCGCAACAGATTCTTCCAAGAGAGGCTGCCTGCTTTCCAACAACGATACCCAATGGTCAGTGCAACGAGCTTCGGTGCGATCGTATGAGTAGAGGATGCCCAGGCCATCATTCTCAAATCAGCGTGAAAAGCCGCGCAGTCTGGAAAATTCAAACGTTGGTTTGCTTTTCCAAACCTTGATCGCTGCTTTTGGGCACACAGCTGCCTCAAGCAGAAGCAGCAAATTCCTCGTCTCCGTATTCCTCTGCATTGTCGCAAATCTGCAGACGCCTTGCCGCCAGGCTACGCCAGCTTGGCCATATTCATTGCTTTCCCCCAGCCCCCTGGCTACCATTCCCCGGCGTTGTCCGTTTTGGCGCGCCTGACTTTATAGAGGTTTGGATGTTGGAGCTTGCCGTCATTCGGTAACCCCTTTCCCTGCAGCCGCAGGGGATTGAGGTTATCGGGATCGAAAGACCGGGCAGACCACCCGCAGGTGGTTTGCCGTTTCTGTTCGTTCAGATGACGCCAATGGAAGACCAACATGAGCATTTCCAAACCGATGGCCGCGCCTTTGTCCGCGCCGGCCGACCCATCCACTTTTTCTGCTGCCGACGGCCAGGAAACCCCTGCGCATTTCGGCCCGGACGAGGCGATTGCCCGTGTGACCGCGGTCGACCGCGACCAATACCTGATCCGCAACGCTACCGGCGAAATCCCGGCCCGGCTCACCGGCCGGGCGGCCTACACAAGTGCTTCCGCGGTCGATTTGCCCTGCGTGGGCGACTGGGTGCGGGTCAGGATGCACGATGACGGCGGCCACGCCAGCATCCTGGCGGTGCTGCCGCGCCGCTCCTTCCTGCGCCGCAAGCGGCCGGGCAGCGCGGTCGAGTTCCAGATGATTGCCGCCAATATCGACCTGGCCTTCATCGTCCAGTCTTGCCACTTCGATTTCAATGTGCGCCGGCTGGAACGCTATCTGGTGCTGACCAGCGAGGGGCAGATCGAGCCCGTCGTCGTGCTGACCAAGACCGACCTGATCGCAGCGGCCGAGTTGGAGCAACTTGTCGCGCAGATCCGCCAGGCCGGCATAGTCGCCCGCATCGTAGCGCTGAGCAATGTCAGCGGCGAGGGCGTAGAGGCGATCCGCGACCTGATCCAGCCTGGCCAGACCTGCTGCCTGCTCGGTTCGTCCGGGGTCGGCAAGACGACGCTGGTCAATCGCCTGCTTGGTGACGAGGGTTTGGCGACCGGCGCGGTCAGCCAGTCCGGCGAAGGCCGGCACACGACGACGCGCCGCCAACTGATTCCGTTGCTTGGCGGTGCCAGTCTGATCGACATGCCGGGCATGCGCGAACTGGGCATGCTCGATGTCAGCGAGGGGATTGCCGACAGTTTTGCCGACATCCGGGCGCTGGCGCGGGATTGCCGCTTCTCAGACTGCACGCACGAGCGTGAGCCGGGTTGCGCCATCCGGCGCGCCATCGCCGAGGGCGAAGTGGACGCCGAGCATTTCCGCAACTACCAGAAGCTGTTGCGGGAATCGGCGTTTCACGAGATGTCCCTGCACGAGAAACGCGACAAGGATCGGGCCTTCGGCAAGCTGGTGCGCGCTGCCGGCAAGGCAAAGGGGCGGCGGCAAGAGTATTGAGGTTTGATGGGAGCAAAGGCGGGCTACTTGTCCGCCTTGTCCTCAGCAGCCGTCAGCGGTCTTGCCGCCGCTGACGGATCGTTCTCGTCCGGCTCGATGCCCCAGTCGCCCCAGGTGTACCAGTCATCGCCGAGCATTTCGGCGGGGTGCATGGTGCGGCCGGAGCCGTTGCCGCATTGCAGGTCCTTGGCCGGGCAATATTTGTCGCAGCCCCAGCAGATGCGCTCGGGGTGTTTGGGGTGGAGCGGGAAGCGTTTGGCCATCGCTCCACCTCGATTAAAGCAGCGGCGCCAGCCAGCGTTCGGCTTCGCCGACCGCCATGCCCTTGCGCTGTGCCCAGTCTTCGAGCTGGTCGCGGCCGATCTTCGGGATGGCGAAGTACTTGGCGCCAGGATGGCCGATGTAGAAGCCGGAAACGGCAGCCGCCGGGGTCATGGCGCAGGATTCGGTCAGCGCCATGCCGATGGCCGGCGCGTCGAGCAGGGCGAACAGTTCGCGCTTGGCGGTGTGGTCGGGGCAGGCCGGGTAGCCGGGGGCGGGGCGGATGCCTTGGTATTGCTCGGCGATCAGCGCGTCGTTGTCGAGCTTTTCGTCCTTGGCGTAGCCCCAGTAGTGAGTGCGTACTTGCGCGTGCAGCCATTCGGCGGCGGCTTCGGCAAAGCGGTCGGCCAGTGCCTTGAGCATGATCGCCGAGTAGTCGTCGTGGGCGGCTTCGAAGGCGGCGACGCGATTGTCGATGCCGAGGCCGGCGGTGACGGCGAAGGCGCCGGCGTAGTCGTTTTCACCGACGAAATCGGCCAGCGCGGTGTTGAAACGCCCGGCCGGTTGCTTGATCTGCTGGCGCAGGCCGACCCAGCGGGTGGCCTCGACGCTGCGCGACTCGTCGGTGTACAGCACGATGTCCTCGTTCTCGCCGCGGGCCGGGTAGAGGCCGAACACGGCTCTGGCGGTCAGCCACTTCTCGGCGACGATTTTCGCCAGCATCGCCTGCGCGTCGTGGAAGAGCTGGCGGGCGGTTTCACCGACCACGTCATTGCTGAGGATGGCCGGGTAGCGGCCGGCCAGGTCCCAGCTCTGGAAGAAGGGCGACCAGTCGATGAACGGGACGAGGTCGGCGAGCGGGATGTCCAGCGTCTGACGACCGAGGTTCGCCGGTTTGACCGGTGTGTGCGCTTCGTTCCACGTGAAACGATTGGCGCGGGCTTCTTCCAGCGAAACCAGCGTGGCGCCCTTGCGGCCGGCGTGTTCTGCGCGCACGGTTTCGTATTCGGCGGCGATTTCGGCGACGTAGCCGGCCTTCTGGTCGGTCGACAGCAGCTTGGTGGCGACGCCGACGGCGCGCGACGCGTCCGGCACGTAGACCACCGGGCTGTCGGTGTTGGTGGCGATCTTGATCGCGGTGTGGGCGCGGCTGGTCGTCGCGCCGCCAATCAGCAGCGGCTGGTTCATGCCGAGGCGTTTCATCTCGGCGGCGACGTGCGCCATTTCTTCCAGCGACGGGGTGATCAGGCCGGACAGGCCGATGATGTCCACCTTGTGTTCGAGCGCTGCCTTGAGGATGTTGTCGCAAGGTACCATGACGCCCAGGTCGATGACGTCGTAGCCGTTGCAGCCGAGCACCACGCCGACGATGTTCTTGCCGATGTCGTGTACGTCGCCCTTGACCGTCGCCATCAGGATCTTGCCCTTGGAGCCGAGGCCGGTGCGGGCCTTTTCGGCTTCGATGTAGGGAAGCAGGTGGGCGACCGCCTGCTTCATGACGCGCGCCGACTTGACCACCTGCGGCAGGAACATCTTGCCGGCGCCGAACAGGTCGCCGACGACGTTCATGCCGCTCATCAGCGGGCCTTCGATGACCGCCAGCGGCGGCTTGCCTTCGCTTTCCAGCTTGACGCGGACTTCCTCGGTATCGGCGACGACGAAATCGGTGATGCCCTTGATCAGCGCGTGTTCCAGCCGCTTCTCGACCGACTGCTCGCGCCAGGAGAGATCCGGGCCGGCGTCCTTGGCCTTGCCTTCCTTGACCGTCTGCGCGAAATCGACCAGCGCCTCGCCGGCGCCGGGGTTTTTGTTCAAAACCACGTCCTCGACCTTGGCCCGCAGTTCCGGCTCCAGATCGTCGTACACGCCGAGCATGCCGGCATTGACGATGCCCATGGTCATGCCGTTTTTAATGGCGTGGTAGAGGAAGACGGTGTGGATCGCCTCGCGTACCGGGTCGTTGCCGCGGAAGCTGAAGGAGACGTTGGAGACGCCGCCGGAAATGTGCGCGTGCGGCAGGTTCTCCTTGATCCAGCGCACCGACTCGATGAAATCGACGGCGTAGTTGTCGTGCTCGGGAATGCCGGTGGCGATGGCGAAGATGTTCGGGTCGAAGATGATGTCTTCGGCCGGGAAACCCATGCCGGTGAGCAGCTCATACGCCTTGCCGCAGATCTCGATCTTGCGCGCATAGGTGTCGGCCTGGCCCTTTTCGTCGAAGGCCATGACGATGACGGCGGCGCCATAGCGACGGGCGAGTTTCGCCTGTTCCAGGAACTTGGCTTCGCCTTCCTTCATCGAGATCGAATTGACGATGCCTTTACCCTGGATGCACTTGAGGCCGGCTTCGATGACTTCCCACTTCGACGAGTCGATCATGATCGGCACGCGCGAGATGTCCGGTTCCGAAGCGATCAGCTTCAAGAACTTGTCCATCGCGGCGAGCGAATCGAGCATCGCCTCGTCCATGTTGATGTCGATCACCTGTGCGCCGTTTTCGACCTGCTGGCGGGCGACGGCCAGGGCGTCGTCGAAGCGGCCTTCGAGGATCATCCGGGCGAAGGCGCGCGAGCCGGTGACGTTGGTGCGCTCGCCGACGTTGACGTAGAGCGACTCGGCGGTGACGTTGAAGGCTTCCAGCCCGGACAGGCGCAGCGCCGGTGCGATGACCGGTTTCTGGCGCGGGGTGAGCGTCGCGACACGTTGCGCGATCGCGCGGATGTGCTCGGGCGAGGTGCCGCAGCAGCCGCCGACGATGTTGACGATGCCGCGCTCGGCCCAGCCGGCGATCTCGTCGGCCAGTTGTTCCGGGGTTTCGTCGTAGCCGCCGAAGGCATTCGGCAGGCCGGCGTTCGGGTGGGCCGAGACGTAGCAGTCGCAGACGCGCGACAGTTCCTCGACGTACTGGCGCAGCTCGCTGGCGCCGAGCGCGCAGTTGAGGCCGAAGCTCAAGGGCTGGACGTGGCGCAGCGAGTTCCAGAAGGCTTCGGCGGTCTGGCCGGACAGCGTGCGCCCGGAGGCGTCGGTGATCGTGCCCGAGATCATCACCGGCCAGCGGCGGCCGGCGATGTCGAAGTATTTCTCGATGGCGAACAGCGCGGCCTTGGCGTTGAGCGTGTCGAAGACGGTTTCGACCAGCAGGATGTCGGCACCGCCCTCGATCAGGCCGGTGGTGGCTTCGACGTAGTTGGCGACCAGTTCGTCGAAAGTGACGTTGCGGTAGCCGGGGTCGTTGACGTCGGGCGAGATCGACGCGGTGCGCGAGGTCGGGCCGAGGACGCCGGCGACGAAGCGCGGCTTGGCCGGATTCTGCGCGGTGAATTCGTCGCAGAGCTTGCGGGCGAGCGCCGCGCCTTCGAAGTTCAGTTCGTAGACGATCTCGGTCAGGTTGTAGTCGGCCTGCGAGACGGCGGTCGAGTTGAAGGTGCAGGTCTCGATCAGGTCGGCGCCGGCTTCCAGGTACTCGCGGTGGATGCCGCCGATGATGTCGGGGCGGGTCAGCACCAGCAGGTCGTTGTTGCCCTTGAGGTCGTGCGGGTGATCGGCGAAGCGCTCGCCGCGGTAGTCCTTCTCCTGCAGGCCGTGGCGCTGGATCATCGTGCCCATGGCGCCGTCGAGGACGAGCAGGCGTTGTTCGAGCAGGGCGTGGAGTTCGGCAGTACGGTCGGGCTGGATCATGGCTTACCTCGGCAAAGCACCGGTGACGCCGCAAAAGCGAACGGCGCTGCAAACCGGCGAGTGGAACAGGGTTTGCGAGCGCCGTTGATCGTTGCCGAGCCTGGCCCCGATGTGGTCAAAGGGTCGCAGCGCTCCTCGGCAGGGGATGAAGTGTAGCCGTCGACGACTCGAAAGCCAAGTTTTCCCTGCAAAAACAGTCGCTCAGCCTGCCTGCTCACCGGCTGATGTGCGGCAGCGTAGGCCTGGTATCAAGATTTAGTTTGCCATGGGATGCAATGCCGCGTATGGTGCACCGCAGCGATTTCTAGTTGTATTGTTATTTTGTCGGTCTAGTACCCGCAGCTCTGCGGCGCCATTCCCCCATTTTCGCTTTGCCCTCTTGATCTCGCCCCACCCAGGGGCATTCCGCCCCGCAATTTTTCGGAGATTCAAGATATGGCAACAGGTAGCGTCAAGTGGTTTAACGATTCCAAGGGTTTTGGCTTCATCTCACCTGAAGGCGGCGGCGAAGATCTCTTCGCTCACTTTTCCGCAATCCAGTCCAGCGGTTTCAAGACCCTGACCGAAGGCCAGCGGGTGAGTTTCGACATCACCAACGGTCCCAAGGGCAAACAAGCCAGCAATATCCAGATCGCCTGATTCTTCAGGCCTTCTCTCTGACAGCCGCATTGGCGCGACTGTCAGCCTCTTCATGCCGGCACGCACTGCCGGCATGAAGTACCCGGATCGGCGCCTGTCGATTCCCGGGCAAACCTAGAAAAGAATAAATGAACATAGAAAAACAACGCGCCCTGGCGGAACGCCTGTGCGCCGAGTCCGGTATTTCCGTCCTGCCCTACGGCAACGCCTGGTGGTTACTCGGCCGGGGCATCAATCGGGTGGTTGGCGAACTGGCCGGACTTTCCCATTCCGACCTTCAGCGCCATCAATTCATCGAGCGATGAGACTCAGGCGGCTGGTCGACAGCCTTCGGCCCAGTCCGTTAAACAACGACACGGAGAACAGCATGACCATGACCCACGCCATCCAGCGCAACCAGCTCAAGACTTTCTACTACACCCCGGTGCATTGCCCTTTCTGCGGCACCCGGGTCATGGGGGCCGACCCGGTGGACGAAACCTTGATCACGGCTTGTATCCACACCCTGTTCATCGCCCATGACATGGCTTTTGAATACCGCTCCGAGCGATTCGACATGAACCTGAGCCTCAACGGCCTGAGCGACAAGGAAGTCGAAGAGCGCTGGCTGAGGGAGACCGACGGCATCGACGGCCTCACCGATCAGGTCACCCTGGCGGATGCGATCAAGCTTGCTGCGTATGCGCCGGCGCCGTCGGCCTATGGTTCCTACTACGGGTTCGCCCCGACCGAGTGAGCGAATCACGGCAGCGATGCCGGTGAACAGCCGCCTCAGCCCAGCGGTTCGCAGCGTAGCCAGAGCGTGAACACGGCGCCGCCGCCGGCCGGGCAGTCGACGGTGATGCGCCCGTCGTAGCGTTCGACCAGCGATTTGCTGACCCACAGGCCGAGGCCGTGGCCGCCGGGTTTGTGGGCGGTGTAGAAGGGCTCGAACAGGTGTTCGCGGTCGCTCTCGGGAATGCCCGGGCCGGAGTCGGCAACGTGCAGACACAGGCCGATCGGCATGTCGGCCTCGTCCCAGTCCTCCACCGTCAGGCGCAGGGTGCCGCCGTCAGGCATGGCCTGGATCGCGTTGGCCAACAAATTGATGACGACCTGCTGCAGCTCGTTCTTGTTGCAGGTAACCAGGCGCGCCGAATCGATCTGCTGTTCGATGGCGATATTGCCCTTGCGCAGCAGGTGGCCGACCAGCAGCAGGCAGTCGTGCACCAGTTGCTGGGCGCCGACCGGTTCGAGGTAGCCGACGTATTCCTGCGGCCGGGCGAATTGCAGCAGCTTGGTGACGATCAGGCGGATGCGGTGCACCTGGTCGGCGATCAGCCGGAATTCCGGCTCGACCGGTTTGGCCTGCTCGCCGAGCAATTCGCGGGCGAGTTCGAGATTGCCCTGGATGACGGCAATCGGATTGTTGATTTCGTGGGCGACGCCTGCAGTGAGCTGGCCGATGGCGGCCATTTTTTCCTGGGTGATCAGCTTGCCCTGGGTCGAGCGCAGGTTGGTCAGCGCTTCTTCCAGTTCGGCGGTGCGTTGCGCCACCTTGCCGTCCAGCGACTCGCCCCAGCGTTGCAGGGCATCGGCCTGGGCTTGCTGGCGTTCGAGCAGGCGGTCGAAGTGACGTGCCAGTTCGCCGATCTCGTCTTCGTTGTCGATCGGGCCGACCCGGCTGTCGGTCTTGCCGGCCTCGATGGCGTTCATCGTCGTGTGCATTTTCTCGATCGGCCGGAAGATGCGGCGCGCCCACAGAGCGGCGAAAATCGCGGCGATCAGCATGGCCAGCGCGAACATCGCGACGATCGCGAACAGCGCCGTCCGTCTGGCGTCGGTGAAGGGTTTTTCAAGAAAACCGACATAGAGCATGCCGACCCGCTGGCCGCGGCTGTCGACCAGCGGCCGGTAGCCCGAAACGTACCAGTCCTGGACGACGAAGGCCCGGTCCAGCCAGGTCTGGCCGGCACCGAGCACGTTGTCGCGCACGGCCTGGGAGACGCGGGTGCCGATCGCCCGTCCGCCCTCGAACAGGCGGACATTGGTGGCGACGCGGACGTCGCCGAGAAAGAGCGTGGCGGTGCCGATGCTGTCGAGCATCAATTCGCCGTCGGGATAGACGATTTCATTGAGGCGGTCGATGAAGGCGAGGTTGCCGTTGAGCAGCACGCCGCCGGCCAGCGCGCCGACGATGCGCCCGCTGCGATCGCGGATTGGCGCTGCGCCGTGTACGACCAGGCCGCGGTCTTCGGCAACGCGCGGGTCGGGGGCGGCGTTGCGGGTTGGCAACAGCGGCGTGTAGGCGCGCTGGGCCAGACGCGGGTCGAGCGCGAACAGGTCGGACGGAGAAAAGATGTCGGTCTGGGTCTGCGGGGTACCCCGCAGGGCGCCAGCGACCACCGGCCAATCGCCGAAGCAGGGCGTTTCGCGGTAGGCGACGGCGCAACCGCGGCCATCGACGAGGTGCAGGAAATCGAGCTTCAGGCGTTGCCTTTCACCCTGCAGCCAGGCGTGCAGCTTTGCCGGCGGTGCGTTCAGCTGTTCGGCCAGGCGCGCCGAGCCGGCCAGGCTGTCGACGGCAGTGCCGATGCCGGCGCTGACCCGGTCGTAATAGCTGTCGGCGATTGCCAGTTCGGCGCCGACCTTGGCCACCAGCAGTCGGTCGAGATAGCCGCTACCCCAGTTGGCCAGCGCCACCAGCAGCACGGGCAGCACCACGCCCAGCGGCAGCAGCGCCAGCGCCAGCAGGCGGCGGCGGATCGACTGGGTGGGCCGGCCGCTGGTCGGGGTGTTCAATCGCAGCCCCAGGCCGAGCACTTGCGATCCAGGGTCTTGCGCGAAATGCCGAGCTGGCGGGCGGCCTCGGATTTGTTGCCGTGGCAGGCCTGGAGCGTGGCCAGGATGTGGCGTTTCTCGACCGCCTCAAGGGTTTCGGCCGAGGCGCTGCCGGATGCGGATTCGACATCGTCGCCGCCCAGGTCGAACCAGCCCAGGATCAGCGAGCGCTCGATGAAATTGCGCAGCTCGCGCACGTTGCCCGGCCAGTCGTAGGCCGCCATGCGGGCGAGGGCGCGCGGCGTCAGGTCGAGGGGCGGCACGTTCAGCGCCTGCGCCATGCTGGCGATGAAGTGGCGGGCGAGCAGGGCGATGTCGTCGGGGCGGTCGCGCAAGGCCGGCAGTGTGAGTTCGACCACTTGCAGCCGGTAGTAGAGATCCTGACGGAAGCGTTGCTGACTGACTTCGTCCTTGAGGTTGCGGTTGGTGGCGGCGATGACGCGCACGTCGACCGGGATTTCCTGCTCCGAGCCAACCGGCCGGATGCGCTTTTCCTCAAGCACGCGCAGCAGCTTGGCCTGGGCGGCAGCGGGCATCTCGGCGATTTCGTCGAGGAACAGCGTGCCGCCCTGGGCGTAGTAGAACAGGCCCTCGCGGGCGCTCTGGGCGCCGGTGAAGGCGCCCTTGACGTGGCCGAACAGTTCGGACTCGATCAGCTCGGCGGCAATTGCCGCGCAGTTGATCGGCACGAAGGGTCCGGCGTGGCGGGCACTCATGCGGTGCAGGGCGCGGGCGGCGACTTCCTTGCCGGTACCGGATTCGCCGGTGATCAGCACGGTGGCGTTGGTCGGCGCGATGCGCTTGAGGCGCTCGCAAATACCCTGCATGGCATCGGACTGGCAGACCACACCGTCGACCGCCGTCGAGCGCTCCTCGATCTCGCGGCGCAGCACGTAGTTTTCCCGGCGCAATCGGGAACGCTCGAAGCAGCGGGCGACGCCGTTGAGCATCTGAGCCACCGAAAAGGGCTTGAGCAGGAAATCCGAAGCGCCGGCCCGCAGCGCGTCGATGGCCGTGTCGAGGTCGGCGTAGGCGGTGATCAGGATGACGTCGCCGGCGTATCCGTCGTCGCGCAGTTCATGCAGCCACTCGATGCCGGAACGGCCGGGCAGCGAAATGTCCAGGATGATCAGGTCGTACAGCCGCCGATGCAGTTGCGGGACCGCCTGCTCGACGCTGCCGGCGGTGTCCACCTGGCCGTAGCGCTGCGCCAGTGCCCGTTGCAGGAAACTGAGCATGCCCGGCTCGTCATCGACGACGAGGATAGAGAATGGGGGCTGGGACGAAGCTGACTGTCCGTCGCCCGGTCTGGATTGATCCATGATTGACTCCGCTTTTCCGGCATCATCGCAAACCTCGGCCTTTTGTAGCAATTGGGGCTGTGCCGCCGTTCGTTTTTAGGGATGAGTGGGGCAAGGGGGTAAAATTGCCGCCTTTCAACAGATTGCGATGCCATGACCTTTGCTGAACTGGGCCTAGCCGGCCCGCTGCTGCAGACGCTTGAGACCCTCGGCTACCAGACGCCGACGCCGGTGCAGCAGCAGGCGATTCCCCCGGTGCTGGCCGGCCGCGACCTGATGGCGGCGGCGCAGACCGGGACCGGCAAGACCGCCGCCTTCGCCTTGCCGCTACTGCACAAGCTGGCGACTGACGGCAACAAGGTCGGCAGCAATGCGATCCGGGCGCTGGTGCTGGTGCCGACGCGCGAACTCGCCGAACAGGTCAACGCCAGCTTCCGCGATTACGGTCAGGGCCTGTCGGTCAGTTCCTACGCAGCCTACGGCGGCGTCAGCATCAATCCGCAGATGATGCGCCTGCGCCGCGGCGTCGATGTGCTGGTGGCGACGCCCGGCCGCCTGCTCGACCTGTTTCGGCAGAACGCAGTGAAATTCCGCGATGTGCAGGTGCTGGTGCTCGATGAAGCCGACCGCATGCTCGACCTCGGATTCGCCAACGAACTGGACACGCTGTTCATGGCGCTACCGAAGAAGCGGCAGACGCTGCTGTTCTCGGCGACCTTCTCCGAACAGATCCGCAACATGGCGCGCGCCCGCCTGCGCGATCCGCAAACGGTCGAGGCCGGCCCGCGCAGCGTCACGGTCAAGGCCGTCAAGCAGTGGGTGGTGCCGGTCGACAAGAAGCGCAAGACCGAGTTGTTCCTGTTCATGCTCAAGGACCGCAAGTGGGGGCAGGTGCTGGCCTTCGTCAAGACCAAGAAGGGTGCCGACGATCTGGTCGCCCGCCTGCAGGCGAAGAAGATCGCCGCCGATGCAATCCACGGCGACCGGCCGCAGGCAGCCCGCCTGCGCGCGCTGGAAAGTTTCAAGGCGGGCGAGGTGCAGATTCTCGTCGCCACCGACGTGGCGGCGCGTGGGCTGGACATCGACGACCTGCCGCAGGTGGTCAACATCGATCTGCCCATCGCCGCCGAGGATTATGTGCACCGTATCGGCCGTACCGGCCGGGCCGGCGCCACCGGTGAGGCGATCTCGCTGGTCTGTGCCGACGAGGCGCCGCTGCTGGCGGCCATCGAAACCCTGATCAAGCAGCCGCTCAGCCGCGAGGAAGAGCCGGGCTTCGAGCCGGATCACCGAGTGCCCGCAACCAGCGGC
>DILW01000047.1 GCA_002425245.1 Betaproteobacteria bacterium UBA5582 | reverse complement strand
GTGACGCTGAGCCTGGGCATGCTCGGCGTGCTCGCCGCCCGCCGCCTGGGTCAGCTGGCGAGCTTCGCCGTGATCGGCTCGATGGGCCTGCTGCTGGTCGGGGTTGCCCTGTTCACGCCGGTGGCACTGTCGGCAGCCCTCTACTACCTGCTGCACTCGACGCTGGCCGGCGCAGTGCTGTTCCTGATCGCCGACCTGCTCGCCCGACGCCGCCCCGGCGAGGACGACGCCCTGACCGTCGCCCCGCGTTTTTCGCAGCTGAGCCTGCTGGCCGGCGCCTTCTTCGTCGCCGCCATCGCCGCCACCGGCATGCCGCCGCTGTCCGGTTTCATCGGCAAGCTGCTGATCCTCGACGCCGCCCTCGACAACCGGCAGTTCGCGCTGATCTGGACGCTGGTCCTGGGCACTTCGCTGATTGCCATCATTGGCTTCGGCCGGGCCGGCAGCACCTTGTTCTGGAAAAGCACTGGGCAACCCGGCAGCTTCCCGGCCGCGGCCGAGAACAACGCCCTGGCGCTGGTCGCCATCGGCCTGCTACTCGCCGGCAATGTCGGCCTGACACTTTTTGCCGGGCCGCTGACCAGCTACCTCGACGCCACCGCTGAGCAGATTTTCAGCACCCAGCACTACATCGAGGCGGTGCTCGGCAGCACCATACCCGAAGGAGGCAAGCCCTGATGGCACATGCTCAACCAACTACGGCAAAGCAGCCCACCTTCCGCCGCTGGTTTCCGCACCCGCTGCTGAGCCTGACGCTGACGCTGATCTGGCTGCTGCTGATCAACAGCTTTTCGGCCGGCGGCCTGCTGGTCGGCCTCGTCCTCGGCATCGCCATTCCCCGACTGACCAGCAGTTTCTGGCCAGACCGCCCGCGGATGCGAAACTATGGGAAGTTGTTCAACTACCTCCTGCTGGTGATGTGGGACATCGTCGTCGCCAACCTGCAGGTGGCATTGATCATCCTGTTCCGTTCGAACACCAGCCTGCATACCCGCTGGGTCAGCGTACCGCTGGACCTGACCAATCCGGAAGCAATCACCGTATTCGCCGGCACCATCACCATGACCCCGGGCACGGTCAGCTGCGACCTGTCCGCCGATGGTCGCCACCTGCTCGTGCATTGCCTTGACGCGCCCGACATCGAGGCCAGCGTGCGCGACATGAAGCAGCGCTACGAATCCCGGCTGCTGGAGATCTTCCCATGATCGAATACGCCATCCACTATGCCTACGCCGCACTCAGCCTCGGCCTGCTGCTCAACCTGTGGCGCCTGCTCAAGGGGCCAACCAACGTCGACCGCGTGCTGGCCGTGGACACCATGGTCATCAACGTGATCGCGCTGATTATCGTCTACGGCATTGAAACCGGCACCACCATCTATTTCGAGGCGGCGCTGCTGTTGGCCATGTTCGGTTTCGTGTCCACCGTCGCCTACTGCAAGTTTATCCTGCGCGGCAACGTGATCGAATAGGAAGTCACCATGGAACTGATCAACGAAATCATCGTTTCCGCACTCATCATCATTGGTGCCAGCTTTGCCCTGGTCGGCTCCTGGGGTATGGTCAAGCTGCCCGACCTGATGAGTCGCCTGCACGCGCCGACCAAGGCAACGACGGTCGGGGTAGGCGGTGCACTGGTTGCTTCGATGGTGTATTTCCTGGCGCTCAACGGCACCGTCTCGATTCACGAGCTGCTGATCACCCTGTTCCTGTTCCTGACTGCACCGATCACCGCCAACTTTCTGGCCAAGGCCTGGCTGCACACGCAACGGCCAGTTGATCTGCCGCGTCCGGACAAGCGCGACTGGGCGACTTTCGACACCGAGCACCGCGACACACCATAAACGACAATGCCCACGCAAGCGTGGGCATTCTTCCAGCTGGCTTGGCTCAGTGCGCGTGCTGTGCCGGCATCGACGACGGCGCCGACTTCACCACCTTGGCCTCGACCTGCTTGCTGCTGCCATCGTCAAAAGTCAGGGTGATCGGTACCACCTGACCTTCACTGAGGGGCGCCTTCATGTTGATCATCATCACGTGCAGACCGCCCGGCTTGAGCGCCGTCTCACCCTTGGCCGGGATGGCGATGTCCGCTACCTGACGCATGCGCATCACCCCGTTGTCGTTGACATGGGTATGCAACTCGGTCGTTTGCGAGGCCGGGTTCTCGGCCTTGACCAGCTTCACCTCGCGCTCGCCGCCATTCTTCAGCACCATGTAAGCACCAGTGGCCATGGCATTCGGCGGCGCCAGGCGGACATAGGGTTGATGAACCATGATCTGGTCGGCAGCAGCGGCGAATACGCCGGCGGACAGGCTCATGGCGGCAAACAGGACGGACAGACGTTTCATGCAGGGCTCCTCAGCTCGGTTTCAGGTATTGACGAATCAGTGCAGCCACCTGGTCGGGCGGCGTGGCGTGCGCCATGCGGGCCAACAGACGACCGTCCGGGCCGACGATGAAGCTTTCGGCCGAATGATCGATCGCGTAGCCCTCGGCAGCGTTGCTGGCAGGCTGCGCCGCATAAACCACGCCATAGCGCCTGGCCAGTTCGGCAATTTCGTCCGGGGTTCCGGTTACCCCGAGCATTTCCGGGGCGAAGAACTTGACGTAGGTTTTCAGGTGCTCGGGCGTATCGCGTTGCGGATCGACGGAAATGAAGATGACGACGACCTTGTTTCGCTCCTCGGGATTGAGCAGATCCAGCCCGGCGCTGATGGCGCTCAGATTGGACGGACAAATGTCCGGACAGAAGGTGTAACCAAAATAAAGCAGCGCCAGACGGCCGCGATGATCGGCCAGGGCAACCGGACCGTCGGCCGACTTGAGGACGAAATCGCCGCCCGGCGGCAAGGTGTTGATGCTCGCCGGCGCGGGCGCCAGGTCCGGCTTCCAGAACAAGCCCAGCCCGACCAGGAGGCCGGCAAGCAGGACGATCAGCGCAACGAGGAAGCGATTCGACATGTTTATCCGGTGACGAAACGGAAGGGAACAGCGAGGCGGGCAGTCGGCGTATCGAGGAGCACGGTCGCCTGCCAGGTCATCCGCCCGGTGACGCAGACGGGAAGGGTCGCCTGGCCGGTGAATACGCCAGGGGAAGCTTCCGTCAGGGTCGGCCGGTTGTAGCCCATATCCATGTCCACGCCGGCGAAATCAACCACCACACTGCGCGCACCAGCGGCCTCGACGCGCAATTCGAAGGGTTTGACCAGCGGAATCGGACGCGTGGCGACATCGAAGCTCAGGCTGCCACCATCGGGCAACTTGACCTGACACGGGCCTTCCTGCAGCTTGCACGAAGCCTCTGGCTCGACCGTCAGATCAGCCTTGGGCAGCAGCAGCGGCGACAGCTTGTAGCCGATCAATACAATCAGCGCAATCAGCAGCACGCCGACCAGATCGATGAGGATTTTTCTATTCACTGCCTTCTTTCAAGCGTGGCACAAGGGCGCTATTGTCGACCATGCGCCTGCCTCAAGCCAAGGTGCGCATTCTGGCACGCGTTTGTCGCAGCCAGGTGCGACATTATGTCGCAGGCTGGCGATCTATATTAAAAACCGCTAATATTCATTCTTTTTTCCCAGACCCATTCCACCCGTGAAAAATCTGCTTGCCGCCTTCTGCCTCTGCCTGTTCTCGACCATCGGCCTGACTCAGGAAAGGCCCGACATGGCGCCATTCTTTGCCGCCAGCCTGCTCGATGCAGCGGGCAAGCCGGTGGCCATGTCGACCTACAAGGGCAAGCCCCTGGTAGTCAATTTCTGGGCTCGCTGGTGTCCGCCTTGTCGCGCTGAAATCCCCGAGCTCAACGAGTTCAGCAAGCAGCATGCCGGCAAGATCACCGTGCTGGGCATCGGCATCGAGGACGACCCCGCTGCGGTCAAGGCTTTTGCCGCCGATTTCCCGATCCGCTACCCGGTGTTCCTGTCCGGCCCGAATGGCCCGCAGATGATGCAGATGCTGGGCAATCCGCGCGCCGGGCTGCCGTTCACCCTGTTCGTCGATCGCCATGGCCGGGTGGTCGGCCAGAAACTCGGCCTGCTACGCAAGAACGATCTGGAAGCTGCCGCCCCGCTGTTGCTCGCGCGCTAAATCAACGGCCCTTGCGGCCGTCTGGTGAGAACAGCATGGCCAGGCCAACGGCAATGGGAATCAGCGGCCACCAGGTGCTGAGCAGCACGAAGATATTGACGTGGAACAGATCGAGATTGGCGCCGAGGGCGATGACGCCGACGACGATCAACACGATGGCTGCGATGTTTCCCTTCATTGATGCTCCCGGATTTCAGGCACGGCGGACGCCGACCACACCCTCGACCTCGTGGATCAGGGCCAGCGTGCGCTGCAGGTGGCGCAGATTGGTGATTTCGACGGTAAAGCTCATGTGCGCGTTGCCTTGCCGCGACTGCGTATTGACGCCGACGACATTGAGTTTTTCGCGGGCGAAGATTTCCGAGATGTCGCGCAGCAGGCCCTGGCGGTCGTGCGCATCGACGACGATGTCGCAGGCGAAGACGCCGGTGGTTTCGGTTCCCCAATCGGTTTCGATGACCCGTTCCGGATGCAGGGCGGCGAGATTGGCGAAGTTGCTGCAATCGGCGCGGTGGATGGAGATGCCCTTGCCGCGCGTGATGAAACCCTGGATTTCGTCCGGCGGTGCCGGCTTGCAACAACGTGCGAGCTGGGTCAGCAGCTTGTCCACGCCGACGATGAGGATACCCTGATTGCCTTCGACCGGCTTGCGCGGCTTGGCTTCAACCGTATCGGGCGCGAGCGCTTCGGGCGAGGCGTCGCCCCGAACCACCGACTGGAACTGACGCTGGTTGAGGTCGCCACGGGCGGCCGCAATGTACAGGTCGTCGGCCTTGGCGAAATCAAGCTTGCGTGCTAGTTCCTCGACATTGGCGCCAGTCTGGCCGGCCCGCTGCAGTTCCTTGGCGATCACCGCCCGCCCTTCGGCCAGGGTTTCCTCCAGGGCCAGGGTCGAGAACCAGTTGCGCACCTTGAGCCGGGCGCTCTTGGTATGGATGTAGCCGAGCGCCGGATTCAGCCAGTCGCGCGACGGACCGCCCAGCTTGGCGGTCAGGATTTCGACCTGCTGGCCGGTTTCCAGCGGCGTATTGAGCGGCAGCAGCTGGCCATTGACCTTGGCCCCGCGGCAACGGTGGCCGAGGTCGGTATGCACGCGATAGGCGAAGTCGACCGGGGTCGAACCCGACGGCAGGTCGACCACCCGCCCTTGTGGCGTCATCACGTAGATGGTCTCGTCGAGCGCCGCCTGCTTGTAGTGATTGACCCAGTCCGAACTGTCGGCGACCTCGTTCTTCCAGGTCAGCAGCTGGCGCAGCCAGGCGATCTTCTCGTCGTAGGCGTCGGCGCCTGGCGCCTTGGCGCCTTCCTTGTAGCGCCAGTGGGCGGCAACGCCGAGCTCGGCGTGCTTGTGCATGTCCCAGGTGCGGATCTGGATTTCCAGGCTGCGCCCGTCGGGACACTCGACCGCCGTATGCAGCGAGCGGTAGTTATTGCCCTTGGGCTTCGAGATGTAGTCGTCGAATTCCTTGGAAATCGGCGTCCATAGGTTGTGCACGATGCCGAGCGCGGTGTAGCAGTCCTTGACGTCGTCGACGATGATGCGCAGGGCGCGCACGTCATAGACCTCGGCAAAGCCGACGCCCTTCTTGCGCATCTTGTTCCAGATGCTGTAGATGTGCTTCGGCCGGCCGTAGATTTCCGCCTGAGCGATGCCGGCCTCGGCCAGTTCGGCGCGGACGCGGTCAACAGCGTCGGTGATGAAGGCTTCGCGCTCGCTGCGCTTTTCGTCGAGTTGCTTGGCGATCGTCTTGTAGATGTCCGGGTGGATGAAGCGGAAGGAGAGGTCCTCCAGTTCCCATTTCAATTCCCAGACCCCAAGCCGGTTGGCCAGCGGCGAATACAGTTCAAGCGTCTCGCGGGCGACCTGGACGCGCAGTTCGTCGGGGTTGGCCGCATAGAAACGCAGAGTCTGGGTGCGGCTAGCCAGGCGCAGCAGCACGACGCGGATGTCCTCGACCATGGCCAGCAGCATCTTGCGCAGGACCTCGACCTGGGCCCGCATTTCGGCCGGGTTGCTCTCGCCGGCCTCGATATCGACGGCGACGAAGCCCTTGGCGATCGGGCGCAGGCGGTTGAGGCGCGAAATTCCCTGGACCAGATGGGCGGCCGGTTTGCCGAACCTTTCCTCGATATGGGTAATGCCTAGCTCGTCCTGGGCGGGAATGGCAAACAACAGCGCGGCGATGCGCGATTCGACGTCCAGCTTGAGACCGGCGATGATCACCGCCATGCCCAGCGCATGCGACCAAACCCGCTCGCCGCTGCCGAGCGAACGCTCGCCGTAGCGCTCCCAGGCGTAGGCGACGGCGTCCTTCAGACGCTCGACATCCCCAGTCGGCACCCCGGCGGAGAGAACGGCAAGGAACTGCTCGAAATCGCTTTGTGCAGCGACGGAGTGGGCAACTGAAACCATGAGCGCAATTATAGGTCTCAGTGAAAAGGAAAGACAGAGAGCCAGCACACTGCTTACAGACTGTCACATGAACACATTTCACCCACGGGAACATCGGGGTTTACCCCAATCCCCCACCCCCGCATTCTGTGGGACCGTGCACCACATACGCGCCGTAACGGCCGACTGCCAATGGTCAAAAGCCGAGCCGGCACCCGGAGACAAATCTTTCACGTAGCCCACAAGGAGAGAACATGAAGAAAATCACCGCACTGGCCGCAGCCCTCGCCGTCATCGGCACGCTTGGCGCCTCGCCCGCCATGGCCCAGCAAAAATTCGTCACCATCGGTACCGGCGGTGTCACTGGTGTTTATTACGCCGCTGGCGGCGCCATCTGCCGACTGATGAACAAGGATCGCGCCAAGCACGGCATCCGCTGCTCGGTCGAAAGCACTGGCGGCTCGGTGTACAACGTGAACACCATCAAGGCCGGCGAACTCGATTTCGGCGTTTCGCAATCCGACGTCCAGTTCAACGCCGTCAAAGGCCTGAACCAGTTCAAGGATGGCGGTGCAATGAGCGACCTGCGCGCCGTCTTTGCCCTGCATCCGGAACCGCTCACCATCGCTTCGCGCAAGGAAGCCAACGTGACCAAGTTCGAGGATTTCAAGGGCAAGCGCTTCAATATCGGCGTTCCCGGCTCCGGCCAGCGCGCCACCATGGAAGTGCTGCTGCCGGCCATCGGCATGAAGAACGCCGACTTCTCGCTGGTCTCGGAACTGAAGCCTGACGAGCACGGCGCCGCCCTGTGCGACAACAAGATCGACGGCTTCGCCTTCGTCGTCGGCCACCCGGCTGCCAACATCCAGGACGTCACCACGACCTGCGGCGCCAAGCTGGTCAACGTCACCGGCCCCGGTGTCGACAAGCTGATCGGCAGCTACCCGTACTACGCCAAGGCAACCATTCCGGGTGGCATGTACGCCAACAACCCGAACCCGACCACGACCTTCGGCGTCGTTGCCAGCATCGTTTCGTCGGCCAAGGTGTCGGACGAAGTGGTGTACACCCTGGTCAAGTCCGTGTTCGAGAACTTCGAAGAGTTCAAGAAGCTGCACCCGGCTTTTGGCAACCTCGACCCGAAGACGATGATCAAGGACGGCCTGTCGGCCCCGCTGCACAACGGTGCGGTCAAGTACTACAAGGAAAAGGGCTGGATGTAATCCTGCCTGCGGTCGGCACCGTCCGGGCGTCCTGACGATGCCGACCAAGGAAGCAACACTCAGCAAGGCGCCGCAGGCGTCTTGCTGCGTTTACCCCCTGCCCGAACCCGGAGAACCGCAGCATGACCAGCCCGGAAAAAAACAACAGCGTTCATGAACTGAGCGAAGAACAACTCAAACAGATCGTCGCCGAAGCCGATACCGGCGGCAGAAAACCGACCGGCATCGCCGCCCAGCTACTGGTCGCCATCGCCCTGGCCTGGTCGCTGTTCCAATTGTGGATCGCCTCGCCCCTGCCCTTCTCGCTGGGCATCTTCGTGCTTAACGATACCCAGTCGCGCGCCATCCACCTGGCTTTCGCCGTCTTCCTCGCGTTTGCCGCCTACCCGGCGTGGAAACGCTCGCCGCGCGCCTACGTGCCGGCCATCGACTGGCTGCTCGCTGCTGTAGCGGCCTTCTGCGCCAGCTACCTGTTCCTGTTCTACAACGAACTGGCGCAGCGCCCCGGCATGCCCACCGACCTCGACCTGGCCGTCGCCGTGGTCGGTCTGACCCTGCTCCTTGAAGCCGCCCGCCGCGCGCTCGGCCTGCCGATGGTGATCCTGGCCATCGTTTTCATGATCTACATCTTCTTCGGCCAGTACATGCCCGAAGTCATCGCCCACCGCGGCGCCTCACTGGCCAAGGGCATGAGCCACATCTGGCTGACCACCGAAGGCGTCTTCGGCGTGGCGCTCGGCGTTTCGGCCAGCTTCATCTTCCTCTTCGTGCTCTTTGGCGCCCTGCTCGAAACCGCCGGCGCCGGCAACTACTTCATCAAGTCGGCGATTGCCCTGCTCGGCCACATGAAGGGCGGCCCGGCCAAGGCTGCGGTGGTCGCCTCGGCCAGCACCGGCCTGATTTCCGGTTCGTCGATCGCCAACGTCGTCACCACCGGCACCTTCACCATCCCGTTGATGAAGAGCGTCGGCTACCGCGCCGACCAGGCCGCCTCGGTCGAAGTCTCGTCATCGGTCAACGGCCAGATCATGCCGCCGGTGATGGGGGCTGCGGCTTTCCTGATGGTCGAGTACGTCGGCATCTCCTACGTCGAGGTGATGAAGCACGCGGTGGTCCCGGCGCTGATTTCCTACATCGCGCTGTTCTACATCGTGCACCTGGAAGCCCTGAAGATGAAGCTGCAGGGGCTGCCGCGCCGCGAACCGCTGCCCTGGCAGAAGGCGCTGACGTCGACGCTGATGACGGTGTCCGGCCTGATCATCCTGTCGGCCATCGTTTATTTCGGCTTCGGCTGGATCAAGGATCTGGCCGGTGACGCTGCCTTTGCCATCGTCGGCCTGCTGATGCTCGGTGCCTACATCGCCATCGTCCGCTTTGCCGCCCGCTATCCGGAACTGCACATGGACAAGCCGGACGAGAAGATGGAATACCTGCCGGAAATCGGGCCGACGCTGAAGTCCGGTCTGCACTTCCTATTGCCAGTCGCCGCGCTCGTCTGGAACCTGATGGTCGAGCAACTCTCGCCCGCGCTGTCGGCGTTCTACGCGACGCTGTTCCTGATGTTCATCCTGGTCACCCAGCGGCCGCTGTTTGCCTTCTTCCGCGGTCAGGGCGAGTTCGTCGCCGCCGGCCGCCAGGGCTTCAAGGACCTGTTCGACGGTCTGGTCACCGGTGCCCGCAACATGATCGGTATCGGCATCGCCACCGCCACGGCCGGCGTCATTGTCGGCACCGTGACGCTGACCGGCGTCGGTCTGGCGATGACCGAACTGGTTGAAATCCTTTCCGGCGGCAATCTGATGGTTATGCTGGTGCTGGTTGCGGTGATTTCGCTGATCCTCGGCATGGGCCTACCAACCACCGCCAACTACATCGTCGTGTCCACGCTGATGGCCCCGGTGATCGTCGAGCTCGGCGCCCAGAGCGGTCTGCTCGTGCCGCTGATCGCCGTCCATCTGTTCGTCTTCTACTTCGGCCTGATGGCCGACGTGACGCCGCCGGTAGGGCTCGCCTCCTACGCCGCCGCCGGCATCGCCAAGAGCGACCCGATCAAGACCGGCTTCACCGCCTTCGGCTACAGCGCGCGGACGGCGATCCTGCCGTTCATGTTCATCTTCAATACGCAGTTGCTGCTGATCGGCATCACCGATGCCTTCCACCTGTTCCTGACCATCGGTAGTGCGACCCTGGCCAGCCTGATGTTCGCGGCGGCAACACAGGGTTGGTTTGTCACCCGCAACCGCATCCACGAAACGCTGTTGCTGTTGCTGGTCACCTTCAGCCTGTTCCGCCCCGGCTTCTGGATGGACATGATCTATCCGCCGTTCGAGGAAGTTGCACCGACAGAACTCAGTCGTCTGGTCGAGGAAGCCCCGCGCAACGCCAAGCTGCGCGTCTGGGTCGAAGGGCTGACCCTGGAAGGCCAGGAGGTCACCAAGGGCGTGCTGTTGTCGCTCGGCGAACCGGGCAAGGCCAGCGAACGCCTCGGCCGCATGGGCCTGACCGTGATGTCGCTGGGTGACCAGGTCCAGGTCGCTGCGGTACGCTTCGGCAGCCCGGCGGAAAAGCTCGGCCTCGAACAGGGCTTCAACCTCAAGTACATCGAGGTGCCGAACCCGGGCCGCCCGGACAAGGAATGGATCTTCATCCCGACGCTGATGTTGCTGGCGCTGGTCTGGTTCATGCAGCGCGCCCGGCGCGACCGCGAAGCTGGTGCCGTCTGACCCACAGGAGAGCAAAATGAATGCGCAAACCGGTGATCTCGCCCGCATTGGCGGCCTGTCCTACCTCAACCCGGCGGCGCCCGAACCCTGGGCCAGCTTCATCGAACAGATCGAGCGGGTACGCCCGCACCTCGGCGCGCTGGAACGCTGGATCGAAACCCTGAAGCATCCCAAGCGGACGCTGATCGTCGACGTGCCAATCGAGCGCGATGACGGAACCATCGCCCACTTCGAGGGCTACCGCGTCCAGCACAACCTGTCGCGCGGCCCGGGCAAGGGCGGCATCCGCTTCCACCCGGCGGTAACGCTCAACGAAGTGATGGCACTGGCCGGCTGGATGACCGTCAAGAACGCCGCCATCGGCCTGCCTTTCGGCGGCGCCAAGGGCGGCATCCGCGTCGATCCGAACAGCCTGAGCAAGGCTGAACTGCACCGGGTCACCCGCCGCTTCACCTCCGAAATCGGCCTGATCATCGGCCCCGACCGCGACATCCCGGCGCCCGATGTCGGCACCAACGCCAAGACCATGGCGATCATGATGGACACCTTCTCGATGAACCGCGGCGGCACCGCCACCGGCGTCGTCACCGGCAAGCCGATCGCCCTCGGCGGCAGTCTCGGTCGCCAGGAAGCCACCGGCCGCGGCGTCTACCTGTGCGCCCGCGAAACCGGCAAACGCCAGCACATCGCCATGGAAGGCGCGCGCGTTGTCGTCCAGGGCTTCGGCAACGTCGGCGGTATCGCCGCCCGGCTGTTCCGTGCCGCCGGCGCCCGCGTCATCGCCATCGCCGACCACACGGCGACGCTGGTCAACGAAGCCGGCATCGACATCCCCGCCGCCCAGGCCTGGGCCGCCGAACACGGTGGC
>DILW01000024.1 GCA_002425245.1 Betaproteobacteria bacterium UBA5582 | reverse complement strand
CATTGCTTGCTCCGGTGGCGAGCCGGGCGGCGAACCGCCCGGCTCCTGGCTGCGGGTTAGCGGACCAGATCGTGGTTGTAGTCGGTGACGCCCATTTCGCGGGTTTCGTCGTCGAGACGTTCGAGAACCGCGTTGGTCAGGGTGGTCAGGACGTACATGGCGCCTTCGTAGCCCAGCGTCGTCATCCGGTGCAGGTGGTGGCGGTCGAAGATCGGGAAGCCGATGCGGATGACCGGAACTTCGAACTCCTTGCCCTTATGCACGGTGTCGCGCTGGATGAACTTGGCGTAGCTGTTGCCGATCAGGAAGTCAGGCTTGTCGGTGAAGCACAGGCTGCGCAGGTGCCACAGGTCGGCGCCCGGGTAGACCTTGCCATGGACGCCGTAGGGCGAGCTGGCGAGCAGCTTTTCCATGGCCTTCGCCCACTTCTTGCCGCCGTTGTGGCAGACGATGTGGGTCGGCTCGATGCCGAATTCCATCATCATCTTGACCATGCCCATCAGGAAGTCCGGATCGCCGTAGATGGCCATCTTCTTGCCGTGCAGCCAGGCGTGCGAGTCGGTCATCATGTCGATCAGGCGGCCGCGTTCCAGCTTGATGGAAGCCGGGATTTCCTTGCCGGTGGCTTCCGAGACCTTCATCAGGAACTCGTCGGTCCATTCCACACCCATCGGGATGTTGGTCTTCGGGATTTCGTGATTCCAGGTGTTTTCGACGAACTTCTTCGTCTTCTCGCAGGTCATCGGCTGGATCAGGAAGGTGTTGATGGCGTTCGGCGCATCCTTGACCTCGTCCATCGTCGTGCCGCCGGCGTACATGCGGAATTCGCCGTCAGCCGGGGTGTCGAGCACTTCTTCCGGGTCGCACAGCATGGTGTAAGCGACGTCCATTTCCTTCAGGTAGCGCTTGATCACACGGTAGTTGCCGAGGTAGGTCTCGAAGCCCGGCACGATGTTGATCTTGCCGTTGGAGCCGATGACCTTGCCTTCCATGGTGTTCAGCGTGAAGTAGCGCAGGATGCCTTCTTCCATGTTGTCCCAGCCGGTGACATGGCTGCCGACGAACGACGGGGTATGGGCGAACGGTACCGGGAAGTCTTTGTCCAGATGACCTTCGTTCTTGGCGTTGTTGATGAACGCGTTCAAGTCGTCGCCGATGACTTCGGCGATACAGGTGGTGGACATGGCGATCATTTCCGCGTCGTAGAGCTTGGTCGCGTTGGCCAGGCCTTCATGGACGTTCTTCTGGCCACCGAACACGGCTGCATCTTCGGTCATCGAGTCGGCGATGAAGGCGATCGGTTCCTTGAAGTGGCGGTTGAAGTAGGTGCGGAAGTAAGCCACACAGCCTTGCGAGCCGTGGATGTACACCAGGGACTTCTTGAAGCCCAGACCGCACAGGGCGGAACCGAGCGGCTGGCAGGCCTTGGCCGGGTTGACCGTCAGCGCTTCGCGCTTGAAGTTGAGTTCCTGGTATTCCTTGGTGGTGGTCCACTCGAAGGTTTCGCGGACCTTGTCCGGGGCGTGGCCTTCTTCGAAGACTTTCTTGCCCTTCAGCGTTTCCTTGTAGTCGTCATCGCGGAACAGCGGGAAACACGGCTTGATTTTCTCTACGGTTTGCATCTTGATCTCCTTCGCCCGCACCACCAATCCGTGGATACGGGCGTAAGTTTAGGATTGCCGCCTGATCAGGCAGCCTTCTGTTCTGCAGCGACGGGGGCCTTGTCCCACGGGGCCTTCATCATGTTCCAGCAGGGATTGTTCAGCGTCAGGTCCATGTCCTTGGCGAAGATGGCGAAGCCATCGCAGCCGTGGTACGGGCCCGAGTAATCCCAGGAGTGGAGCTGGCGGAACGGAATGCCCATCTTGTGGAAGACGTACTTTTCCTTGATCCCGGAGCCGATCAGGTCGGGCTTGCAGGCCTTGACGAACTCTTCGAACTCGTAGCCGGTGACGTCGTCGTAGATCAGGGTGGCGTCGCCCATTTCCTTGATCGTGCGGTCGTAGTCATCGTTGTGCGCGAATTCGTAGCCGGTGCCGACCACTTCCATGCCCAGGTCTTCGTAAGCGCCGACCACGTGACGCGGACGCAGGCCGCCGACGTAGAGCATGACCTTCTTGCCTTCCAGGCGCGGCTTGTACTTGGCGATGACCTCGTCCATCATCGGCGTGTACTTCTCGATGACAGCCTCGGCGCCAGCCTTGATCTTGTCGTCGAAGAAGGAAGCGATCTTGCGCAGCGATTCCTTGATCTTGGTCGGGCCGAAGAAGTTGTATTCCATCCAGGGAATACCGTACTTCTCTTCCATGTGCCGGCTGATGTAGTTCATCGAGCGGTAGCAGTGCAGCAGGTTCAGCTTGACCTTGGGGGTGTTTTCCATTTCCGCCAGGGTGCCGTCGCCGGACCACTGGGCAACCACGCGCAGGCCCATTTCTTCGAGCAGGATGCGCGAAGCCCAGGCGTCGCCGCCGATGTTGTAGTCGCCGAGGATGGCAACATCGTAGGGGGTGGTTTCGAAAGCCTGACCGTCGCGGTTGGAGAGGATCCAGTCACGGACGGAGTCGTTGGCGATGTGGTGGCCGAGCGACTGCGAAACACCGCGGAAGCCTTCGCAGCGAACCGGGATCACCGGCTTGCCGATCTGGGCAGCAGCTTTCTTGGAGACGGCTTCGATGTCGTCGCCGATCAGGCCGATCGGGCATTCCGACTGCACCGAGATACCCTTGTTCAGCGGGAACAGGATTTCGATTTCCTCGATCAGCTTGGCCAGCTTCTTGTCACCGCCGAAGACGATGTCGCGTTCCTGGAAGTCCGAGGTGATGTTCAGTTCGCAGAAGGCATCGACACCGGTGGTGCCGACGTAGTAGTTGCGGCGACCGGCGCGGGCGTACTGGCCGCAGCCGACGGGACCGTGCGAGATCGAGATGATGTCCTTGATCGGACCCCAGACCACGCCCTTGGAACCGGCGTAGGCACAACCACGCATGGTCATGACGCCCGGCAGGGACTTGCGGTTGGAGGTGATGCACTTCTTCGACGACTCCAGGGTGGTGTCGTTGACCATCAAGTGCTTGGCCCGATCCTTCTTGGCCTTCTCGGGGTAAATCTCCAGCACCTCGGCAATGAGGGCGGCCGATTCTTCGCGGGTAAGCGCTGCCATGTGAAACTCCTTTCGTTGCGCCGGCATCTATCTGTGCACGACGCCACAGTGGGTATTGAAAATTCCGTGGGATGCCGCCGGAGCGGCGATCCCGATGGCGAATATCAGGCGGCCAGTTCGGCAGCGGTCTTGCCGACGATGGTTTCGTCTTCCGCTTCCATGATGCCGAATTCCATCAGCAGCTCTTCCAGCTCTTCCATCTCGACCGGGGTCGGGATGACGAAGTTGGTGTTGTTGACGATCTTCGAGGCCAGGGCGCGGTACTCGTCGGACTGCTTGTGGGTCGGATCGTATTCAACGCAGGTCATGCGGCGGATTTCGGCGTGTTGCACAACGTTGTTGCGCGGCACGAAGTGGATCATGGTGGTGCCGAGGCGCGAGGCCAGAGCCATGATCAGTTCGTCTTCGCGGTCGGTGTTGCGGCTGTTGCAGATCAGGCCGGCCAGACGCACGCCACCGGAGTTGGCGTACTTGACGATGCCCTTGGCGATGTTGTTGGCGGCGTACATGGCCATCATTTCGCCGGAGCAGACGATGTAGATTTCCTGGGCCTTGTTTTCGCGGATCGGCATGGCGAAGCCACCGCAGACCACGTCGCCGAGGACGTCGTAGAAGACGAAGTCGAGGTCTTCGTCATAGGCGCCTTCTTCTTCCAGGAAGTTGATGGCGGTGATGACGCCGCGGCCGGCACAGCCGACGCCGGGTTCCGGGCCGCCGGACTCGACGCACTTGACGCCGCCGAAACCAACCGACAGGACGTCTTCGAGTTCGAGGTCTTCGACCGAACCGGCTTCAGCAGCCAGGTGCATGACGGTGGTCTGGGCCTTGCTGTGCAGGATCAGGCGGGTGGAGTCGGCCTTCGGGTCGCAGCCGACGATCATGACCTTCTTGCCGGACTCGGCGAGGGCGGCCACCAGGTTCTGGGTGGTGGTCGACTTGCCGATGCCGCCCTTGCCGTAAATGGCGCATTGACGCAGTTTTGCCATGGTGTAATCTCCTTAGTCTGTCAGTCGATTTGAAACGGAATTGGTGAGTGTCGCGACTGACCATCTGCACGTTGCGTGCCAGGTCGGCTGGCAGACCACAAATCATTGATTTATAAATGAAAATAGAAAATGGCCCGGCGCATGGTGAGGCGCTGCTTTGCGACAAAGCGCCGGCTCAGTGTCGGGGTGACGACAAATCGGCGGGGACGGAAACGGTCAATTCGGTTACCGGCGGCAATGATCGGGCGACCCTGCCGCGGCGGGCGCGGCTGCCGATCAACCGCTGCAACCTGCCGGCGGTGGTGCTCGGCAGCCTGACCTACCAGCGTCACCCGTCGCCGCTCCTGCTCGACGGCGTGGCCGAGCTGCACCGCGACCTGTTCCGCCGCCTGGCCGAAGCCGGCGACGATCCAGCGGTGCGCGGGGAAGTCTTCCGCGATTACCTGACCGTGCATTTCCAGCTCGAATGGCCGGAGGAAATGGGCTTTACCGGTAACCGCAAGGCACGCGCCCGCGCCAACTACGCGCGCATGATCCGCGGCTGGAGCTTCGATGCCGACAGTCGCGAGGGGGCTGTACTCAAGGGCTGGGTCGAGTCGCGTTTCGGGCTGTTGCCGCGCTGGCACGGGCAGCCCTTACGCGAAACTTCAGGCGATGCCTGGGGGCGCTACCTGGAAATGCGTTCGCAGGGCCTGTACGGCACCAGCGCCCTGGAGTCGCAGTTCGACCTGGTCTACACCTATTGCCAGCACGAGCTGACGCGGCGCCATCAGGGGGCGCGCCATGTCACCCTGTACCGCGGCATCAACCGGGTCGGCGACCACGAGATCCTGGACCGGGGCGCGGACGGGCGCTACACCATCCTGCTCAACAACCTTTCCTCGTTCACCTGCAGCCGTGAGCGGGCCTGCGAGTTCGGCGACTACATCATCGCCGTCGAGGTGCCGCTGACCAAGATTTTCTTCTACTGTGGCCTGCTGCCCGGCGTGTTGCGCGGTGAGGATGAATTCCTGGTCATCGGCGGGGTCGCCGACGTCAGCCTGTCTACCCGCTGAACCGGGGCGCCGGCCTTAGTCGGCGCTGTCGGCCGGCAGGCTGTGGCCGCGCCGTAACCACTTGAGCAGGGTCTCGAACAGGCGCTCCGGGGAAACCGGTTTGCCGAGGTGGTCGTTCATGCCCGCGGCCATGCAGCGCAGGCGATCCTCGGCAAAGGCGTTGGCGGTCATGGCGATGATCGGCGTATCCATGTTCAGCGATGCTGCGCGGATCGCCGCCGTTGCCTCGACGCCGTTCATCGTTGGCATCTGCATGTCCATCAGGATCAGGTCGTAATCGCTGCGGCGGGCCAGCGCCACCGCGGCCGCACCGTCTTCCGCCGTGTCCACGCACAGCCCGCAATCTTCCAGCAGGCCCAGCGAGACCTCGCGGTTGATCGGCTCGTCTTCGGCGAGCAGGATGCGGGCGCCGGGGAATTCACGTGCGATGTGCAGTTCGGCTGCGTGTCCGGGTTCGGGCATCGACTGCTGCCGGTCACTGGCGCGCAGGCGGACGGTGAACCAGAAAGTGCTACCCAGGCCGGGGGTGCTGTGCACGCCAATACGCCCGCCCATCAACTCGACTAGGCGCTTGCTGATGGCCAGGCCAAGGCCGCTGCCGCCGTACTTGCGGGCCATCGAGTTGTCGGCCTGCTCGAACGGGGTGAACAGTCGCTCCAGCGCCTCCGGGGCGATGCCGATGCCGCTGTCCTCGACCTCGAAGCGCACCTCGATCCGGCCATCGACGATAGCGCTGCCCTTGCCGCGTACCTTGACCGTACCCTGGCGAGTGAATTTGATGGCATTGCCGGTCAGGTTGAGCAGCACTTGCCCCAGACGCAAGGGGTCGCCAATCAGTGACCGGCCGCTCAGGTCCGGGTCGAGTTCCAGGCTCAGTTTCAGTCCCTTGTCGGCGGCCCGTTCGGCGGTGAGGCTGTTCAGATTCTCGAACAGACTGCCGGGGAGGAAGTCGATTTCCTCCAGTTGCAGGCGGTCGGCCTCGATCCGGGAAATGTCGAGAACGTCGTTGATCACGTGCAGCAGGTGTTTCGACGCGGTCTCGATCTTGCCCAGTTGCGTGCGCAACTGGGGGTCCTGCTGCTGACGCAGGATCATGCTGGTCATGCCCATGATCGCGTTCATCGGCGTGCGCAGCTCATGGCTCATGTTGGCGAGGAAGGTGCTCTTGGCGCGGCTGGCGCTTTCGGCAGTTTCGCTGGCCCGCCGGAGCGCGATGGTGCGCTCGTCGACCAGGCTTTCCAGATGTTCGCGGTGGCGCTGCAGTTCGGCCTCGGTCTGCTTGCGTTCGCGGATGTCGTGGAAAGCGGTGACCGAGCCACCGGTGGGGTGCCCATCGGGGTCACGGATCGGTCGGGCGGCGATGTACACGTCGATCAGGCTACCGTTGCGGTGACGGAACTGCACTTCGCCCAGGAAATCCCGACCGTGGCGCACACTGTCGAACCACGGGCACTGGGCCAGCGGCACGGGCTCACTGCCGTGGTGGTGGAAGAGGTCGTGACCGATGGCGCCGATGATTTCCTTGGTCGAATAACCGAGAATTTCGGTGAACGCGGGGTTGACCAGGCTGACCTGGCCGTTGCGGTCGAGCACGTAGATGCCGTCGGCGATGGTGTCGGTGATCGTCTGCAGTCGCTCGGCCTCGCGGCTGCGGACACGCCGCAAGTGCCACAGCCGGAGGGCGAGCAGGGAAATGAGCAGCAGGGCCAGGGTGCCGGCCATCAGCTGCCACTGGTAGCGTTGCCAGACATCCTGCCAGCTGAAATCCGGGGTTTCGTAGGGGGGAAGGCGCAGGGCACGCGTCAGTTGGTCAACGTTCTGGTAATCGCCGGGAATGGTGAAGCCGTGGATGCCCATCGCCATTGCCACCGGCATGTCCGGCGTGATCATCAGCAGCGCGCGGTTGATGCGTTTGACCAGATCGTCCGGCAGGCGGGGTGATGCCGCGAAGACCCACTCCGGGTAGAGGTGGGTCGAAGTGACATAGGGGAAATTACTGTAGCTCAGGGGATTGACCACGCGCAGCTGGTCGGGGCGCAGCCGGCCTTCGGCGATCAGGGTTTCGAGTATGCCGGTGCGGACAAAACCGACGTCGGCTTCGCCGGCCAGCAGAGCATCAATCACGCCATCATGGCTACTGGTCTGGATGATCTTCGCGTCACCGGGCAGATGGATGCCGGCTTGCAGCAGTTCGTAGGCCTGGGCCTGGTAGCCGCCGAGAAACATGGCGCCGACGCCCGGTGTTGCCAGCCGGCTGCCACGGATGTCGGAAAGGCGCTTGATGGCACTGTCGGCGCGGGTGACGATGACGCCGCCGAGCTCGGCGGTGGCCTTGCCGTTTTCCAGCGACTGCAGGGTAGCCATGGCGCCGGAAAGGCGGTTGTTGTGGCGCAGCTGGATGAAGTGCGACGGGTTGGTCAGCACCAGATCGATGCGTCCGGCGGCAAGCGCAGCGTTCATCTCGGCGTGGTCGAGATACTCGACCCGGATGTCGTGGCCGGGGGTGGCGTCGCTGAGGTAGGGGCCGAGCGGGTCGTACTTTTCGGCCATCACCGGCTTGGGGCGGAAGGCAAAAACCCCCAGGGTCAGCGTCTCACCGGCCTGCGCCAGTAGCGGCAGGAGCGAGACCAGCAGGACCAGACATTTCCCGTGCGATGTCAGAGGCATTGCGCTTTACTTGTAATGAGCATGCACATTGTAAGGCGATTGTGTCATTGCTGTATGCGGTTCGGCCTATCTTCCCGAAATTCTTGCGTTTGCCCGCGTTTCTGCCGCTTGCGCGATTGTCGTGTCGTAAAGCCGACATTGCCCGGGGCAATCGGGCGCGATCCTTGGCCTGAGGGCTTCCGGCAATGGGCCTGAATTTTGCATCGGGAGGCCTACCCAACCCCCAGAGAAAAGAAGATGAGCCCTGAACTGCGCGAAAAACTGCTGGCCGGCCTGCGCGACGGCAGCATCGTCCCCTATCTCGGCCCCGGCGTGCTGGCCGACGTCAAGGATGCCGCAAGCGGCGCCCCGATTCCGGCCGACAGCGATTCGCTGATCATCGCCATGAATGGCGGCAAGCCGATGGCCCCCAAGCTGATGTACGAATTCCCGCGGGCGGCGATGAACGTCGAACTCAAGCGCGGCCGCAGCGCGGTCACCCGCTTCCTGAACAAGACCTACGGCGAAACGCGGTGGACTCGGGCGGCGGTGCACGACTGGCTGCAGGCGCTGGCGCCGGCCTATGTCATCGATATCAATCGCGACACCCAGCTCCAGGATTCCTACGCTGCCGTGCCCCACAACCTGATCGTCGGCGTCGCCCGGATCAGCGGCACCGCCTTCCGCTACAAGTTGTTCGCGTGGGATGGCGAGCGTTACCAGCGGGTCGAGCAGCTCGACTGTTCGCGACCCATCCTGTTCAAGCCGATGGGCACGCCGCGGCCGGAAGGCGACTACATCGCGTCCGACGCCGACTACGTCGATTTCATCACCGAACTGATGGGCGGCTTCTCGATTCCGCCCGAGGTCAAGGCCTTGCGCCAGGGCAAGCAATACCTGTTGATGGGCATGCGCCTGAACCGCGATACCGAGCGCATGGTCATGGCCGACATCATCTACTCGGCCGCCCAGCCAGCCGGCTGGGTGTTCATCGCGACGCCGACCGAAAAGGAAAAGCGCTATTGCAGGAAGATCGGCCTGGAAATCATCGACGCCGACATCTTCGAGTTCATCGGCGGCGCGGCCCTGGCTGCCTGAATCAGCCCGCTTCCCCGGCCGCCAGGCGGCGGTTGATCTCGCCGACCGCCGGCAGGAAATCATCTGGCGGCAACGGCCGGGAGAGGTGGTAGCCCTGGGCATGGTGGCAGCCCATGCGGCTCAGCAGTTCGAGCTGGGCGGTCGTTTCCACGCCCTCGGCGACGACCTTCAGACCCAGGCTGCGGGCCATCGCGACGATGGCCTCGACCAGCGAGTATTCGCTGTTGCCTGCCTGCATGTCCTGGACGAAGGAACGGTCGATCTTGAGCGTATCGAGCGGAAAGCGCTTGAGGTAGGAGAGCGAGGAATAGCCAGTGCCGAAATCGTCGAGGTAGACGCGTAGCCCGAGTTGCTTGATCGCCTGCAGCCAGGCCTGGGCCTCGGCAATGTTGCTGAGCAGGATGCCTTCGGTGATTTCCAGCACCAGGCGTTCCGCGCTTACACCGTGCCGGGCCATGGCGTCGGCGATGGCGGCTGGCGGCAGGCCGTCGGGAATCTGCCGGCCGGAGACATTGACCGACAGGTAGCAATCGCTTCCCACCGACTGCCAGCTGGCGAGCTGGCGGCAGGCGGTGTCGACGACCCACAGGCCGATTTCGTTGATCAATCCGGTCTGTTCGGCAATCGGGATGAAGCGGTCGGGCGGCACCAGACCGCGTTCCGGGTGGCGCCAGCGGATCAGTCCTTCAGCGCCGGCGACACAGCGCTGGCGCAGGTCGGCGATTGGCTGGCAGTGCAGTTCGAACTGGCCCTCGCGTACCGCCTGGCGCAGATCGCTTTCCAGGTGACGGCGCTGCTCTGCAGCTTCGGCCAGGTTCTGCGCGAAAAATGCCGACTGGTTGCCACCGGCATTCTTGGCCTTGTCGCAGGCCAGCTCGGCGTTGCGCAACAGGCTCGGGGCATCGGCCGCATCGGTGGGAAACAGGGTGATGCCGATACTGGTGTGCAGGGAGATCGGCGAGCCATCCACCAGATGCGGCTGGCGCAGGCTGCCCATCAGCCGGTCCACCACCTTTTCGACGGTCTCGTCGTCATTCAGGTTTTGCAGGACGATGGCGAAGATGTCGGCGGAGAGCCGGGCCAGGGTGTCTTCCGCCTTGACCAGGGCGCCCAGGCGCGCGGCGACTGCCTTCAGGATCTGGTCGCCGGCGGGCACACCGATGCCTTCGATGATGTGGCGGAACTTGTCGATATCGACATGCAGCAGGGTGAAGCCGCGGCCCGCCTTCAGGTGGTGGTGGCGAATCCGCGAGCCCAGCATCTGTTCCAGGCTGGCGCGATTGGCCAGCCCGGTGAGTGGGTCGGTCATCGCCTGGCGGCGTGCCTCCGCTTCCGATTCCTTGAGCGCCGAAACGTCGTGCGCCACCCCCTGCAACAGATCATTGCCGACCGGGCTGAGCACGATGTTGATCCATGTCTGGTCGCCATCGGCACGCTGCAGGATGAGGTCGCCGCGGGTGGTTTCGCCGGTGACGAAGGTGCGCTCGATGAGCATGGCGATGGCGCTGGCGTCGGCCCAGGGCAGTTCGGGCAAGGCCAGCTCGCCTTTGCCGCCAACACTCCGGGCGATGCCCAGCAGGCGGGCCAGTGCCGGATTCCATGAGACCAGCCAGCCGTTGCGCTGGACCAGGAAGATGCCGCTTTCGGCGTTGTCGAAGATGGCATGGTATTTCTGTTCGTCGAGTTCGCGTTGCCGGCGTAACTGGCGTTCCTCGTCGAGCGCCTTGACCAGCCGGCCGGCGAGGGCATTGACGTCGGTCACCAGGCGTCCGATTTCCGTCTTGCCGTGCCCGGAGGGGATGGCAAGACGTTCGCCGGTGGTCGGGTCCATCGCATGCAGGGCGCGGGAAATCGCACCAATCGGATGGATCACGAAAGCGAGCAGGGTGATTACCATGACCCCGGCGATCAGGGCCAGCTGCCACAGCAGCTGCCAGGTATGGCCGATGGTTGCGGCACGGATGTGCCGTTCGATCACCCCAGGGTCGGGGGTCAGGCTGATTTCGCCGATCACCTCGTCCTCAGCGAACGGCGAGTGAATGGGGCGCACCAGGCGCTGGGCAGCGGTCGTGCCGACGCTGCCGGGGCGTCGGAGATCGGTCATCAGCGTGCCGCTCTCGCTGATCGTTACGCGCAGGACCACGTCGTTGCTGAGCAGGCCCTGGGCGACCTCACGGGCCAGTTCGTGGTCCTTGACGAAGCAGGCAATGCGCAGGGTGGTTTGCACCGTGCCCAGCAACTGCTCGATGCGCTCCCGGGAATCCGCCTCGGCCTGGCTCTTGGCGGTATTCACCGCGTAGGCAATGGTGCCGAGACCGACCAGGCAGAAGACCAGCAGGGTGGCTACGATCGAGCGCAGCAGGATGCCATCGCGGATGTAGGGCGGAATCATGATCGGGTCACTTGGGAAGACTCCGGATGAGGGCGCTTCAAGCCACCGATTATGCCTTCTGTGTATCGCGTCTGTCTTGATTGCGTGTGGTGGCCTTGTGGCAGATCGATGTCGCAAAGTCGACAACAGCCGCGCTGTGGTGCCGGCGATTCCCGCGGCTACTGGCTTCCCGGCACGGCAAGGAAATTGCTACTACCCGCCACGGACACTATTTCAACTCAGGGAAGGAAAACCAAAATGCTGATGGATCGTTACGAGCCGCTGTTCTTCAACGCCAATTTCAAGGAAGCCGCCAGCACAGCCGGTTGGGTCGCCTACCGTGGCGAACTGGTCCTCAAGGAAGGCGAAATCGCCGACGCCCAGGGGCGCCGCAAGCCGCCGGTCGAGGTCCTGAAACAGGCCATCCTGCTCACTGCCGGCGAGGAACTCAAGCTGCTGGTCGGTTCCATCGACGAGTTGCAGTTCTTCCCCGCACTGATGGACAAGTACGGCGCCGAGATCAAGCCGGGCAGCCTGCTCGTGCTGTACACCGTGAACATCGACAACCCCTTCATCTACACCGTCAATGGCGCACCGGTCGTTTTCGTTCCCATGGTCCAGGGCATGGTGTGGACCGAGTTGTGCGAAGTCCTCGGGCTGGAGAAGGGCGATTTCAAGGGCATGAGCGCAGCCGACAAGGTGGTCAAGGTGTTCGAGGAGCTCAAGAGCCACGTCTTCAAGTACCCGGAAGTGGCAATCGAGGAAGCGCTCGGCAAGACCAACGCCAACAAGCGCGAAAACCACGGCGCCATCTGATGCCCTGGGACGAGCGTTTCCTGCTCGGGGTGGCCGAGATGGACGCCACCCACCGCGAATTCGTCGCCCTCGCCGATGCCCTGCAGACGGCTGCGGACGACGAATTCCCCGCCCTGTTCAAACAATTGGCTGAACACACCCGGGCGCATTTCGAGCACGAAGGCAAGCTGATGAAAGCCTGCCGCTTTCCTGCCATCGGCGAGCACAACAGCGAGCATCTGCGCGTGCTCGGCGAACTGGCGCACTTCGGCCGTGGCGTTGCCGCCGGTCGCCTGAAGGCGGCCCGTGACTACGCGCGCGGCCTGCCGGACTGGTTCGCCACTCACCTGGCAACCATGGACGCCGCGCTGGCGGCGCGGCTCAAGGCCTGAAGCTCAGCCCTGCGGGCAGACGCAGGCCGATTCTGCGGCCTCGCGCCGGCTGACCGCCCGCAGCAGCAGCAACAGCAGGGTGCCGACCAGCATCACGCCGGCCGCCAGGTAGAGGCCGACGCCGTAATCGCCGGCCCGGCCGGCGGCCAGCCAGCCGGTGATGGCCGGCGCCAGAATCTGCGCGACGCCGTAGGAGACCGTCATCTTGCCCATCATCTTGGCCGGCCGGGTCGGGTAGTAGCGCCCGGCCATGGTGAGCACCAGGCTGACCATGCCGATGAAGGTGCCGCCGAACAGCATCGCTCCGGCCAGCGCCGCCGGCAGGCCACCGGCCAGCGGCAGCAGGATGCCGGCGATCTGCAGCACGGCGGCCAGGATCAGCGCGTTGAGGTCGCCGGTGCGCCGCGCGATCAGGTCCCAGACGATGCAGGCCGGCGCGGCGCCGATGCCGAGGGCGAGGAAGACCAGCGTGCCCTGGCCGGCCATGCCCGGCAGGCGGTCGACGATGGCGACGATGAAGGTGGCGCTGACCACGTAGCCGACGCCGGCGCAGAAATAGGCGGCCATGAACAGGCGCATGAACAGCGGCGACGGCGGGTTGTCCTCCAGTTTTTCACCGCTGCGGGTCAGGCCGCTGGTGTCCGGTGCCGGCAGCCAGCGCAGTGCCGGCACGGCCAGCAGGCAGCCGAGGGCGGTCAGCGCGAACCATTGCTCGCGCCAGTCCAGCCACTGCTGCATCAGCGCCACGGCGGCGGAGCAGCCGGCGATGCCGAGGCCGATGCCGGCAAAGTGGATGCCCAGTTCGCTGCGGTGCTGGTGGCGGATCAGCCAGTTGAGGATCAGCCCGGTGCCGAACAGCATCGCCGCCGAACTGCTCAGGCCGGCGACGAAGCGCGACACTGCCCACACCGTCGGATCGGTGCTCAGGCCCATCATCGCCGTGCTGGCAATGGCCAGGATCATGCCGGCCCGGTACAGCTTGTCCTTCAATACCAGGTCGCTGACCAGCGAGGCGAGCAGGGCGCCGCTCAGGTAACCGCCATAGTTGATTGCCGCCAGCCAGCCGGCGTCGGCAATGCCCAGGCCGGCCTGTTGCTGCATCAAGGGCAGCAGCGGCGTGTAGGCGAAGCGGGCGATGCCCATTGCCAGCAGCAGGCTGAAGATGCCTGCGCCAAGGACTTTGAGTCGTTCTCGTTGGTTGTCCATTATTTTGTCTCCGGTTGGTAGGCCAACAATAAACGGGTTAAGCTATCTCATCAATTGATTTATCAAGAACGAATCGTTCTTTATTGGAGATAGTCATGGAGCTGGTTGCGCTTCGCACCTTTCAGGCCGTGGTCGAGGAAGGCGGCATCCTGGCCGCCTCGCGCAAGCTGAACACGGTGCAGTCCAACGTCACCGCACGCATCCGCCGGCTGGAGGAAGAACTCGGCGCCGAACTCTTCTTCCGCAAGGGGCGGGGGCTGGAACTGGCACCGCCGGGCCGGGTGCTGCTCGACTACACCCGGCGCATGCTGATGCTGGAGCGGCAGACGACGGCGGCGGTGCGCCAGGTCGGCGAGAGTACCGGCGAGTTGCGCATCGGCGCCATGGAAACCTTCGCCGCCCTGCACCTGCCGCGGGCACTGAAAGCGGTGCGGGCCAGCCATCCGGGCATGGAACTGCGGGTGTTTACCGACACCAGCGCGGCGCTCGCCGACAAGGTCCGCCAGCACAAGCTCGACTGCGCCTTCATCGCCGGGCCGGTGGTCGATCCCGACCTGCAGTTCGAGGAACTGGTGGTCGAGGAACTGGTACAGGTGCACGCCGCCGGCAGCGATCCGCGGCTGCAGCCGCTGATCCTGTTCCGCGAGGGCTGCGCCTACCGGGCGCGGGCGCTGGCCTGGCAGCGCAGCCAGGGGCACACGCTGACCGATGCGATGGAGTTCGGCACGCTCGAAGGCATTCTCGGTTGCGTTTCGGTCGGCCTCGGCTGGACCCTGATGCCGCGCCGCGTGGTCGAGCAGTCGCTGCACGCCGACGATCTGATGGTGGAAACGGTGCCGCCCGAGATCGCCCGGGTGCCTACCGGCATGATCAGCCTGCACGAGGCGCCGCCGCTGGCCGCCCTGAAAACCCTGGGTGCGGCCTTGCTCGCCCCATAAAGGCGAAAGCCTCGCACCGGGGGGAGTACGAGGCTTTCTGGACGGTCACGGGGCGAGGGGGAGGAGACCCTACCGTCATGGCTGATGTCTGTTCAGCGCATGGGTCACAGCATAAGGGGGCGCCGGCTCGCCCTCAAGTAACGGTTTGCAACAGTCCGTACCCGCCTGTGCGGGGGCTACCGCCTGCAGCGGCGGCAGGCCGATGGCGGCGCGCAGGCGCTGACAATCGGGGTTGGGGCTGCCGTCGTCGAACCAGGTCGGGAATTCGCGGCAGGGCGTCGGCCGGTTGGCGTAGATGGCGCAAGCGATGCCCGGCTGGCCGACCGTGCCCTGCAACGCGATGCAGCGGGCGCCGCCGGCTTCGGTGCCTTTCATGCAGGCCATCACCGGGTTGAGCATGGTCGCCAGTTCGACCGGGACGAATCCGCCACTACCGCCGGTCAGCTCGCCGCAGTAGAAGGAGATGCGGAAGTGCTGGCAACAGGCGCCGCAGGAAATGCAGGGGTTGTCCGGGCTGTCCGGCATGTCGAGAAAAACGCGATCGTCTTCCTGTATCAGGCGAATCTGGATGTCGTTGTCCATGGCGTAACCCGTGTGAGCGGCGCGCGAATTTACCCAATCCGCCAGCAAAAGTCATCCACTTCCGCAAGGCCTTGTCAGGCAGCCCTTCCGGACAGTGCGATCAGGGCTTCGGCCTGCTTTTCGCAGCGCACCCGGGTCAGTTCGTCGAGGCTGCGCAGCCAGCGCCGCGGGATGCCGTCGAGCCCGTAGCGGGCGCCGGCCAGCATGCCGGCGATGGCGCCGGTGGTGTCGGCATCGCCGCCACGGTTGACGATGTCGATCAGGCAGTCTTCAAAGCACTCGGTGGCGAACAGCGACTGGAACACCGCCTGTACGGTTTCCACCACGTAACCGCTGGGGTTCTCGCTGTGTTTGCGATCCCAGGCGAAGACCGGGAAGGCAGCAACCAGGGCGGCGGCGTGCTCGCGTTCGACGGTGAGCGCGTCGCGGCCGGCGAGAAAGTCCTGGATCATGAAGATCAGGGTTTCGCAGGCCGCGTCGGACAGGGGGTTGTGGTGCGTGACATGGGCCTGCGCCCGGCTGGCGGCGATCACGTCATCCCTGGCCTGGCCGTAGCAGGCCAGGGCCACCGGCAGCAGGCGCATGGCCGCACCGTTGCCGGCGTCGTGCTCGGACAGCGGCGCTTCCGGATTGCGGCTGCTGCGAAAGCTGACCAGGTTGCGGCGCACGGTGTTGCCGATATCCACCGGCTTGGCGCGCATCCAGGCATCGAAGGCGTCGGCGGCGGCAAGTGCGTCAACGCGGCCGGCGGCGAGGATGGATTCGCCGAGCGCCAGGGCCATCGTGGTGTCGTCGGTGACCTGACCGGGTTTGAGGCGCAGCCAGCCGCCGCCGGTGATGTTCTCGTGAACGCCGTAGTGGGTGCGGATTTCCTTGGGGGTCATGAACTCGACCGTGGCGCCGAGGGCGTCGCCGATGGCCAGGCCGACATAGGCGGCAACGGCGCGTTCGGCCAGGGGCGAGCGTTCGGCGGTGACGCGGCGGCGTATCGGCGCGCTGCGGGCGATCAGTTCTCCGGTCCAAAACATTTCGCGTAATCCTTGCATACCCCGCACGAGGGCGCGGGGCAGACGTAAATGCCTTCCTGGGCGCAGAACTGGCGATAGAGGAATTTCTTCCACTTCATGTCGCCACTGTTGGCCTGGGCCAGGCTGGGGAAGTTGGTCCGCATCAGCTGGGTCAGCTCATCGCGATTGCTCAGGCCCAGATCCTGCCACAGGTGGTCGCGGCCGGCGCAGGCAGTGGCGACGATGTTGGCGACCAGGGTGGCGGTCGGCCGCTGGCGGTCGCGGTGGTCGAGCAGCAGTTGCTGCAGGTCGGTCCATTCGGGGATGCTGTCCACCTGGCGCGGGTGCCGGGGCAGGACAAAGCCGGGGAAATAGTGGTCGAGCAGATCCTTGAAAACGGCTTCGCCGAGGCCCAGGTCGGCCGGCAGGCAGCCTTCGCCGACTGCCTGGCCAGCGAGCAGGCTGGCCAGCAGCGGCCGCTCCGGATCGTCCGCGACCACGGCGGCGACCGGCGTCGCCAGCAGCGCATCGAGCAGCATGCGCCGGTAGTGGGGGCGATCCGGGGCGTTCATGCTTATTTGCTCGGGTACTCGATCAGCAGGTCCTCGTCGCGCAGGACCATCTGACAGGCGAGACGCCACTGGGTCGGGCACAGGTCGTCGACCAGCATCTTGTCGACTTCGGCCTGGGTGATCTTGCCCAGTTCGCGCAGCACGCGGATTTCGTGATCGGTGAGCGGCGCGCCCATCGGGCTGCGCTTGGCGTCGACCGACGAGACCTTGACCAGGCAGGTGCCGCAGTCGCCATTTTCACAGCCGAAATCGATCGGGATGTGATGCTCCTTGGCCAGGGTGAGTACGGTCTGGCGATTGCTGCCGGCGACGGCGTAAACCGTCTTGTCCTTGTGCAGCGGGCTGGTGAATGTGATGAGTGCCATGCTGTTTCCTTTTTACTTGAGCGGGTTAGCGGGGTTTCTCTGTTGTTGTCGGGGTGAAGCTTTGCTTTTAATCTTGTCGGGTCACTCAGGCGGGCTTGACGACGATTTCGCCGCCGAGAATCTGGGCCTGGCAGGCCAGGCGGTGGCCGCGCGGGGCCATGTTGTCCTTCAGTACCTGGTCTTCCAGGACGCTGGGCGGGGCGAGGTTCTCGCCGCCTTCAATCACCTTGGTCAGGCAGGTGCAGCATTCGCCTTCGCGGCAGCCGTAGGTGATGCCGGCGCCGACCTTTTCCGAAACTTCGATGAGCCGGGTGCCGGCGGGAACGGTGACGGCGACGCCGATGTCCTGGAAGGTGACTTTTGCTTTGGGCATTTCTTTTTCTCCTGGTTCAGGCCAGTTCGGCCATGTCGATGACGCGGGTTTCCAGACGGCCGGTCAGGTGGCGCGCCAGTTGTTCGCCGAGGTCGCGGCAGGCGTCGAGTTCGCCGGTGTCGGGGACGAGCTTGATGCGCAGACCCTCTACCGGCACCCGCAGCTTGAGTCCGCGCAAGCGATCCTCGATCAGCCGTACCGCTTCGCCGCTCCAGCCGTAGGAGCCGAAGGCGGCACCGAGCTTGCCCTTGACGTTGACCGTGGTCAGCGACGAGAGCACGTCCCACACCGGCTTGACTGCGTCGGCGTTGATGGTCGGGCTGCCGAAGGCGAGGCCGTCGGCTTCCTCGATCAGGTCGGTGAACACGCCGGCTTCGCCGCCTTCGAGGTCGTACAGCGAGACGCGCACGCCCTCGATGCGCTCGGCACCGGCGGCGAGCGCCTCGGCCATGCGCCGGGTGTTGCCGTAGGCCGAGATGTAGAAGACGACCAGCGTCTTCTCGCCGTGCGCTTCGTTGAACAGGCGCGGCGTCGCCAGTTCGCGGTAGCGGTGCAGGTAGTCGCGCGGCTGGGTACGCAGGATGGGGCCGTGCGCCGGGCACAGGGTGCTCAGTTCGAGCGGTTCGATCAGCGCCACCGCGTCGAGCACGTGCTCGCGGAAGGGGCGCATGATGTGCGCGTAGTAGTACTCGAAGGAAAAGCGGAAGTCGCCGACCCGGTCGTTGAACAGCCGTGCGTCGCAGAAATGGCAGCCGAAGATGTCGCCGGAGAACAGGATGCCGTCCTCGACCAGATAGGTGCATTGGGTGTCCGGCCAGTGCAGGTAGGGCGTGTGCAGGAAGCGCAGGGTGCGCCCGCCGAGGTCGACTTCGTCGTCGGTAGTAACCGGGATGTATTCGGGCGGCTTTTCGCCGCTCGGCTTGAGCAGCGCCTTCAACATCATCTGGGCGCGGCTGGACAGGTACACCTTGGCCTGCGGCGCGCGCTTGAGCAGCTCGGGCAGGGCGCCGCTGTGATCCGGTTCGAGGTGGTTGAGGACGATGGTGGTGATTTCGTCGTAACGGGCTACCGATTCGAGCCGGGTGAAGAAGGTCTCGGCGAAGCTTTCCTTGACCGTGTCGATGACCGCCACACCCCTCTCGCCGCGCACGACATAGCTGTTGTAGCTGGTGCCGTTGGCGGTTTTCAGGATGATGTCGAAGGAACGCAGATGCGGGTCGAGGGCGCCCACCCAGTGGACGCCCGGTGCAATCTCGACAGCGCCGTCAGTGAGTCCCGCAACCGGCATGTTCTTCCTCGTCGTGCTCGTGGCTGCCGCAGCTGCCATGGCCCTCCGGTCCGTGCACACAGGCCTCGATGTTGCCGGCCGGCAGCTCGACGCCGTTGAGCCCGATCCAGGCGTCGACGGCCGCGGGGTCGAAGCCGACCATGCGTTCCTCGCCGACTTCCATCAGCGGGCGGCGGATCAGCAACGGGTTCTCCAGCAGCAACTGCAGGGCGTGCTCGAAGCTGATGTTCTCGGGCACCAGCTGGCCGCTCTTGATCGCCGGGGCAGCCGGGTTGAACCAGCGGGCGACCGGCAGCTTGCCAAGGAACTGGAGCAGCCGTTCGGCGCTCCAGGCCTCGGTTTTCAGGCTCTTCGCCTGGACCGTGTGACCGGCTGCGGCGAGCAGGGTTTTCTGGCGCAGGTTGCCCTTGCAGCCGGGTTTTTCGTAGAAGGTGATGGTGGCCATGCGGGTGGGTTCCTGGTTATGGAGTCAAAGGGGCCGTTGGGGGTGGGGTGCGACCGGAGGTCTGGCGAGGCGTCTCTCAGGCCGCTTCCCGCCAGAGTCCGAATTCCTTCAGTTTTTCGATCGGGATGCCGGTCAGCGAGCCGGGCGGGTTGAGGAACTCGCCCAGTTCATTGACGATGGCCATCTCGATCGGGCAGATCGCGGCGCATTGCGGATCGGCATGGTCGCCCAGGCATTCGGTGCATTTGTCCGCGCTGATCAGGAAGTGCGGTGCTTCGTCGCGATCTGGCTGGTAGATGGCGTCGTTCGGACAGACATCGACGCAAGCCCAGCAATTGACGCAGGATTCGGTAATCTGCAGTGCCATTTACGCCACCTTCAGAGAGTCGGCTTGCGGCAGCAATTTGCCGGTCGCCGCGATTTCCTTGTACACCGCCATGACGGCGTCCTCGATCGGCTCCATCGCGTGTTCGCCGTTCGGCGCGATGCCGGCGGCTTCCAGCTTGGCCCAGGGCTCGTAGCCGACCTTGGAGCAGAGCACGACCTCGCAGCCGGACAGAATCCGGATGTTGCGATCAAGCAGCGATTCGCTGCCGCCCGCCTCGACCAGGTCGCCGTCGCCGCAGGCGTCCATGCCGCCGCAGTAAAGCTCGGTCTTGCGGTGGCTGATGAAGCGCACGCCGCTCGGCGAAGCCTCGTAGATCAGGAACTCGCGGGCATGACCGAAGTGTTCGGCGACCAGGCCGTTCTTGCCGGCCACCGCCATCAGCACCGGCCGCGAACCTTCGGGAATGTCGGTTGGCTTCGGCTTGGCGACGCCGCGTTCGGCTTCCAGCTTGTCGATGATCTCGTCGTGCACCTGCTTGCGGCGGACCATGGCGGCTTCGTAGTCGATGTCCATGACGTCGATCTTGTCCATCGTGAACTCGTCGCCGCGGTCCTCGCCGAGCAAGCCGACCGCGTCGGCGCGGCACTGGCGGCAGTGGCGCATCATCGCCATGTCGCCGGCACAGGCGTCCTGCAGTTCCTGCAGCATTTCCTGGGTCGGTTCCGGCTGGCCCATGATGCCGTAGTAGGTGCCGTGTTCGGCCTCGGCGATCAGCGGCATGACGTTGTGCAGGAAGGCGCCCTTTTCCTTGACGATCTTCGAGACTTCCTTGAGGTGCTGGTCATTGATGCCGGGGATCAGCACCGAATTGACCTTCACCAGGATGCCGCGCTCGGTCAGCATCTGCAGACCTTTCTGCTGCTGTTCGATGAGGATCTTCGCGCCTTCGATGCCGAAAATGCGCTTGTTCTGCCAGTAGATCCACGGATAGATCTTGGCGCCGACTTCCGGATCGACACAGTTGATGGTGATCGTCACGTGGTCGATGTTGTGCTTGGCGATTTCGTCGACGTGCTCGGGCAGGGACAGCCCGTTGGTCGACACGCACAGCTTGATGTCCGGGGCCTTCTCGGAGAGCTGGCGGAAAGTGTCGAAAGTGCGGCCCGGGTTGGCCAGGGGGTCTCCCGGTCCGGCGATGCCGAGTACCGTCATCTGCGGAATCTCGGCGGCCACCGCGAGCACCTTCTTGATCGCCTGGTCCGGCGTCAGCAGTTCGGAGACGACGCCCGGGCGGGACTCGTTCGAGCAGTCGTACTTGCGGTTGCAGTAATTGCACTGGATGTTGCAGGCCGGCGCCACGGCGACGTGCATGCGGGCGAAATAGTGGTGCGCCTGTTCCGAATAGCAGGGATGGTCCTGCACCTTGGCCCGGATGTGGTCCGGCAGGTGGGCCAGGGCATCCGGCGCACTGCCGCAACCGCTGGAAGAACAGCCACCGCCTTCGGCGGCAGGTGCGTTATTGCTGATGACGGGAAGTTCCACGATGAAGGCTCCATGAAAACTGTTCGGAGTCTCTTCAGCAATCGCTGTGCCAGTCGTTTATATCTCAATAAATCAATGGGTTGTGGTGTTTGTTCGGTTGTGCTGTCAGGCCGGATGTCGCAAACCGGACATCGCCGGCCACAAACCCTCACCGCCGGCAGCAAGGTGGCAGAGATAGACACGCAGATCGAATTCCAGCTGGTGATAATCCGGCTCGATGTGCCGGCACAACTGGTAGAAGGCCTTGTCGTGCACGGCTTCCTTGAGGTGGGCCAGTTCGTGGGCGACGATCATGCGCAGGAATTCCGGCGGCGCCTCGCGGAAGACGGCGGCAATCCGGATTTCATGCTTGGTCTTCAACTTGCCGCCCTGCACCCGCGCCACACGGGTGTGCGTGCCCAGCGCCCGGCCGACCGACTGCAGCTTGCCGTCGAAAACGATCTTGCTCGGCTGCGGCGTATTGCGCAGGAACTCGCCACGCAAGTCCTGTACGTAATCGTACAAGGCGCGGTCGGTGCGTACCGCGTGCGGCTCCGGATACTTCTTGCGCAAGGCCTCGCCCAGGCGCCCCTGCTCAAGCAGGCGGGCGACCGGTTCGGTCAGGTTGGGCGGGTAGCCGGCGAGGTAGGCGGTGGGCACGGGCGAGACGGGGCAAGTCAGAGGCGCGATTGTCCCGGGAATCGCGCGCCCTGGATAGGGTTGTCGAGCGCTTCAGTGCAGGCGCTGGATGAAGGGCGTGAACTGGCGATCCGACTCCATGATGTGGCCGATACACCAGCGCGGCAGGTATTCGCTCAGGGATTTCGTTGTGATCAAGCCGGCGTGGGCGTCGGCGAACTGCTTCTCCAGCGCCGCCAGGCAGCGCCGGTGCTCCTCGCGGTGCTTGGCAAAGCCGGCGTAGCCCGTCATTTCGAGGACTTTTTCCTCGGCGGCGAAATGCTCGGTGGTGACCACCAGCAACTCCTTGCCCACCGAGTTGAAGGACAACTCATCGGCGATCCGGTCCAGGGTTTGCTGACAGAGGATGAGGATGTTGCGATGCTGGTTGTCGAGCATCCAGTTGCCGACGCTGTAACTACGTTCCCAATGGGACAGATTCTGCATGGCGACATCTCCCGTTCATGGTAATGACGCCGGGTTGGACTGGTGGGCCCGGGGTTTGTTCCTGAAAACCCGCCCAAGTGTTCGCGCCTGCCCGTTTCAATCCCGCGTCAACACGATCTCGGCCTTGATCGAACCGACGTCGCGGGCGCCGGTCAGGGTGTTGTCGCCGGTTTTCTTCAGGCGCAGCAGAACGTCGGTGCAGCCTTGCAGCGTCTTGGAGAAGGCCAGGTTCATGGTGATTTCGTCGTCGGAGACGTAGTTGGTCTCGACCGGTGCTTCGATGCCGACGCAGGCGTCGCGGCGGCTTTTTGCCGAGGAGTTCCAGGTGCCGCCTTGCTCGGTCAGTTTCAGTTTGGCTTCATAGGGGCGACCGTTGGTTTCCCATTTCGCCGTCCAGTTGCCGACCAGGGCGGCTTGTTGGGCAATAGCGGGGGGGGCGGCGCAGAGCGACAGGGCAATCAGCCCGGTAAGCAGTTTCATGGTTTCCTCCGTTATTTTGTGGGTTGTTGACGACGAAAGCATGCCACAAAAATGACGTTCAGCGCTCGCCCGAATCCGCTTCCGCCCGGGGCTCATCGCCTGTCAGTTCGTCCCGATATCCCCGGCATGCCTCGCGCAGGACGTGCAGGTGCTGCTGGTAGTTGCGGCAGCCCTTGCACAGGGCGAGGTGCATGCCGAGTTCGAGGCGTTCGGACAGGGCAAGCTCGCGGTCTTCGGCTTCCGACATGCGGCGGGTGGCGTCCTTGCAGCTCAACATGGGCGTTCTCCGGCGAGGAACCAGCTTTTCTCGAGGCAGCCGCGCAGGGCGCTGCGGGCACGGTGCAGGATTACGTGGCAGTTACTGGTGCTGATGCCGGCGGCGGTGCACACCTCGCCGGTATCGAGTTCGAGGAATTCGCGCATCATGAAAACGCGCGCGGTGTTCTTGGGCAGGTGGGTCAGGCAGGCGTCGAAGACGGCCCAGAAGTGTTTGTCGCGCAGCGAGGCTTCCGGGTCGCCCCAGGCGGCCGGGCGGTGCGCCGGTTGCCAGTGGGCATTTTCCTTGAACAGGCTGTCGAAGGCCTGGTCCAGGCTGTCCTCGTCGTCGCCGAAGGCGGAGATCGGCGTCGTTCGTGACTGCTGGCGGATCAGGTCGACGATCTTGTGGCGCAGGATGCCGAACACCCAGGTCTTCAGCGCCGAGCGGCCGGCGAAGTCCTTGCCGCCGGTCAGCGCGGCGGTCAGCGCGTCCTGGACGGCGTCCTCGGCCAGCGCCGCGTCGCGCAACTGGAGTTGGGCGAAGGCCAGCATGTCGCGGCGGACGTGTTCGACGAAGGCGTTATCGATGATGGCAGGCTCCCCGGTCGGCTGCGGATATGGGGCATGGTAGCTCAAGCGCCGCCCGCCGTCGTCCGGCGGCGCAGCCAATGGTCCACCGACAGCCGGCCGGGGCCCTGCAAGACCAGCGGCAGCAGCATGGCGAGGAAGATCGCAGGCAGCTTGTAGTTGCCGTGGCCGTCGTCGCTGATTGCGTAGCCCTGCAGCAGTTCGCCCAGCGTCTGCCAGCTTTCCGGCCAGTGCACGCTGAGGATGGCGACGACGGTGAGGACGATCAGCGACAGCGAGAAGAAGCGCGTGGCCAGGCCGAGGACCAGCGCGATGCCGCCGATCAGCTCGAGCCAGGTGGCCATCTGCCAGCTGATTTCGGGCGGCACGAGGTTGAACGGGAAGGGAAAACGGTCCTGGATATCGGCAAACCAGTTGTCGCCGAGGAATTTTTCGCGCCCGGCTTCGAAGTATTCCCAGCCGAGCACGATGCGCAGCGCGAGCAGGCCGAGCCACAGGCCGATCAGGTCGAGGCCGGCGAGCAGGCGGTGGATGGGGGTGATCAGTGTTTTGAACATGCGTCGACTCCGGAAGGGTTTTCCTTTGGTCGGCGCCGGGGGCGAAAAACTTACAGCCGCCCCCGTTTTTTCATGAAATGCCGTAGCGGCGCAGGCGCTTGGCGATGGCCGTGTGCGAGGTGTTCAGGCGTTGGGCCAGGCGCCGGCTGGACGGGAATTCGCGGTACAGGCGCTGCAGCAGGTTCTTTTCGAAATCGGCGACGGCCGCTTCCAGGCTGGCGAAATCGCCGCTCTCGCCGGGCAGTGCCGGGGTTGCTTCCTGCGCCAGTTCGAGGTCGCCGGCCTTGATGACGCTGCCTTCGGTCATCGTCACCGCCCGGAAAATCACGTTCTGCAACTGGCGGACGTTGCC